>NZ_JBHVWT010000038.1:0-37728 GCF_042882135.1 Streptomyces sp. NPDC058240
GCCGGGGCCGGGGTCAGGCGGGCGGGGTGTCGGGGCGGGCGTCGTACGCGGCGCGGGCGGCGTCGATGTGCGTCAGGTGGGTGATGCTCCACTCCAACAGGGGCGCGGTGGCTTCGCGGAGGGTCCTGCCCATCGGAGTGAGTTCGTAACTGACGTGCGGTGGCATGACATTGCGGACGGTCCGTGTGAGGATCCCATCGCGTTCCAGGCCGCGCAGGGTGACGGTGAGCATGCGCTGGCTGATCCCGTCGACGGCCCGCTTGAGTTCGGTGAAGCGGCGTGGCCCCTGGCTGAGGTTGCGCACGATCAGCAGCGACCACTTGTCGCCGACGATGCCGAGCACTTCACGGGCCTGGCACGGGTCCTCCGTCCGTGCCGCCCACGACTCGCCGCCCGCTGTGCCGTTCATGGTTACCTCCAGAGAACCAGGGCACGTAAATGTGCCTTATTGATCGGGGTGTGGCAGGTGCAGCACGATGATTACGGTTCCTGAAGAGTACCGAGGCATAAATAGGAACCGTGATGTTCCCGTGCCGTCACGCCCCGAAGAGGAAGAGAAATCCCCTCATGGCAACTTTTCTGCTGGTACACGGTGCCTGGCACAGCGGCCGGTGCTGGGAGCGGGTGGTCCCACTGCTGGAGTCGGCCGGACACCGCGTGTTCGCGCCCTCGCTGACCGGCTACGGCGACAAGGCACACCTGCTCGGCCCCGAGGTGGGGCTCGACATGCACGTCGAGGACGTCGTAAAGCTGATCCACGAGGAGGACCTGAGCGAGGTGGTGCTCGTGGGGCACAGCTACGCGGGGCTGGTCGTCTCGTCCGTGGCCAACGAGGTGCCGGAACGGATCGCGCATCTGGTGTACCTGGACGCGATGGTCCCGGAGCACGGCGAGACCGCCGTCGACGTGCAGCCCATGACCCAGAACCTGATCGACCTGGCCGCCAAGTCCGACAACGGCTGGCGCATCCCGCCGCTGCCCGAGATGCCTCCGCCCCTCGGGCTGTTCGGGGTCACCGACCCGGCGGACATCGCATGGCTGCGTGCGACGCTCTCCGACCAGCCAGTGCGCTGCCTGCGGCAACCGGTCCGGCTGGACAACCCCGCCTTGGACTCGGTTCCGCGTACGCACATCCACTGTGTCGGCGCAGAGCCGGAAGGCATCGTGCGACGGCCTGTCCCCGCGACACAGCCCAACGGCTCCCCGGCACGGATACGGGAACTGCCGACCGGACACGACTGCATGATCACCATGCCGTCGGACCTGAGCGAACTGCTGCTTGAATCCACTCTTCGTTAGCGTCCGGACCGTGACTGCGGTAGCGAGCCGGAGAAGGCCCGCCACTGACGGACAGTGAACCTGGGCCACGAATCCGCCCGCTCCCAACGAGCTGGGGCATAGCAGGGCCGCGGCGCCCGCATCGTTGTACGCATGCTCGCGGGCTGGTCGACCTTGTGCGCACCGCCCGGGAGAAGGCAGAGGAAGAAGCCTTCTGGTGCGGATTGGTGCGGGCCCCCTGAACGATGCCAGACAACAAAGAAGCCCCCGGCCGTTGGCCTGGGGCTATTTCATGGAGCGGGTGACGAGAATCGAACTCGCGCTCTGAGCTTGGGAATCACCTGGTACCGCGCTTTGCTCATGGTGTCTGATCTGCGGGAACGAGTGTCGGCGGACCCGTCCTGATAAGCGTCGGCTGTCCTTTGGTGACCGCTGTTCACCGCCCCTTCTGGCACGTTGTGGCACGGCCTCCTGTGCGGCGTCGGCGAAGGCCCCCGGGAAGGAAGCCAGCTTGCCCGGTGGGGTGGTGTGGTGGGGCGGGATGCCCAGTTGCCAGTTGTACGGGCGTGACTGCTCAGGCGGGCGGTGCACCTCGCAAATGGCGCATCAGCTGTTCAAGCGCGTGCCAGCTCTCGGCGGTCTCTCCGTCGCCGAGTGGGTAGTAGAAGCCGGGTCGGGCGTTCGGCCCCAGTCGCACCGGGCGTTCCTTGAGCGGTGTTCTGCTCGCGGTGTCGCGCCCTGCCTCCCGGACCTCTGCGGGGCCCAGTACGAAGGCGTAGGGCAGTGGTGGGTGTTCGAAGTGGGGTGGGGCGCTCAGGTCTTGGCGTGCCGCGCGGAGTTGGCACAGCATGGTCTTCAGTCCGTGCCGGGTCACCAGGTCGTCGGCCAGTTCCGGCAGTGCTTCCAGGGGCGGCTTCTCATCGGTCCCGTAGCCCACTGTGAGGGTGATGTCCTCCTCGACGCCTTCCGGTGTGCGGATCACGCGCAGGGTGGCGAGGGCGGGACGGTCCGGGGCGCCGACGACCACCGTCCAGGTGGGCTGCGGGGCACGCTCGTACGCCAGCTCGGTCAGCTGCCGCCTCGACCAGGTCAGACCGGCCGGTTCCGATGTTCCCCAGCCGGCCGGGGGAGCGCCGGTGAGCGCCTGCCAGGTGGCTTCCAGCGCGCCGCCGAGAACGAGGTCCGCTCTGGGAGGGTGCAGGGTGCGGAAGGAAACGATGAGCTGACACTCGCCGCTGGGCCGAACCTCTGCGAAGGCGTCCGCCACCGGGGTCTCACCGTTCTCATCCCGGACCGGGGAGAAGGTGTCGTTCTGCCAGCGCAGCACTGCGCCGGTCAGTCCGTCGTAGTAGCCGCACCGTTCGTCCTGGACCACCCAACGCGAGGATGTGGACTGCAGCAGCATGCGGGTGGGCAGGGAGAGACGGCAGTGCGGTGGGGTGACGATCTGCAGGGACCGGTCGCTGTCCACGGTGGCCCGCAGTGCCTCGGAGAGCCAGCTGGTCATGGGGACGACCGGTCGGTCCTGGAGTACGACGGCAGCCTTGTCGGTGAGCATGTCGACGGCCGGCTGGGCAGCGGCGGGGGCCGGTACGGCGGTGATGCCGGAGACATCGACCGGGCTGGCCGCACCGACGGTGCCGGGGGCATCCGGCGGCCAAACCCTGCCGCCCAGAAGCATGGTCAGCCGTGCTGCGAAGGCACCCGCGAGCTGTTCGGCCTGAGGAACCCCCGCGGCGGCACGGGCCTCGACCCACCACGCCGGGCCGTCGCCGGACGGCTCGGCGCTGGGACCCAGCAGCCGAGCCGCCTCACCCCGCACCTGGAGCAGCAGCGGCACCTCGATCGAGACGAGTGGACGACCCTCAGCATCACACAGCTGGACCACGGCACCCTCGCCAGCAGCCTCGACCCGCAGGTCCGGGCCGCCCGCGAGCAGGCCCGCCAGCACGCTCAGCGCGTCCGGTACACGCTCGGTGAGCGCGATCACGTCCTTGGTCATGCGAAGTATTCTCCGATCATGCGTGGTCGGCTGTCGTCTTGATGCCGACGTCCGCGGCAGCACGGATCACCGTTCCGTATCCCACCGCCTGGTCCCAGGTCGTCAGCACCAGGCAAGCCGACAACCGCCCGATCTCGGGCGCACTGGGGCTGTTCAGCAAGGCGACGAGGCCAGGGGCACAGGGCCGGTGCAGCAGGGACGTTCGAGCGCGTCGTGGATCACGTCGTCGATTTCGTTCGTCGGCTGACCGCCGAAATCCGTGTCGCACAATTCACGATGGCAGTGCATGGGACGGCTACTGGATCCTCTGCGTTCGTCGCCGACAAGCCGCCTGAAGAGCCGCTCGACTTCGAGACCAGAAGAATTGGCAGATCAGCGAAAACCAGTCACCTGCTGCAGAACTGGTGGATTCCGACTAATGGGCCGCCAGGCCCTATTGTGATGGGCGGCGCGGAGGAATCACTCGTACTTGTCCGCCTCGCGCACCGATCCATGCCTCGAGTTCTGCGCCGGCCAGCTCTTGGGATGATTCGCCGCTGAAGACAGTGATCGGCCCGAAAACGGTGCCCGTCAGGCCACGCACCACTGTAGTGTCGTCGACTTTGATCTCGAAGAAGTTCTCGTCAAGGACAGCATCGGTCAGGTCTGCCCCCCTCATGTCGGTGTCGATCAGCGAAGCACCGAGGAACCGTGCTCTGCGGAAGCTCGCTCCCGACGCGTCGACATCGCACAGCGAAGCCCGGACCATGTCCGTTCCGTCGAGCCGCGCTGATCGGAGCACCGCCTCGTCCAGGTTCGCCCTGACGAGATCAGCTCCGGTCAGATCCGCTCCGGTCAGATCGGCCGACTGAAGGTCGGCCCGGTAGAAGGACGTGCTGGCAAGTCGTACGCCTACCAGGATTGCGTCGGTGAACCATGCATTCGAGAAGTCTCCGCCCGAGAGGTCGGCGCCCCGGAAGTCACGGCCCATCCCGTTGAGGTTGTACTCACTCGAGGCAAGCCATTCCTGCAGTTGCCGTGTGGCGTCCGGATCAGTGGGGAGCACGTTCGGCTTCCAGTTCTTACGGATACCAGATGACACGATCTCCCCAACCGCGGCTTTCAACAGTTGCTTTGACGCTGTCGATTGCCGCTTGATTTGCATTCCGGATGTCAATAATTACTATACGTCCGCGCTTTTCGATCTGCTTCACCAGTTGTTTGTTGACCCATGCCTCATTGTTGGCCGGGTCGTACGCACCCTTGAACGGCTGGGACTTGTCGCGCACATTATTGAATGGAGGATAGTCGGAGTGGACGCCCTTGATGTCATAATACTCGCCGGTGGTTTCGGAATAGAACTCGCCCATATCGGCTTCCGGGCGGCGGATGTCCTTCGGGAGACGTCCGCTCTCCCGAAGGTCGAGGCCGACCCGGGCCTCATCCATCGATTTTTCATCGATCTGATTCTTGTGATCCGGGTCGTGCTTCAGGTGGTCGAATTCTTCTGGAGCCCGCTTCTCCACGTCCTCTAGATGGCCCCAGTGCGCTGCCTTTTGCTCCGCCGTCAGCTCCGGAATCGGCTCGTTCACACGATCGCCGGGCGTCGTGCCTGTCTCACTCGAAGCATCCGATGTTCCTGTTCCCCCGTGCTCCTGCGTCTCCGTGCCAGGCGTGTGCTTCTCCACCTGGCCATCGGCACCGTCACCGGATCCATGATCGGCGGAGCCGGACGCAGGGCCGCCACCCGCGTCGCCGCTGTGGGCTCCGTCGCCGCCATGAGTGCTTTCCGAGTGGCCGCGCGTGCCCGTACCCGGGGTTTCGCCATGACCACCGCCGCGGGAAGGCGTGTACGAACCCGCGGCGCTGCCCGAGCCTCGACCGGTCGTCGGGTGGTCCGCGGCGTGGCCGCCCGTGGACGGCGTGTGGTGTGTGCCACCGCCATCCGTCAGGTGGGAACCACCGCCCGGGTGCGCCGAGCCGGTCGGGTGGCCCGCCGTGTTCTCCGCGCGGCTGGGTCCGCCCGCGCCCTCGAGCACCTTCTCCTCGCCGGGGGTGGTCTCGTGCGTGTTGGGCAGGTCGTCCTTGTGCGGCTCCCGGACGGGTTGGGTATCGGGAACGACGTTGCCGTGTTCGTCCCTGATGTACGCATCATCGCCGATGATGCGCTTGTTGCCCGCGTGGTCGACGTATTCATGGCCGGGGGGCGCGTCCACCCCACCTGTATGAGGCGGAGCCCCGGTGGGTGCGTTGCGGGCCATGTCGTCGATACCGGCCTGGCTGGCCTTCAGGCCCTCCATGAAGTCGCCGACCTTCAGCTTGGTGACACCCGCCGCCTTGCCGAGGTAACTCATCGGATCGACGAGTGCGCCCGCCTTGCCCAGCACGGTCGCGGCCTCCGCGCCCACACCCAGCTTTCCGGCCTTGCCGAGCTTGAGCAATGAGCCCGAACCGAGCGTCGCACCGTTGAAAAGCACGGCCCCGAACGCCCGCGAGGGATCCTTGTCCCACTCGTCCCACGCGACCAGCGACTTGCCGAAGTTGCGCAGAGCCGCCTTCTGCTTTTCACGGTCACTGTGGTCGACCGGGCCGAACATCTTGTCCATCGCCCAGTCATACGGCGTGATGATGTAGGCGCTGATACCGCCGAAGACACTACCGATGCCCGACCAGGTCTTCTTGAAATTGTCCCAGTCGAACACGTTGACCATGCTGCCCAGGCCCTTGATCGTGCCCCAGACGCCGTCGACGAAGAACCCCTTCAGCCCACCGCCGACGTGGTCCTTCGTCCACTCCCACGCAGCCCGTAGGCCCGTGTACTCACGCTCGTCGGCCGTCCCCCAGGGTGTTTCCTTGGCGTCCTTGACGTCGCTTTCCTTGAAGCCGTACATGCCGGCCTTGTGTGACCCGTCATCAACAACGAAGCGCGTACCGCCCACCAATGAAGTGATCTTGTTGGCCGCATCACGCTCGACGCCCTGGAACGCCACCCATGTCGTGCCGACCTCACGGACAAGACGCGCGTTCTCGTCGATCTTGTCCTGGTCCTTCTGCCAGTCGTCGTCTTCCTTGTTCTCCGCGACGAATTTCTCCGCATCCTCGCGGAGATGCTTCATCTTGTTCACCAGCGGACGGGCGGTCGACGCGAACTCGGTCAACGCACCACTGACGGACTCCAGCTTTTTCGCGAACTCATCCGCCTTGTCCCGCACCGGGACGGTCGAATTGAGCAACTCCTCCTGCTCGGGAGCGTCATAGACCGCGTCCAAGGCTTGGAAAGCGTTGTGAGTGTCCTTGCCCGTACCGCGAATGCTGGAGGCAGTCGTCTTCAGTGAAGTCGCCTGCGTCTCCAAGGCCTCCAGATCGCCCGTGAAGGTCGGTATCTTCTCCAGGTCAATCACTTCTTGAGACCCTTCAACTCTTCCGGAGTCGGAGCCTTGGAGTACTCCTTCTGCTTGTTCCTTGCCATCTCCAGATCGCCCTTGATGTACTCCTCAGTGGCCAGGCGCGCCCCGGTGATGGACTTCCCCGTCCGAACAGCAAGAAATTTCAATTCGCCGTTCGTATGGTCCTGGAACTCATGCAACGCCTGAGCCACGGGGCCGAACGCGCCCCCCTTGGGAATTTCGGTCCCGCCCAGAACCATCGTCCCCGCACACGTCGCGGCGCCCAGCAAGCCCTCGCCGTACGACGTGAACTCTTCCTCGAACTCGCCGCCGACCTCGGCTGTCCTGCTCAGGACTCCACGAACGCCATCCGGCTTGATGTCCCACTTGGACACGGTCCCCCCGTTCCGTAAACGTCTCTTTCCAGTGCCCCGGCGTCAGCCGATGGCCTCGACGGCGGCCGTGGCCATCGGCCGGCGCCTGGGTGCGCTGCGCCGTCGTTCTTCTCCAACGTCGAGCGCGCAATGATCAAGCGGCCCTCAATCGCCACCTCGTGTGAGTCATCAGTCCCGTCAACACCGCGTCATCAAACCGAACGTCACGATCTGGACACCGTCACTTCTCAGAGCCCGCCGCTCGATCACCATGGCCTGCACCGGTGTGCCATGTCTATCAACAGCGCATTACCACTTGCAAAGCGGATAGGGGCACATCCACATACCTTTTGCCGAAGCAGTGGTATTCATCATGGAATCAGCCACCGCTGTCACGTGTTTGCGACAAAGTGCGGCTCGACCACGACAGGTGAGCAGCCGTGCCCGGCAGGGATGATATGGCAGTCGACCTCGCCGGTGAGTCGGCCCATGCCCTTGGCCAGATCCTGTTCCGTCATCTTGACGAGGTCTCGGGCTGGCGGCGGCTGATGGGCTACTTCCGCGCCTACGGGCCGATGCGCTCCAAGTGGCAGATGGCCCTGCGCCGGAGTTCGCTGCTCGCGCCCCGCACACCGGACGGTTCACCAAGACTGCCCCGGGACTGAACGTGGGGCCGCCGTGGCGAGGGCGACACCAAGTCGACAGTGGATGTCCTCGCGATCCACTTTCCGGCCATCCTCCGCATGGAGCTCAAAAGCGGCTCCTCGACCGGTTCGCGGAGGAAGAGTCTGACGGGCTGGTGTTCGTGGTGGAGGAGGGAGTCCCGCGGCTCACAGGCCAGACCCTCTCCACTCGGTCCAGCGTCACACTGCTGATCAGTACTCGGACACGGACCGGCGACAGCTCGTACGGGCTCGGCGCGCAGCGGCGGACTACCGGGCATCTGCCACGGATGCGGCACGCGACGCATGGAGCAGGCCTCAGACAACAAACAAGGCCCCGGTCTCTGACCAGGGCCTTCGTCATGGAGCGGGTGACGAGAATCGAACTCGCGCTCTGAGCTTGGGAAGCAGGCGGCACCTATCCCCGTGTATCGCGCCTGACCTGCGGGAACGTGCACCGTTGACATCGTCCCGGCTGCTCCGTCAGCACCCTTGGTGACCGCTGTTTACCGCCCCTTCTGGCACGTTGTGGCACGGGCTCCCGTGCGGGCAACTGCTCGGACGGGGCTGCCCGGTCCGGGCTGCGTGGCCGATGGTGATCGCCGAGCGGTGTGCAGCCGGGGCCGGGGTCAGGCGGGCGGGGTGTCGGGGCGGGCGTCGTACGCGGCGCGGGCGGCGTCGATGTGCGTCAGGTGGGTGATGCTCCACTCCAACAGGGGCGCGGTGGCTTCGCGGAGGGTCCTGCCCATCGGAGTGAGTTCGTAACTGACGTGCGGTGGGCTGACATTGCGGAACTGGCACGTTGTGGCACGAGGTTCCGTCAGCCGTCCCCGCTAGTTGCCGGTGCCCGCCCTACGACGTCGGGTAGGGCTCCTCGGTAGGTGGTGCCGAGCTTGGTGACTATGCCCAGGGCGGGACCTGGCCCATTCTTGAGACGGCTTATGTAGTTCTCGGGCAGCAGTACACGGTCACCGAATTCGGGCCGATCGTTCCCGCGCCAGCGGTATCTTTACCCACCGACCTCGACGACCTGGCAGCCGTTCACCTCGTACACGCGCCGTGTGCTGTCCAGCCGCTCCTCAAGCTCGAACAGGTTGGTGTTGAGGGAGTGTTCGTTCGGACATCTGGCGTCAGTATGGGGGCGCGTTTGGCTTACTGCACGGGGCTGCGAAGAACGAGACCTTCTGCTGCAGAAGGTCGTGGTTAAGCCGCAGTTGATCAAAAACTTCGGCCTCGACAACGGGGACTCCAGGCGCATTAGAGATCCCGACTGGACGACTTCCGCAAGTGCCCGAACGGCCTACTGCCCCCATTGCTGCGAGTTATGCCTTGCTGCGACAGGACGTCGGAGATGCTCTGACAGCGGGCTTAATCGATCATAATTGATCACTTTCGATCCTAGGAGGATACTGGGAGTCAGCGGTCTTAAGATTAGGGAATGACTATCAATATGGGGACCCCTGGGGAGTTGGCGGGAAACCTAGTCTCGCGAATCATCGAGGTGACCCCCGAGCTTGCCGCAACTTTCCTCTCCCGGTCCACGGTTAATAGGAGACTGGATGAGGGGCAGGTTAACTCCCTAGCGGATACCATTCTTCGTGGCGAATGGAAATTGACTCATCAGGGTATCGCCTTCGACGAGGCTGGAGAGCTTCTCGACGGCCAGCATCGACTTAATGCGATCATTAAGGCCAATATTCCTGTAGTGATGTTCGTCTTCGACGGGCTGTCTAGAGATGTTTTTCCAGTTCTCGACACTGGGAAGCGTCGGAGTGCAGCAGATACGCTGTTGTCGACCGGAGCGAAATATCTTCCCCTGCTTTCCTCTACCATTCGTCACGTTCTCCTCTTCAAGGAGATTCCGAATGATCGCTGGACTGGTGTGGGGGCATACGTACCCAACGACCGAATCTTGGCCGCATACAATAGAGATAAAAACAGGTATGGGGAGGCGGTGACTATTGGTCGTGAGCTTTCCAAGCACCTATTCGCAAGTCAGACCGCGGTGGCAGTGGGATATTTTGTGACCACTGAAGCAGCGCCTGCCGCAGAAATCGACGAGTGGATTTCCGGACTTAAGTCTGGTGCGAATCTAGATCCTGGTGATGTCAGGCTCGCCCTACGAGAGGTGCCGAAGGAAACACACAAGCGGGGTTCTAGGCGCAGGATGGGCATGCGGGACCAGGTGGCAATTTACATCAAGGCATGGAACGCTTGGGTAGAACCCGATAGGGCCAGCAAATTGCGGCTTGGGCGTTTGAGGAAGAAGGAGGAGATGCCGGAACCGGTCGAGGTGAAATTCGAGCACCAGGAAGGCGTTGGGCATTCAGAGGGTGTCGCTGCGGACAATCACCTTACCGGCCTCCCCCAACACCACTACCTCCCGGCCCAAGGACTTGGCGAGCCGCTCGATAAAATCGAGCGAAATCGACTGTGAGGACCCCATTTTATTCTGCGAAACAATGACCACACTCTCGCCCTCCCAGGAGGAGCGAATTGCCTCCCAGCCGATTTTTGCAAATGAGGAGGCAATGAATTTTTCTTCGCTAATCCGGCGGATCTCCCTAGGGTGTCGCCTCGCTGTCCCGTCCATTCGTGGGGCATACCTCTCGATCTCCGCCATTCGGTGATCGAGCTGCCGGGCAATGAGGAGGATCTCCTCCGTCATATCGGCTTCGGATCGATGTACCTTGTTCGAGAGAGTGTCTTTTGAGGAAATTTCACTGACGCTACGCATGCTGTCTTCGAATTCCGGCCAACTTCTTTGGAAGGCGCGCTCCAATCTCTCACGGGGGATCGCTAAGCTGCCCGAGGTTTCATTGATATCGAAGAGGAGCTTCTGTACGTCGACTTTGTTGTCCCCGGCGATGGCCTGGAATTGACTGAGGGGGCTAACGAGTTCGGTAGTTTTCATGCCGATCAGGAACGGTACTACATAGCCTTCATCGACCTGTTTGGCAATGGATCCTGCTTCAAAATTGACCCAAGGGGAAGTCTGATTCTCCGGGGTTACGCAAATGACTCCAAAATTTGTTTCGGAGAGCTCGTCGAAGATCTGCCGGACCCCTCTCCTTCCTGCGGCGATATCCACACTGGAGAGCCATGGGTTGATATATTGGAGGACGTCTGGCAGCCAGGAACGCAGGGCTTCAGCGGTCCTCTTGGAGCGCGCTCCGGACCAGCTAATAAATACCTTCACGGCGGTCTCCTCACATTTTGATCAGCGTGCTGATTGATCGAGTTCGTCTCGCCCGTTCTCATGTGCCTCCGTAAGTAGGAGTTCATGTTCTGTCTTGAGCGACCTATATGACTTGCGGACGTAAGACAGGAAGTCGCTTCCCGGGTGGCGAATTAGAGTAGATTTGCGTGCGTCAGCTCCGTCCCAGTTGGCCAAAAGAGCGTCATAGGTCGCTGCATGCGCGCAAAATTGCTGGACCACAAGAGGTAGTTCCCCTTCGATGATCAGATCACCTCGAGCGGTGATGAGATCCCTCATCTTCTGGGCTGTAGGAGCGAACACTGCTTCTACCCAGATGTGCCAGCGCGCTTCCTCTGGTTCCCGCAGCGGATTCTCGTCCGGATCTCCGGCAGGGAGGATGTAGCGTCTGTAGTACTCGCTCCACGCTCTCTCGTTTGTTTCCGTGAGAACGAGAAGTGGGCCGTAGAGCTCCTTTAACTGACTATTTACCCGGTCGATTCGCGCGTTTTTCAGATACCTGCGATCCTCTCCTTGGTGGTTCATCCAGTAGGCCATGATGGCGACCAGGATACTGGCGCAAGCCGTTACCATTGCTGCGTTCATTGGAATCTCCAGGGCGCTGCTTCGCTGGTATTTAATCATGGGTAGGAGGATCTCGCCACGGCTTGTGAACAGAACGCCTACGGTGCTTTAGTGGCGGTCATGAAAGAATTAATGAATATTTCTTCCACCGTCGTGAGAGTTTATCTGTCGCGATGATTTTTGCGCACGCTCGCTTTTGCGGATCGGCTGATTTCATGGCGTGGGGCCGCGAGGGGGGCCTCACTGGTCGTCACTCCACACGAAGTTGTCCCTGATCAAGAGGACCCGGAGCGATGTAGTGGAAGATCCGCGGGGACGCGATCTACGAGAACAAGCGGGTGAACCGGCGGCTCACCGACGGGGAGACGCCGGACGGACACCCGGTGGAAGCCGTGGGGTCGTCAAGATGCGGACTTGGCCGTGGCTGTCGTGGTGAACGGATGCCGTGAGGTGCTGATGATGTGGCGGCATCGCTTCATCACCGGTGGTGGCGGAGCCCTCGCCCGGGAGGGTGACCACGACGCCGCCCCGGCCCTTGCGGGCGGTATCGGCCGCGAGGTCGCCGAGCCGGGGAAAGAAGGGAGCCGTTGCTCCGAACTCGGCTCCCTGGGGCGGGAGGTGGTGAAGGTGTCGTCCGGTCATGCCTCGACGTTAGCCTCGCCGGACCTGCGGAAACGTCGCTCTGGAGTCGCTGTTTCGCGGCCTCTTCGGGCCCCTTGTTCTCCGCTGTTGACCGCCTCTACTGGCACGTTGTGGCACGTCTGCGGAGCCTCGGTGGAGCGGTGTCGAGAGCAAGGGAGTGGGCGGCCCGTATGGCAGTGCGAGGGAAGTTCAGCCGTTCGTAGGGGCGTCGCTGGTCTGGCTGGCCACGCCGGGAGGGGCCGGGAAGGCTGTGCGCGGCAGGGCTCTCTCCCCGCCAGGGTCGGTCTCGCCCCCGTTGCATGAGCAGGGCCCGGGTGTGGGTGATGCAGCGACCGCTCTTGTACGCCGCCTGGACCTACAAGAGCGGCCCGGGCATCTACTTAAGGCGGCCGAGTGGGCGGCTGAGCCAGACGGCGTACAGCCCACCGAGGGCGGGCGCGAGTACAGACACGTCCTGGGCGTTGGCGGACCGGCTCATGATGAGCAATACCCCGACCGCGAGAATGGCAACGAAGACTGCGGCGTCAACGCCGAGCTGCGTAGGCTTGGTAGGCATCAGTGTTCCTCCGGGAGGCTGTTGATTGGGTACGAGGGCGGTGGATGCTTGCCGGCGCTGCCGCCCTCGCTACCGAGCTGCCGGGTGCCGCTCGGTGAAGTCATTCTGAGCGATCAACGGGATTGGGCCAGGCGGATCTTGTGACGCCTTGGTCCGACTGTCACGCGCGTGCGCGCCCGCGACACTCATAAAGGACGGACCAAGACGTCGTGGCCTAGGGGAGGGCTGAGCGTGACAGACGTGACGCAGAACCAGCAGAGGGTACGCAAGCGAGCGGAGGTCTTGAGAACCCTTGTGCGTGAGAGGGGGCTCCTGGAGGTTCTAGACGCTACGGAGAAGCTATGGGCCGACGGTCTTGAACCTAAGGACATCCGCATCCGAATTCTTTATCTGCGCAACCGGGCTATCCCGGATACTGATCTGTGGAGTTCATACCCGTGGCCTTCGGCGCTCCGGTTTGGGCCTGCTGTCGACGAACGTAGGCGCCCGGCAGATCGTGTGCTTCCTCCGATGGTGCACCTTATTTTGTCGCAAGGGGTGGCCCTAAAGTTTCACCTCGTGGCAATGTTTGTGGCGCAATGCCAAGCGAAGCCTGGTCGCACATGGGGAAATTCTATTTCTCTCGGCAGGCGCGGCTTGGGATCGACAAGTTGGCTAGACCTCATGGCTGTATCCGCGAATTCGGGAATTGGCGGTACGCAGTCGGCCTATACAAGCAACAAATTGCGCCAGTTTCGCTCCGCTCTCAGTCTCCTGTCTAAGCGTGGCTTGGTTGACATCGGAATGCTCGGGGTGAGAGACAGGTACGAGGGGTTCAGGCTCCTGGCGGAGGATGGGCGGAGCTCTCCGGCCGGGGTCGTCGATTACCGCGTTCCCCGGGAGGACGAAGATGCGCTACGCATCCCCGTTGAATTCTTTACGCGGGGATGGGTGCATGTACTGACAAAAAGCGAGATTGCAGCCTACTTGATGTGGTTGCAATTGAGTTCCGGCTCAGAATACCGTGCCGCTTCATGGAAAGAGAGGGCTGGTCTTTTCGGGTTGTCTCGGGATGTGTACGACACCAGTCAAGCTCTTGAAGCCTACCGGCTGATCGATGTTTTGAAGCCCAGAGAGCGAAGAGGCGATGGAACCTGGAGAGGTTTTAGTTCTGGGGCGCATCCATTTTCAAATAGAATTCGCGTCAATCCCCACGGCCTGCGGAGGATGGCGCATGACGCTGTAGGGGGTGTGTTGCAGAAAACGGCGACTCTGGGGAAGTGGTCGAGGGTGATCGGGGAGTGAAGTGCCTACTCGTGCGAACGGCGTGGGCACGGACCTAGAATCTGCCTGGCAGGAGGGCTGCCTAGATTGCCGTCGAGGTATTGGAGTAATCCAAGTGAGGTGTGCTTAATAGATTTGCGGCTAGACCTCGGTGTTGGTGGCCAGCGCGCGAAGCTCCTGGGCCTCCGGCACTCCGCTGTATCGCCTCAGCCGGACGCGCATGTCCTGGAGGGCGGCCTGGACCTTCACCGAGCGGATTCCGTCGGCGCAGTCGAGGAACTCGCGCCAGGTGGACATGGCGCCGTCCACGTCGCCTTGGCGCAGCCGCACGCCGCCGAGGTCGGCGAGGACGATGGCGCGGGTGCGGCGACGGTCGAGGCCGTGGATGTCGAGGGCGAGGTGGAGGTGTTCTTCGGCGGCGTCGAGGTCTCCGAGGCGGGAGAGGATCATGCCGGATTCGTGGGCCCAGCGGCCGGGGGAGTAGTGAGCTGCCCAGGAGTCGCCGCCCGCGGCAGCCGGCCTGCCGATGGCCGCCTCGGACATGGCCAGGTGCTTGGTGGCCATGCGGCGGTCGTCGTCCTGGGCGGCGGCGTTGGCGAGGGTGGCTTCGTAGTAGGCCACGGCGCGCGGGTTGTCGAGGTGGCGGCCGTAGTCCACGCAGGCTTCGCCGAGCTGGACGGCTTCGGCCCGGTAGCCGAGGTCGACGCACTGCACGGCTAGACCGCGGAGTGCGGTCGCCGAGAGTTCGGGGTCGCCTGCTTCGGCGGCCAGGCGGAAGGAGTGCGCGTAGTAGCGCTGGGCGAGCCCGCGCAGTTCGGGGGTGTCACCTTCGTCCTGGGCCATCCAGCCAGCAAGGTGGACGAGCTGGGAGGTGGCGGCGAACAGGTCGCGGCCGGTGGCTTCGGTGAAGCGGCCCTCCAGCCAGGGGGCGACGTCCTGGGTGAGGTAGCGGACGGCCAGGTGCCGGGCGTGCCCGCCGCCGAGTTCGGAAGCGGAGTCGCCGAGGGCCTTGACCATGTGGCGTACGGAGGCCACCTCGCCCTGGCCGACGCGGACGGCTCCGGGAAGGGCGGTCTTGGTCCGGCGGGTAATGCTGTCCATGTCGGGCAGGCCGAGTGCGGACAGCGCGTATCCGCTGGAGGCGAGGATGAACTCCCGGCGTTCCACGTCGCTCCTTCCCAGGTGCAGGACTGATGCAACGGTATCTGTGTGGAGTGCCGCAGGCATGGGCTCCGGGAGGTTGATCGCCTCAGGGTCCAGTGCCAGCACCTGTGCGATGTAGGGCCACCAGTGGCTGGGGGTTCGTTCGCCCTCGATCCACCGCCGGGCATGCTGGCGCTGCAGGCGGCGCGGGTCACCGCATTCGGCGAGGCCGAGGGCGCGCGCCAACTCCGAGGGGCCCCAGCCGCGTTCCTGGCAGGCCCGCTTGATCAGTTCCGCGACGGCCGGGTTCCTCGGCACCCCGTCACCCTCCCCACCTGGATTACGCGGGATTACGCAGGACTACATCCTGGGCCCTGTCCCGGGAGTGCGGCCCGTCGTTCACTGAACATCACTCCGCAGATCTCCGAATGGCTCGAATAGGCCCTGTTCAGGGCCTGTTGGCGCCTGCCCGGACACGTTGAGAGGAACCGACGGTGGCGATGCCCACTGACAACGCACGGACCCGCACGATCCCTCCCTCGCGCCAGCCCAGTGCGGCGCGGGGCTCCGCCGTCCGAGAGGCGGTCCGATGAGCCGTTCCCACGTACCCGACCCGCTGGAGACCGCCCTGAGCTGGGTGTGGGCCCTCGGCACGGCGGCCGGGCTCGCCATGGTCGGACTTCTGGCCCACACCGAGCACTCCTCCGCACAGGTCCCGTTGGCGCAGGCGACGCTCAGCGCCGAGGACGTTCCGTTGGCCGACGGCCCCGTATAGGCACTCCGGCCCGTCCTTGCCTCCCGACCCGGGGGCGAGGTCGGAGCCCCATCGAGTTCTCGCCGCAGGCCGTTCACGGCGCCTTGCAGGCGTACCCGCTCCGCATCACCAGTGAAGGGAAGCCGATGTCCAGTCCGTACAACAGCGACACGTATCCCCTCCCCGTGTCGGTCGCGTTCAGCGGCCCCGACAACACGGGGAAGACCAAGCAGATCGGAATCCTCGCCCGGCGCATGGGCCGGGCCGCGACCTCCGCCGGCTCGCTCGACCACTACGACCCCCGCTGGGCCGCCATCAAGGCCGACGGCATGGCCCGCTGGTGGTTCGAGACCGGCCTGGTCGAGGAGGTCGCCGACGTCCTCGCCACCTCCTACCTGGAACGCTCCCGACACCCCTTCTCCGCACCGGTGCGCCTGCTGGACCGGGGCATCCCGATGCTGGAGGCGTCCGTCGCCGCGACGGTCGCCGTACGGGAGGACTTGGGCGCCGCGCAGGCCGCGGACCGGGCCCGCCTCCTGCTGGCCCCGTACGAGACCGACCTGCGGACCGCCGAGGAGAGCGAGCACGCCCTCGTCCTCCTGCACTGCGACGACTGGGAGGAAGGTACCCGCCGGAGCCTGGCCCACGAGGTGACCGTCACCGAGATCTACGCGGCGTACCAACGTCACCTCCACGAGCAGATCAACCGGCTTGTCGACGAGGGGCGCTTCCCGATGGCGATCCGCATCGGCGACCGGCCGACCGTCGCCGTCCAGGACGAGGTCCGCCAGCTCCTAGCGCCCCTGTACCCGGACGTGCCCGGGAGGGCTCTGGCAGGAGTGCACGTGACCGCGCTGGGTGGCATGTCGGAGAGCGGCAAGAGCGCGGCCGGCGAGTACCTGCGCACCCAGCACGGCTATGCACGCCTCAAGATCGGGTACCTCATCGAGGACGCAGCTGGCCGGGCGGGGATCCACGACCCGTACCGGCTGGGATCGGTCGTGCAGGCCGAGCTGATCGTGGACGCGCTGGACCGCTTCTGCCAGGCCCACCACTTCCTCGACTCCGTCAGCATCGAGTCGCTGCACGACTTCGACTCGACCGCCGAACTCGCCCGGATGCTCGGACCTCAGCTCACCATCGCCTACCTGGACGCCTCCGAGGCCACGCGCACCCGGCGGGGCACCGCCGGGGCCCAGGACGTCGCCGACCGCGACCTCATCAAAAGCGCACGAGGCGCTGAGAAGAACGTCTCCATCGCCCACGAGGTCATCGGCAACGACGGGCCGCGCCTGGAGCTGGAGCGGCGGCTGGACCGCATCGCGCTCAACCGCCGCTGGCCCGAGCACCAGCCCTCCACCATGCCGGTCAACGCACTCGGACTCCCCGTGCACCTGGAGTCCTACCTGGCGGAATTCCTCGACCGGACCACCGGCCTGCGCCCGCTGATCGACCTGCTCGCCGTCACCGGCAGCGGCGCCCGGGGCAAGTACCAGCACGGCTGGAGCGACCTCGACGTCCTGGTCGTGGCCGACACCTCCTCCCTCGACGAGATGCGCCAGATCCTTGCGGAACTGGAGACCGAACTCGGCGGGGTCAAACTGGGCATGACCGTACTGACCCGAGCCGAGTGCCGGGCCGGCGCCATCACCTCCCGACTCCTCCACGTCCTCGCGCTCATCGGCAGCGGGGCGCTGGTCCCCTTGTGGTCCACCCCCGGCCTGGCCCTGCCCGCTCCGGACGCGGCCACCGACGTCGCCGTGAGCCTGCGCGACGGCATCCAGGCCGCCATCGAGATCCGCCGGCAGCTCCTCAAGGGAACACCCGACCTTCGCGACCTCTACAAGGTCACCGCGCTGCTCGCGAAGATCCAGCTCCGCTTCAGCGGGATCGAGTGCCCCTCCGACAGCGACGCCCTCACAGTCCTCCTCGACGCCACACGGCAGGACACGAGCCTGGTCGCCACCGCCCGTACCGGGCGGCCCGCTGCCGAAGCGCTCGCACGCCTCGTTCTCCAGTCCTGGCTGGACACCCTCCCTGGGGAGACGCGGTGAGCGCGAACGTCCGGCGGTCCACGGCAACAACGGGTGTCTTCCACAAGCCGGTGGCGACCCGCGAGCAGGCCGAAGACGAGGCGAAGGGATGTGCACGGCTCGCCTCCCGCATCGCGGTTCCGGCCCTTCACGGGCAGATCGCGTTACCGGACAGGCAGCTCCTCGCCTACGAGGACGTCTTCGCCACCGGCCGGTGCGAGCTGCTCATGGGCGACGTGATCGCCCTCGCCGACCGCGAACCGGCGGTCCAGCCCCGTCTGGACCGCCTCGTGGACGGCGTCTGCGCCGACCTGCGGGCAGCGGCCGAGGAGACCGGGAAGAGCGTGCCGCTGGCCGAGTGCGTCCCGGGCCTCTACCTCGACCGCATCTGCCCCGGTAGCCGACTGGACCGCTGGTACCTGCGCCGTGACCTGCCGCTCGCTCTGCCCCACACCGATACGACCCTCACCCTCCGGGAACTGGCTGACTTCACCCTCACTGCCAACGGCAGACCGCTGACGTTGAACGTCGCCGATACCATCGACAGCCTCCGCCATGCCCTGGCTCCCGACAGCCGCCGGCTTGCCGGTCTGACGCAGGGCGACCCCACGGAACCGAACATCGCCGACCCGCTGTGCTGGCTCGACTTCGAGTTCGCCGGGCGCAACACCGTCGCGGGTGAGGCCGCCAACCTGCTCTGGTACCTGATGGCCCTGGGCGGCTGGCTCGTCCCCCGCTACCAGCCCGACGTGTACGCCCGCACCCTCCGCCTCGCCCTGCCGCCCCTGGCCCGCCCGCGCATCGAGCACCTGGAACTGCACCGGAGCAGTCGCCACATCGATGTCCGGTACTCCTGGAACACCGGCCCCGGCCGCGCTGCGGCCATCACCCGTGCCCTGGACGGCCTCCGCAGGGAGAACGGCAGCGGCCTGGAGGAGATCCGTGCCTTTCTCGCCCTGCGCGTCCTCGGCGTCATCCCGCCCTCCCGGCTCACCGGACACGACCTCCTGCTCGTCCTGATCAAACTCGCCGAGAGCCAGGACCCGCACACGACGCTCGACACCTTCTTCACCACCAAACCGGCCCCTCACCCCCACCCCGGCGAACGGAGCAGCAATGTCCCTGCCCCTGCTTGAGACTCCTCTCCAGACCCGGCCGCTCCAGGGCCGCACCGCCCTCGTCACCGGCGGGGCCACCGGCATCGGCGCCGAGATCGGACGGGCGCTCGCGACCGCCGGAGCAACCGTGGCGGTCAACCACCTCGGCCAGGACCCCGACGCCCACGCCCTCCTCGCCGCCTTCGAGCGCGAGGGCAGCCCCGGGATCGCGGTGAACGCCGACCTGACCGATCCAGGCTCCGTCCAGACCATGGCCGGCCTCGTCCGCGCCGAGATCGGACCCGTCGACATCCTGGTGAACAACGCCGGTTCTTACCCCCGCGTTGCCTGGCAGGACACCGACGAGACCGCTTGGAACTACTCCCTCGACGTGAACCTCACCGCTCACTACCGCACCTGCCACGTGCTCACCCCCGGCATGATCGAACGCCGCTGGGGCCGGATCGTGAACATCGGCAGTGTCAACGCCCGCGCCGGCCGGACGAACCTCGTCGCGTACAGCACCGCGAAGGCAGGACTGCTGGGGCTGACCCGCTCCCTCGCCCGCGAACTGGGCCCGTACGGGATCTGCGTCAACACCGTCATGCCCGGGGCCATCCAGGTCGAGGCCGAGAACACCCTCCCCGCCCAGCACCGTGCGCGGCCGGAGGATCAGATCAAGCGCCAGTGTGTCCCGCGTCGTGGTCGGCCCGAGGATGTCGCGGCCCTGGTGGCGTTTCTCGTGGGCCCCTCCGCCTCGTTCATCACGGGGCAGTCCGTCCACGTCGACGGCGGCTGGCTGCTGCACTGAGACCACCAACAAGCAAGGAGACAAACCGAAATGATGGAACGAGTCCGCGCCGTCCTCGTCACTGCAGACGACACGATGCTGGTCATCCGCCGTACCCGGCCCGGCATCCCCGAATACTGGGTCCTGCCCGGCGGCGGCGTCGAACCCAGCGACGAGTCCCGGGAGGCAGCCCTCCACCGGGAGATCCACGAGGAGATCGCGGGGAAGGCCGACATCATCCGCCTCCTCCACACGATGGAGTCCGACGATGAGCGGCAACTCTTCTACCTTGCCCGCATCGCGACTTGGTCCTTCGACGACCGCACCGGTCCCGAGTTCAGCGCCGAAGGCCGCGGTGAATACGAGCTGGAGGAGATTCCGCTGACCATTGAGGGGCTCGACGGCATCGACCTCAAGCCCGAGGAGATCGCCCACGTCCTACGGGGAGCCATCAATGCGGGAAGCCTCGGAGTCGAGACATCGCTCTGAGCCTTTGAGTACGTCATCACGTCATCAGGGCCGACTCTGAGTTGAGTCGGCCCTGATGACGTCCGTACGAGCTAATGGCTTAACGTCGGCTAGATGCCGCACGCCCTGGAAGTAGTAACGGAAAACGAGCCGCGCCCGCGTCTCCTCGGGTCGAGCGGCGCGGCTACTGGACCAGCCGGAGCACCGGCTTCTGTTCCTGAACATCCAGCAGGTTCTGCACCCTCTCGCTTGTCCACGCCAGCTCATGAGCCAGTCGGGAAACCGATAGGCCCGCTTCCCCGGCAGCCAGCTCGAAGGCTTGCCGAAGCAGCGAAGGCCGTTCACCGGGGAAGTTCGAGACGGATTCGGCGGTGAAGCCCGGCTGGCCGTCGAGAGCGCGTAGACGCTGATACGTCCGGCTGGCAGTCGCGTCGGAGATCAGCCCCAGCTCGCGACATCGGTAGACGAGCGAGTGGAGGGAGACTCCCCAGACTCCCCTGAGCTCGGCCAGGCGTGCAAGATCCATTCGCCGCGGCAGGAACGGCAGGATGCTGTCCTGGGGGGTCAGGAACTCGGCGGCGAAGGCATCAGCCTGCTTCTCCTGACGGCTGTCACCGGTGGCATCGGCGTGAAGCACAAGGTGGCCCAGCTCATGGGCGGCCGTGAACCGGTGCCGGTAGATGTCGTCGGCCCGGGCGGCGGTCAGAACGACGAGTGGCCGTGCTGCGCGGGTGGAAAAGGCGTCCACGCTCGCGGCGGAGGGATCGCTGGCAGGCGGCATGACCACCACGATCCCGTGAGACTCCATCCGCCTCACCAGATGCGTGACAGGGCCGTCGCCGAGACCCCAGCGCCTGCGAAGCTCGCGGGCAGCGGATACAGGATCGGTGGACAGCTCTTCGCCGGGATGGACCTCCCCACCGGCGAAGCCGGGCAGATCGACGAGAGGCAACTGAACCCGCTGTTCCAGCGCGTACGTAAGCTCCCAGACCTGCTCGGCGAACGCGAGCGCACGTTCCCGCTGGGACTTCGGTGTGCTGCGCAGGCTGCGGAAATGTGCCATGGAAGCGTCGAGCCGATTAGCCGGCCTCCCCAGCAGGAAGAACGCCACCGGAACCCCGAGGACCTCTGCGAGCCGGGGGATCAAGTCAGGTCGTGGCTTCGACACCCCTGTCTCGTACTGCCCAACGGCTGCAGGCGTCACCCCGAGCCCGGCTGCCACGTCCTTCTTCGTCATCTCCGCCAGACGACGAGCTTGCGTCACCCGGGTGGGATCGAAGGCGTCGTAGACGGCGCGCGGCGTTGCGCCTCGTTCTTCCGTACCGGGAATGAGGTCATGCTTAATGGGTCGCATCGTCTTCGCTGCTCTGGTCCTCAATGGGTTCTGCCTCGGTCTGCGCGGGTACGTGCAGGGCCTGGTCCGAGGCGGCACGAGAGGACAGCGTAAGGGTGGGTTCGATTCCTTCGGCGAAGCCGGTGTGTGCCGTGACCTGGCTCGGAATGCTGATCGGGCGCAGCGTGTACGAGGTGACCTCCTGAGGCAGGTGGAGCGGCTCGGGATCGGTGGCCCACTCCAGTTGCCGGTTCATCCCGAGCGCCGCGATGCCCCAGTACGCCTCCAAGAGCTCGGAGGCGTTGCAGGCGAAGGGAACCAGAACCAGCTGGGTGCCCTCCGGGACTGTCGCCAGAGCGCCGCGCGGCTCGGCGATCGGGACGGCCGGCCCGAAGTCGAGGTCGAACGGGTCCTGGATGTGCTTCGGCGTCGGCGCGAACGTGAAGAGCTCCTGCACCAGCCGGGACTGGCTGGGGATGCGTGCGCTACGTACGTCTGACTTGGTCTTGGAGTACCGGAACGGGTAGAGCAGCCCGTTGCCGATGAGCATCAGCTCGTACGAGAAGCCGAACGGCTTGACCGCACGGGCGCCAGGGACCTTCTTGAGTTCGTCCTGAAGCCGCTCGTACTGGTTCTCGTACCGGCTGGTGCCGTAGACGCGGGTGGTGCGGGAGGCGGCTTGTTCCTGTGCGGCCTGTGCGTTGGCCTGCATGTTGCGAAGGCCCTGCCCGACGCGACGGCGGGCATCTGCTGCGTGCTCGCCGAACACGTCGGTCGTCCACGACGACGAAGGCATACTCATGCGGACGACTCCTCGGGTCGGACTACGCATTGAAGCATTCCAGTGCGGCCCCGACTTTAGTTGATGTCGGAGATTTTGCACAACTGCTTTGGTGCTCGGCGTGTCTGTTGCCCATTCGTCACCAGCGCGGCCCCCAGGAGGCCGTGGCGCGTGGGGGAGTTCCTGGGCCATTGGTCATTGGTCCTGGTCGGTGCTCCCTGCCCTGGGAGCCGCCTGTGTTGGTCGGGCGGTAGGCGGCCGGCCGGGGTGCCGCGGCACTGCTGGTGGTGTCGGCGGTCAGGTCGGCGAGACGGTGGAGGCGCCAGGTGAGGACTTCGCTGAGGCTGGTGGCAGTGTCGGTTTCCCGCCGGGCGGTGGCTTCGGTGAGGAGAGCGGTGGGCTTGTGGCCGACGGCTTCGGCCCGCGCGAGGGTGGCGGCGAGAGTCGGCCAGCCGGGCTCCGCGAGAATCTGTTCGGCCAGCTCGGGAAGGGCCCGGCGCAGGGTGTTCTCCTGTCGGCGGCGCAGAGTCTCAGTCAGCCGTGCCCCGCGCTGCCGAAGCGCGGTCAGGGGCTCGGTGGCCGTGGCCCGGTAGGCGGTGCGGAGGTGCGTGATGGTCTGGCGGGCGGCTTCGGCCTGCTGGTGGTGTTCCCGGGTGCGGTGCCAGTGCTGGGCGGCGATGACCGCGAGCAGGAGGGCGTCGAGGACGATAGTGAGGAGGGCTCCGTCCTGCGGGGCGGGCTCGCGCAGGACCGCCTTCACCGCGCAGCGGGTGGCCTGGGTCTGCTGGTGCTGGGCGCGGATACGGGATCGGGCGGCGCGCTCGAAGATGGTGGCGGCCTGGACGAGCTGCGACCGGAGGCCGACAGGAGCTACCAGAGGGAGTGCGTCTAGGGCCTCGGCAAGGACGGTGATGTGGGCCTGTCCTGCCTCGTCCTCGTCGTGGGCGAGGTGGTCGGGCGTCTGGTCGACGGCGAGGGCGAACCGCCGCCAGGCCGTGGCGCCAGTCCGCACCGCCGGTATTGCCTCGGTGGCCGTCAGGCGTTCGGCGATCCTGGGATAGGAGAGGTCGGGGGCGAGGGTGGAACCGGAGAACCACACCGGCTCGCCCTGGGCGTTGGTGTCGTCGTTGAGGGCGACCTTGTAGCCGCGGACGTCGCCGGACGGGAAGTGCTGGACGTCGACGAGGGCGCCGGTCCCCTCGATGATCCGGAAGAACTCTGCTGTGGTCGTGGCCGCCGAGACTGCGGTGCGGACGATGGTGCGCAGGTGCTCGCGGGAGGTGCGGGCGTTGCCCGTGCGGCGGGCCTTCTCCTGCTCAGCGCGGGTGGGGCGTTTGGCGGCGGTGCGGTCTCCGCGCGGCACTTGGCGGAGCCCGTATTCCTTCTCGATGGCGACGAGTTCCTTGTCGGCGCGCAGGAAGTCGTTCCAGTTCCGTGATGGGCGGAGGTCGCCGCGGACCTTGGTGGCGACGATGTGGATGTGGTCTTCGGCGTGGCGGACGGCGGCCCACCGGCAGGCGTCGGGGTCGCCGTCCGGAGCGATGCCGGTTGCGTTGAGCAAGCGGCGGGCTACGGCGGCCCACTCCTCGTCCGACAGGCTTCGGTCCTCGGGTGCGGTCCGGACCGAGCAGTGCCACACATGCTCCTTCGGTGCCTTGGCACCGGCCTGTTTCACGCGCAGGTCGAGGGCTGTGCTGAGTTGGGCGAGGGTGGCCTCCGGGTCGCGGCCGGGGTCGGGGGCGAAGTCGTCCCACGAGGCGACGAGGTGAGGATCGGTGTGCTCGTTGGCACGGCCGGGTCCGTAGAGGTAGTTCAGGACGCCGCGGGTCTTGTGGCCGGGCTTGACGATGTTCGCGATCAATCAGACCGCCCGGTGCTGTGTGGCGGCCACGTCGGCGGCGGTGTCGATCGTTGTGGCTGCCTGGCGGGCCAGGACCAGAATCCGCGCGGCCTCCGTCAGCACCGTCTTGTCCCCAGGGTGTGGATCGCCTCCTGCGTTGAGGCGGTGGGCGATCTGGTTGACGTTCGTACCGATCCGCGCGACCTGCGTACGCAGCGCGGCCAGCTCGTCGATCAAGTCGTCCACCGCAGTGCGCCGGTCGAGCAACGCGTAGTCGCCGTGGAGGTGGGCCATGACCAAGGCCCCGACGAAGTGAGCGCCGGCCAGCCCGAGCCGCTGTGCCTCGGCCTTGATCTCGCTCTTCTCCTCCACGCTGTAGCGGACATCAACCCGCTCGGTGCGCTGGACGTCCTGGCGCGCACGACGGCTGGCGACTCGGTGGAGCGCGGCCTCTTCAGCGGCCCGCACCGCGCCGTCGTTCGTCCTGGGAGCGCCCTCGCTCCCAGGTATACCCGCCACCCCTGGGGCGGGCACTGTGGTGGACCGGCCCTTGGACGGTCCAACGCCATACCTTGCTCCGCCTGGTGCCTGGGGGCGATTCATCTGCTGTCTCGGTCTGCTGGGGGGTTCGTGCTGCGCGCCGTGCATGGGACTCTTTCCGAGGTGGGGGTTGGGTGTCGAACGTTGACTGGTCGTCGGCCCTGGACGGCTGGGCTGGCCGGAACTCGGTCAGGGCCTTGCGGGTGAGGGGCGACCGGGGAGGATTGCTCCATGGACCACGTCATCGATCTCGATTCGGCCGCCGCCGAGATCACCGAGCGCCTCTCTGCCTGGAGTGCGGCGGGACTCGCTCCCCGTCCGATCACCTGGCGGGACGGCCTTGCGCCTTGGCCGCAGCCGCTGGAGACCGACCGGGCCCGTGTAAGCGATCCGGATTCGATCGGTCTGCGCATCCAAGGCAGTGACGGATGGGCAGAACTACACCTTGTCCTGTATCGCGGAGGCTGGGCAGACCTCGATGCGCTGACCGAGTACGAGGTCCTCACCGAAGGTCCCCGGATCAGCACCCCGGCAGAGTTCGGCCGTCTCCTCGACTCCGCCGTCACACGCTTCGCCAGCACCCGTTGGCAGCTACCGGCATGAAGCACGATGCCGATCCGAGGGACCTGGGCACGGCTCGTTGCACACGCGGCGGGGACCGACTGCGTCGGCTGCCGGCCCCCGCTGGCCTGGTCCCGCAGCTCTGAGCCCTGAGGCGTGAGCTCGGGGGCCGACCGTATGGCGTAGACGGTCCGCACTGACCTGCGGTTTCCCTGCCCCTTCGGGGACCGGTCCCCGAAGAGGACGGAGTTATCCGGGGACCGGTCCCCGAAGAGGCAGGGGACAGGGGTGAACTTGGTGGGGACCGGTCCCCACCTGAGTCGGGGACCGGTCCCCGACTGCCCGTCAGGGGGACCGTCCCCAGCGAACCGAGCTGTGCGGGGACCGGTCCCCACTGTCCCCGCACCTCGCGGACCGGCCGGGCAGGCGAGGGCGCTACACCGTCGGGACCGGTTCATCGAGGGCTGCCAGCAGAGCTGTTAGGTGCGCCTCCGACCGGGTCATTTTGGGGCTCGCTGACCCGCCACTGGGGCTGGCGGCTGAGTGGGGCGCTACTGGGGCGGGGCTCCGCTCGCGAGTGATCCACGCTCGCCAGTCGGTACCCCACGCGGCACCCGAGCGTGGAGACGCGCCGGCCCGGAAGGCCCGCCACTTGTCGTCCGCCACTCGTACGCCCTCCTCGCCAAGGCGGGTGAGGTGCCCCTCGCTCCGCAGCCAGGAGTCGCTGCCCGCGTCGATCTGCCATTGAGAGGCGGGGATGGGTGCACTGCTGCTGTACCTACTGGTTCCTATTGGTTCACTTCTGTTCTGGGGGTCGGATTCTGCTCCCCCGAGGTATCGGAATCCGGCACCCCCCGGGGTTGGATTCTGTACCCCGGGGTCGGATTCCGGCCCGTCCGCATTGCTGCTGGAGGTATCGGATTCCGGTACCTCGGGGGTTGGAATCTGGCCCTCCTGATGGGTCGGATTTCGAACGTCCTCGGTCATGAAACGGGCGGCTTCGGGGAGGCGGTAATACGTTTCCCCGCGAGGCCCTTTGCGTCCGTCGAGGCGGACTATCTCGCCGCTGGCGACCAGTTTGTCCAGCGCGTCTCGGACGGCGCTGCGCGACGCGTTCGCGCGTCGCATCAGGGCTGGGACGGAGGCGTAGGCCGTGCACGTGTGGTCGATGCAGCGATCGGCGATCAAGGTGAGGACCATGCGGGCAGTGCCTTTGCTGAGGCTGTGGTCCCATACCCAGACGCGGGCATCGTGGCTCATGGTTCGGCGGCTCCTCGAAGCAGGGGGTGGTGGTGGCCGCGAATCGCCGCGACGGCGGTGCTGCCGTCGGACGGAGCTGGCGCACCGAAGGCCGATCCGGGCGGCCTTCATTTCAGCGACTGGACCAAGAAGGAAGCCACATCGCCTCGCGCAAGTCCAGGGTTACTTCGCACAAAGCGAGCAGCCGACGGCGAACGCCGGCGGAACGCGGTCCAAAAACGATAGACCCGAATCGGCCGTTCACCAAGAAGTTCATGCTGATGGCGCCCGTGACCGATTCACCTTTGGCTTCAGGTCAGCAAAATTTGGGCCGGATCCCCAACTCCGATACTCCCGAAATCTGCTGGGAGTCGAGGCAACATAGACGCACATCGCCGGTTAACCAAACCGGCGATGCAGAGGTATCACTTACGAGATGCCGAAATAGTCCCAGCGGGGGCAGCGCGATAGCTCGAAGCGGTCGCGATGCCCGTACGTCTGCCTCAGCGGGCGTGCCCCCGCATGGGCGCATCGGTTGTTGACCCGCCGCCTCGTAGAAGGAACATCCTTGCCTCGGCCCGCAGTGATTACCACCCCATGGCCCGCCGACACGTGGGAGGAGGCGGTCTCGAATGGCTGACCGCCTTCTCGGCGTGGCCGAGGCAGCCGAACGTCTCGGTGTCGGTGAGCGATTCATCCGTCGACTCGTCTCCGAGCGTCGCATCCGGTATGTCAAGGTTGGCAAGCACGTTCGCATCTCCGACACCGCGCTGGACGCTTACGTGGAGGCGCGGACGGTCGAGCCGGTCCGTACTCGCCGCTCCGGATTCAGGGCTGCGGCCTGATGGCCCGTCCGCGCCAGAAGGCTCCGCGCCGCACATTCGGCGCGATACGACAACTGCCCTCAGGGCGCTACCAGGCCCGCTACCCCAGCACGGCCGATGACACCCTGCGGCCCGCGCCGGAAACCTTCGAGACCAGGCGCGATGCGGAGGCGTTCCTCATCCAGATCCAAGCGGAGCAGATGCGGGGCGACTGGCTCGACCCGACCGCCGGGGAAGTCTTGTTCGCCGACTACGCCACGCGCTGGATCGCGGAACGCGGCCTGGCCCCGACCACGGCTGAGTTGTACCGCCGGCTGTTCCGGCTTCACCTGGAGCCGACGTTCGGCGAGATGAACGTCAACATGATCAGCCCCGCTCGGGTCAGAGCCTGGCGGGCGGAGCGGTTGTCCGCCACCGGTGCCACCACGGTGGCCAAGTCGTACCGGCTTCTCAAGGCCGTGATGGAGACCGCCGTCGAGGACGACATGCTGCGCAAGAACCCCTGCCGTATCCGCGGGGCAGGTCGCGAGGATGCTGACGAGCGACCCGTGGCGACGGTCGACCAGGTCTTCGCCGCGGCAGAGGTGATCGGCCTGCGCTGGCGCCTCATGGTTCTGCTCGGAGCCTTCGCCTCGATGCGACCCGAGGAACTCGCCGAGCTTCGGCGGCGGGACGTGGACCTCGACTCCAGTGCGCTTTGGGTTCGCCGTGCCGCACCGGAGCTCAACACAGGTCGCCGCGTGGTCGGCGCTCCCAAGTCCCGGGCGGGCCGACGGGAGATCGTGCTGCCGTCATTCCTCCACGAGGACGTTCGCCGGCACCTGGAATGGTTTGCCCAGCCGGGGCCGGACGGGCTTGTCTTCGTCGGCGAGAGGGGGGCGGTACTGCGCGGCACTACGTTCGGCCGCAAGTGGCGCAGGGCCCGGGACAAGGCCGGGCTGCCCGAAGGCTTCCGCTTCTACGACCTACGGCACACAGGCAACACGCTCGCGGCCGACACCGGTGCCAAGCTCAAGGACCTCATGGTCCGAGCCGGCCAGTCCTCCGAGCGCGCGCAACTGATCTACCAGCACTCCACCAAGGAACACCAGCGCAGGCTTGCCGCCAACATCGATCTCGACGTACGCCGCCAGCAGTCGGCCGCCGCCACGGGGAGTGGTGGCGCGACCGTTCACCCGCTGGTGCCGCGCCCGCTCGGACCATCCGCCCCACGGGCCGCGCGGCGTTGATCGGGCAGGAGCAGACCGTCCGCACCGTGTATGTGACGCAGGCGACTTGGAAGTGATCTCACGATGCGGGACCCGGTAGCGGAGCGCTCGGCCTGGGGAGTGACGGATCCACTATTGATGCAGGTCGGGAGGGTCGTTATGGCACGCGAATGGCACGGGCCCTAAAAGTGGTCTAGACAACAAACAAGGCCCTGGTCTCTGACCAGGGCCTTCATTATGGAGCGGGTGACGAGAATCGAACTCGCGCTCTGAGCTTGGGAAGCTCATGTTCTACCATTAAACTACACCCGCGAAGCGTGCCGCTTGAGCGGCGCCTACCGTCCCATACTGTACCCCATCGCAGGTCCCCGGCGTTTGAGCCGTGGGGCCTTTTTGCTATGGGTGGAGAGTGGATGCGGGTGCCGTGGGCGGGAGTTGGGGGCGTAGCGTGGGTGGTCGGAGTGCCGCCTGGAGTGGCGTCCTGTTCATCCCCTAATGTGGCTTTCTCGTCCAAGGCTTGTTGGGGAAGGGACTTGATGGACTCCATGGAGCGCACCGTCGTCCGCTGTGCCGAAGGGCACGTTTTCGCTACCGCTTCGTTCCCGATGCAGCATCTCGGGGCCGGGCGGATCGGTCCCGGGCGGCTCATTCGCTGTCCGCGTTGTGCGCGGTTGCGGCATGCCGTGCCCGTGGTGTTCGAGCGGCGGTAAGCGGCGGTGGCAGGCGCGCGGGTGGTCCCGGATTGGGGTGGGCCCGCGCGTTCTGCGTATCCTCGGGGCGTGCTTCTCTCAGATAAGGACATCCGGGCCGAGATCGACGCCGGACGTGTGCGCATTGACCCGTTCGACGCGTCGATGGTGCAGCCCTCGAGCATCGATGTGCGGCTCGACCGCTACTTCCGGGTGTTCGAGAACCACCGCTATCCACATATTGATCCGGCCGTCGAACAGGCCGATCTGACTCGCATGGTCGAGCCGGACGGGGACGAGGCGTTCATCCTGCACCCCGGTGAGTTCGTGCTCGCTTCGACGTACGAGGTCATCTCGCTGCCCGACGATCTTGCGTCGCGGCTGGAGGGAAAGAGTTCGCTGGGGCGGCTCGGGCTTGTGACGCATTCGACCGCCGGGTTCATCGACCCCGGTTTCTCCGGGCACGTGACGCTGGAGCTGTCGAATCTCGCGACGCTGCCGATAAAGCTGTGGCCGGGGATGAAGATCGGGCAGCTGTGCATGTTCCGGCTGAGTTCGCCCTCGGAGTTCCCGTACGGCTCCGAGCGGTACGGGTCGCGGTATCAGGGCCAGCGCGGGCCGACCGCGTCGCGTTCGTTCATGAATTTCCATCGGACCCAGGTGTGATGTTCCATGAGCGGTGATGTGAGTAGTGACGTGCGGGAGAACCTGACCTACAAGGGGTTCGGCCGTGCCGTGCGTGAGCTGGCGCAGACCGTGGCGGACGACGGGTTCGAGCCCGACGTCGTGCTCAGCATCGCTCGCGGCGGGGTATTCGTCGCCGGCGGGCTCGCTTACGCCCTGGACTGCAAGAACATTCACCTGGTGAACGTGGAGTTCTATACCGGGGTGGGCACCACCCTGGAAATGCCGGTCATGCTGGCGCCCGTTCCGAACGCCATCGACTTCTCGGACAAGAAGGTCCTGATCGCCGACGACGTCGCCGATACCGGGAAGACGCTGAAGCTGGTGCGTGATTTCTGTATCGATCATGTCGCCGAGGTGCGCAGCGCGGTCATCTACGAGAAGTCGCATTCGCTCGTGAAGTGCGAATACGTGTGGAAGAAGACCGGCCGCTGGATCAACTTCCCGTGGAGCGTGGACAAGCCCGTCGTGCGGCGCAGCGGGCAGGTTCTGGACGCCTGAGCAGGATGTGACGAACCCCCGGCACATTGCGTGTGCCGGGGGTTTTCGGTGTCCTTGGGCGGGCCGGTGGGTGTCAGATCGTGCCCAGCTTGATGATCGACAGCAGCGCGATCAGCTGGATCGCGGACGCGCCCAGTGCCTTCGGCCACGGCAGGTCGTGCGATTTGCTCACCATCGATGTGAAGAGCGCGGCCGAGGCCAGCCAGGTGACCCAGCCGAGAATCTGAACCAGGGAGTTCTCGCCGCCGAGGAAGAGCGCGAATATCAGGCGGGGCGCGTCCGTGATCGACATGATCAGCATGGACAGGCCCACCGTCGGCTGCCACGCGCCGTCGCCGCCCAGTTGGCGGGCGAGCGTGTGCGTGACCGCGCCCAGGACCAGGCCGCCGATGACGAAACCGATGCCCGTGATGACGACGTAGGGCACCGCTGTCGAGATCGTCGCGTGGATCGCGTCGTCCCGGGCCTGGTCGAAGCCGAAGAGCGCGAGCAGGCCGTACAGGAACGTGACGATGAGCGCCGGACCCCAGACGGGGTAGTCGCGCATCTGCCAGAACGTCGGTCCCGGGCGGAGCACGATGCCGGTGAGCAGTTCCTTCCACCGCAGTCGGGGGCCCGAGGGCTGGGCGGGGGCCTGGCCGGCGCGGTAGGTGTCGCCGGGGCCGTACGGGTCCTCGCCGACGCTGAACGCCTGGGTGTGGCCGGGGGAGTTGGCGTACGGGTCGCCCTGCTGAGGGGAACCGTGGGGGTGCTGGGGCTGGTTGTACGGGTCGCCGAAGTACTCCGGTTCGCCGTGGTTGCCGCCCTGGCCGCCGTTGTAGCCGTTCCCGTTGTTGCCATAGCCGCCATTGCCGTAGCCGCCGTTGTTGTACGGGGGCGGGGCCGCGTTGCCTCCTGCCTGAGGCCAGGGCTGCTGGCCGTACGGCGGTGGTGCCTGTGTGCCGTACGGCTGCTGCCGCGGTTGCTGTTGCGCTTGCTGCGGGGTGCGGTTGTCCCGGCCGCGTCCGATCCTGAATCCAGCCACGTCATCGAACGTACCTGGTCCGGGCCGGTGCGGTCAGAGGGCCTGGGGAACCTGCCCGCCATTGCGGCCGAGCTGTGACATCCCCTAGGGGAACCCCGGGGGGACTGCCCCAGGGACGCGGGAAAGCAGAAGCGACCGGTCCCGCCCCCGAGGCAGGTCCGGCCGCTTCTGTCGTGCGACGGAACGGATTACTTCGCCGGCTCCGGCTCCGGCTCGTCCGCCGACTCCGTCTCACCGGCCGGGTCGGCAGGAGTCTTCACGGAGTCCAGCAGCAGCTGCGAGACGTCGACCACCTGGACCGACTCCTTCGCCTTGCCGTCGTTCTTCTTGCCGTTGACCGAGTCGGTCAGCATGACCAGGCAGAACGGGCAGGCGGTGGAGATGATGTCCGGGTTGAGGGAGAGGGCTTCGTCGACGCGCTCGTTGTTGATGCGCTTGCCGATCCGCTCCTCCATCCACATCCGGGCACCGCCGGCGCCGCAGCAGAAGCCGCGCTCCTTGTGGCGGTGCATCTCCTCGTTCCGCAGGCCCGGGACCTTCGCGATGATCTCGCGGGGCGGGGTGTAGATCTTGTTGTGACGGCCCAGGTAGCACGGGTCGTGGTACGTGATCAGGCCCTCGACCGGGGTCACCGGGATCAGCTTGCCCTCGTCGATGAGGTGCTGGAGCAGCTGGGTGTGGTGGATGACCTCGTACTCGCCGCCGAGCTGCGGGTACTCGTTCGCGATGGTGTTGAAGCAGTGCGGGCAGGTCGCGACGATCTTCTTCGCGGCCTTCGCCTTCTTCGTCGAGTCGTCCTCGTCGTCCTCGCCGAACGCCATGTTCAGCATCGCGACGTTCTCCTGGCCGAGCTGCTGGAACAGCGGCTCGTTGCCCAGGCGGCGGGCCGAGTCACCCGTGCACTTCTCGTCCCCGCCCATGATCGCGAACTTGACGCCCGCGATGTGGAGGAGTTCGGCGAAGGCCTTGGTGGTCTTCTTCGCCCGGTCCTCCAGGGCGCCGGCGCAGCCGACCCAGTACAGGTAGTCGACCTCGGACAGGTCCTCGACGTCCTTGCCGACGATCGGGACCTCGAAGTCGACCTCCTTGGTCCACTCGACGCGCTGCTTCTTCGCCAGGCCCCAGGGGTTGCCCTTCTTCTCCAGGTTCTTGAGCATCGTGCCCGCCTCGGACGGGAACGCGGACTCGATCATCACCTGGTAGCGGCGCATGTCGACGATGTGGTCGATGTGCTCGATGTCGACCGGGCACTGCTCCACGCACGCACCGCAGGTGGTGCACGACCACAGCACGTCCGGGTCGATGACGCCGTTCTCCTCGACCGTGCCGATCAGCGGGCGCTCGGCCTCCGCGAGAGCCGCGGCCGGGACGTCCTTCAGCTGCTCCTCGGTCGCCTTCTCGTTGCCCTCCATGTCCTTGCCGCCGCCGGCCAGCAGATATGGGGCCTTGGCGTGCGCGTGGTCGCGCAGGGACATGATCAGGAGCTTGGGGGAGAGCGGCTTGCCGGTGTTCCAGGCGGGGCACTGCGACTGGCAGCGGCCGCACTCGGTGCAGGTGGAGAAGTCCAGCAGGCCCTTCCACGAGAACTGCTCGACCTGGCTGACACCGAAGACGGCGTCCTCGGCCGGGTCCTCCCAGTCGATCTCCTTGCCGCCCGAGGTCATCGGCTGGAGCTCGCCGAGCGTGGTGGCGCCGTCGGCGTTCCGCTTGAACCAGATGTTCGGGAAGGCCAGGAAGCGGTGCCAGGCGACGCCCATGTTGGTGTTCAGGCCGACCGTGATCGCCCAGGCCATCGTCACACCGAGCTTGATCATGGCGGTGAGGTAGACGAGGTTCTGCAGCGTGTCGAGGCTCAGCCCGTTGAAGGCAGCGACCAGGGGGTACGAGGCGAAGTACGCGGCCTCGTAGTGGTCCACGCCGTGCAGCGCGCCTTCGAGGCCGCGCAGCGTCATGATCGCCAGGCCGATGACGAGGATGACGGCCTCGACGAAGTACGCCTGGCCCATCTTCGAGCCGGCGAAGCGTGACTTGCGGCCGGGCCGCGACGGCAGGTTCAGCTGCCGGATCGCGATGAGGACGAGGATGCCCACCGTCGTCGCGAGCGCGATGAACTCGGTGTACACCTCGTAGGGCAGGAAGCCGCCCAGTACCGGCAGCGTCCAGTCGGCCTTGAACAGCTGGCCGTACGCGGTGACGATCGTGAGGCCGAGCGTCAGGAAGCCGACGGCGACGAACCAGTGCGCGACGCCGACGATCCCCCACTGGTTCATCCGGGTGTGGCCGACGAACTCCTTGGCCAGGGTTACGGTGCGCTGCTGCCAGTTGTCCGTGCGGGTTCCGGACGGCACGGACTGGCCGAGCTTGATGAACCGGTAGATCTGCGCGACGGCTCGGGCGATGAGCGCAACGCCGACGACAGTCAGCACCAGCGACACGATGATCGCGGCGAGTTGCATTTGGGGGCTCCTCGGGCCTGCGAGGGTGGGATCCAGCGTCAATGAGCGAGTACTGGCGATTATCTGTGATTACTAAGCAGTAACTTAATCAGTCTGTGCTGACACTACCCACTTCTTCTGCCGTGCTGTAGCTGGACAGGCGGTGATCTGTGTCGCTCAGGTGCCCCTTGCCGGGCCGGGCGAGCCCTCGGGCCGCCCGGCGCAGCGGGGTGTGTGCGGCCCTCGCCAGGATGGCCAGGTCCAGCCCCACCCATTGATGCTCGGCGTAGTGCTGGTCCAGCAGGGCCGGCTCGTCCCACGGCATTCCGGAGCGGGAGTGCACCTGCGCCAGGCCGGTGAGGCCCGGCTTCAGTTCGTGCCGCCAGTGTCTCGCGGCGGGGGAGGTGCTGGAGCCCGGGGTGCGGATTCCGCCCTGGACGCGGGGTCCGTCCTCCTCGTCCGGCGCCAGGGGTTCCGGGCCGACCAGCGAGAGGTCTCCCCGTACGACGTGCGGCAGCCTGGAGAGCAGGTCCAGCCGCAGTCGCCGGGTGCGCAGCGAGCGCAGTACGAAGACACGGCCGTCCAGGCCGACCCGGGGCGAGCGGGTCAGTACGCCGCCGGGGGCTCGCCGCACCGCCAGGGCGAGGGCGCCCGCGGCGAGCAGGGGGGCTGCCAGGGCCAGGAGGGCCGAGCCGAGGGTCAGGTCCAGTACGCGCTTGGCCGACGGCCGCTCCCGGCGCCGCTCCCATTGCCACGTCCGTGTCCACGTCCGCGTCCATGTCCACGTCCGTGCCCGCGCGCGTACTGCCCTCTGCCTTTGCCTCTGCGTCTGCGTCTGCATCGTTCGCACCTGCCTGGGTTCGCGGCGGTTCGAGTGCCGGTTTTGCGTGGCTCACGGCATTTTGTGACAGAACGATCCCATGGAGCGATGATGGGGAGGGGCTGCGCCGCCAGGGGGTCGGGGAGTGTCGCGTGCGATCGGCCGGTACGTGCCCCGTTCGCGCCCCCGTGTGTGCCTCATGGGTGGAATCGCGCGTCGGTCGTAAGGTCGGGGAATCCCCGGTCGGCGCTGGGTGCATGCACGATAGTTGAGCCTCTTCGACTCAAGTCTGTTGACAGTGGGGCGGGTGTCATGCATCCTTGAGTCAGATCCACTCAAGTAGTCAAGTTGGAGGAATTGAAATGGCACGTGCGGTCGGCATCGACCTGGGCACGACTAACTCCGTCGTCAGCGTTCTCGAAGGCGGCGAGCCCACCGTCATCACCAACGCAGAGGGCGCCAGGACCACGCCGTCCGTCGTCGCCTTCGCGAAGAACGGCGAGGTGCTGGTCGGCGAGGTCGCCAAGCGCCAGGCAGTGACCAACGTCGACAGGACCATCCGCTCCGTCAAGCGCCACATGGGCACTGACTGGAAGATCGACCTCGACGGCAAGAGCTTCAACCCGCAGCAGATGAGCGCCTTCATCCTGCAGAAGCTGAAGCGTGACGCCGAGTCGTACCTGGGCGAGAAGGTGACCGACGCGGTCATCACCGTCCCCGCGTACTTCAACGACTCCGAGCGTCAGGCGACGAAGGAGGCCGGCGAGATCGCGGGCCTGAACGTCCTGCGTATCGTCAACGAGCCGACCGCCGCCGCGCTGGCGTACGGGCTCGACAAGGACGACCAGACGATCCTCGTCTTCGACCTCGGTGGCGGCACCTTCGACGTGTCGCTGCTGGAGATCGGCGACGGCGTCGTCGAGGTGAAGGCCACCAACGGTGACAACCACCTCGGTGGTGACGACTGGGACCAGCGCGTCGTCGACTACCTGGTGAAGCAGTTCGCCAACGGTCACGGCGTGGACCTGTCCAAGGACAAGATGGCTCTCCAGCGTCTGCGCGAGGCTGCGGAGAAGGCGAAGATCGAGCTCTCGTCCTCGACCGAGACCACGATCAACCTGCCCTACATCACGGCGTCCGCCGAGGGCCCGCTGCACCTGGACGAGAAGCTCACGCGCTCGCAGTTCCAGCAGCTCACGGCCGACCTCCTGGACCGCTGCAAGAGCCCGTTCCACAACGTCATCAAGGACGCGGGCATCCAGCTCTCCGAGATCGACCACGTCGTTCTCGTCGGTGGCTCCACCCGTATGCCGGCCGTCGCCGAGCTCGTCAAGGAGCTGACCGGTGGCCAGGAGGCCAACAAGGGTGTGAACCCGGACGAGGTCGTCGCCATCGGCGCCTCGCTCCAGGCCGGTGTCCTCAAGGGCGAGGTCAAGGACGTCCTGCTCCTCGACGTCACCCCGCTGTCCCTCGGCATCGAGACCAAGGGCGGCATCATGACGAAGCTCATCGAGCGCAACACCACGATCCCGACCAAGCGCTCCGAGATCTTCACGACGGCCGAGGACAACCAGCCGTCCGTGCAGATCCAGGTCTACCAGGGCGAGCGAGAGATCGCGGCGTACAACAAGAAGCTCGGAATGTTCGAGCTGACCGGCCTGCCGCCGGCCCCGCGTGGCGTCCCGCAGATCGAGGTCGCGTTCGACATCGACGCGAACGGCATCATGCACGTCGCCGCCAAGGACCTCGGCACCGGCAAGGAGCAGAAGATGACCGTCACCGGCGGCTCCTCGCTGCCGAAGGACGAGGTCAACCGGATGCGTGAGGAGGCCGAGCAGTACGCGGAGGAGGACCACCGCCGCCGCGAGGCCGCCGAGTCGCGCAACCAGGGCGAGCAGCTCGTCTACCAGACGGAGAAGTTCCTCAAGGACAACGAGGACAAGGTCCCCGGTGACGTGAAGACGGAGGTGGAGACCGCGCTCACCGAGCTGAAGGAGAAGCTCAAGGGCGAGGACACCGCCGAGATCCGTACCGCCACCGAGAAGGTCGCGGCCGTCTCGCAGAAGCTCGGCCAGGCGATGTACGCCAACGCCCAGGCCGACGGCGGCCCGCAGGGTGACCCGCAGCCGGGCGCCCAGCAGGCCAAGGCCGACGACGATGTCGTCGACGCCGAGATCGTGGACGACGAGAAGGACGCCAAGGGCGGTGCGGTGTGACCGAGGAGACCCCGGGCTTCGAGGAGAAGCCCGACGTCCCCTCCGGCGCCACCCCTGACGGAGCCGAGCCGAAGGACGCCTCTTCCTCTTCGGAGGAGGGGGCGGCCCCGGCCGGGGACGGAGTGCAGACAGTCGGCCTGACGGCCCAGCTGGACCAGGTCCGCACCGCGCTCAACGAGCGCACGGGCGACCTCCAGCGGCTTCAGGCCGAGTACCAGAACTACCGCCGCCGCGTCGAGCGGGACCGGGCCACGGTCAAGGAGATCGCTGTTGCGGGTCTCCTGTCCGAGCTCCTGCCCGTGCTCGACGACGTCGGCCGCGCCCGGGATCACGGCGAGCTCGTGGGCGGGTTCAAGTCGGTGGCCGAATCTCTTGAGACGGTCGTCGCCAAGCTGGGCCTGCAGCAGTTCGGCAAGGAGGGCGAGCCCTTCGACCCGACGATCCACGAAGCCCTGATGCACTCGTACGCGCCGGATGTCACCGAGACGACCTGCGTGGCGATCCTGCAGCCGGGGTATCGGATCGGCGAGCGCACCATCCGCCCCGCGCGGGTGGCGGTGGCCGAACCCCAGCCGGGGGCGACGCCGGCCGCAGCCAAGGAAGAGAAGGCAACCGACGAGGAGAGCGGTGGCACCGAGGAGGTCTGACATCCCGTCTGACCACCTCGCGGCCCACCGCCCGGCCAGGGGGGAGGAAAAAAAAAAAAACAACCAGACCAACCCCCCCCAAAAAAAAAAAACAAAAAAAAAAAAGGAAGACCCTTCCCCCCCCCCCCCCCCCCCCCACGGGGGAAAAAAAAAGGTCCCCTCCAGGAAAAAAGGGGGC
>NZ_JBHVWT010000038.1:37738-47911 GCF_042882135.1 Streptomyces sp. NPDC058240
AAAAGGCAACCGAAGAGGAGGGTGGGGGCACGGGGGGGGTCGAACCCCCCGTCGAACCACCTCACGCCCCACCCCCAGGCCAGGCGACCTCCCCGGGTGCCGTCCCCATGGCCGATCGTCCGGAAGGAGGGACGTCGATGAGCACGAAGGACTTCGTCGAGAAGGACTACTACAAGGTCCTCGGCGTCCCCAAGGACGCCACCGACGCCGAGATCAAGAAGGCGTACCGGAAGCTCGCCCGCGAGTTCCACCCGGACGCCAACAAGGGCGACGACAAGGCGGAGGAGCGCTTCAAGGAGATCTCCGAGGCGAACGACGTCCTCGGCGACAGCAAGAAGCGCAAGGAATACGACGAGGCACGCGCCCTCTTCGGCAACGGCGGCTTCAGGGCCGGACCCGGAGGAGCGGGAGGCAACTTCAACTTCGACCTCGGCGACCTCTTCGGAGGCACCCAGGGCGGGGGCCAGGGCGGCGGCGCCGGCGGTTTCGGCGGCGGCGGTCTGGGCGATGTCTTCGGCGGCCTGTTCAACCGGGGCGGCACGGGGACCCGGGTGCAGCCGCGCCGCGGCCAGGACATCGAGTCCGAGGTGACGCTCAGCTTCACCGAGGCGGTCGACGGGGCCACGGTCCCGTTGCGGATGTCCAGCCAGGCGCCCTGCAAGGCGTGTTCCGGCACCGGCGACAAGAACGGCACCCCCAGGGTCTGCCCGACCTGTCTCGGCACCGGCCAGGTCTCGCGCGGCACCGGCGGCGGCTTCTCACTCACCGACCCCTGCGTGGACTGCAAGGGCCGGGGTCTCATCGCCCAGGACCCCTGCGATGTCTGCAAGGGCAGCGGACGGGCCAAGTCCTCCCGGACCATGCAGGTCAGGATTCCGGCGGGCGTCTCCGACGGCCAGCGGATCCGGCTGCGCGGCAAGGGCGGTCCGGGCGAGCGCGGTGGACCGGCCGGCGATCTGTACGTCGTGGTCCACGTCGGCGCCCACCCGGTCTTCGGCCGCAAGGGCGACAACCTCACGGTCACCGTGCCCGTCGACTTCACGGAGGCGGCGCTCGGCGGCGAGGTGAAGGTGCCCACGCTCGGCGGCCCGCCGGTCACCCTGAAACTGCCCGCCGGCACCCCCAACGGGCGCACGATGCGCGCCCGCGGCAAGGGCGCCGTGCGCAAGGACGGCACCCGGGGCGACCTGCTGGTCACCGTCGAGGTGGCGGTGCCCAAGGACCTCGGCAACGAGGCCAGGGACGCGCTGGAGGCCTACCGGAAGGCGACCGCGGGCCATGACCCGCGGGCGGAACTGTTCCAGGCGGCGAAGGGAGCTTGAGGTGGACGGCCGACGACGTAATCCGTACGAACTGACCGATGAATCCCCGGTGTACGTGATCTCGATCGCGGCCCAGCTCTCGGGCCTGCATCCGCAGACGCTGCGCCAGTACGACCGTCTCGGCCTGGTCTCGCCCGACCGCACGGCCGGGCGCGGCAGGCGCTACTCGGCCCGCGACATCGAGCTGCTGCGCACCGTGCAGCAGCTGTCGCAGGACGAGGGCATCAACCTCGCCGGCATCAAGCGCATCATCGAGCTGGAGAACCAGGTCGCCGCGCTCCAGCAGCGCGTCGCCGAGCTCTCGGCGGCCGTGGACGGCGCGGCACAGGCGATGCAGCAGCGCGAGGCGCAGGTCCACGCCTCGTACCGGCGCGATCTGGTGCCGTATCAGGACGTGCAGCAGACCAGCGCGTTGGTGGTCTGGCGCCCGAAGCGTCCGAAGGACTGAGCGGGAGGGCGGGCCGGGCCGGGCGCGGCTGCGCCCGGTGGACCGCCCACCCGCGCGACGAAGGGCCGGGGAGCCGACTTACGGGTCGGCTCCCCGGCCCTTCGTCGTACGCCCCCGGTGCGGGGCAGCGGCCGGAACCCGACTCCGGTCCGATCATGGCCGGCGACAATGGGCGGGGGCCTGTCCTGACCCCGCCCGTCGGCGCAGTGCGGTCCTCGGTGGCCAGGACTGCCGGGATTCTGCTGGACACCGTGATCACATCGGCGTTCGGCGGGGGCGACGACGGCCCCGCGATGTTCGTACGCCTCGAAACCCCCGAGGGGGAGGTGGAGTTGACCGTCATCGCGGCCACCGCCTCCCACAGCCCCGCCGAGCACCGGCTGTCGCAGGACCTGCTCGACGCCTACGCGACCGGCCGGGCCACCCCCGCCGCACTGCTCGCCTGGGGGCGCACCCATGGCGGCGGCACTCCCGGTCGCGCGGAGCGGGAGGAGTTGCTTGCGGGGTGGGGTGGGCGTGCGGCTCGTCGGTGAGCGGCTTGACGGCGCCATTTCTCCGGCCGTTCCTCGCGGAAGGAAGGAACGCTCAGAGCCTCTGTGCAGATCCTGACGGCCGCATCACACAGCTCACGTCCCCCGTGCGCATGGGCCGTTGTGTCTTCGTCCCTGCCCATTCGTGCCCCCCGGCTTTCGGCAGTGCAGCAAGATGACGGTGGTGGAAGCCCAAGGGCTGGGCAAAGTGGGGGTGCCGGAGGAACTGGTGACCGCCGACTCGTCCGGGACGTGGCCATGCTCACCCGTCGTGCGGCCACGTACTCCGCCGAGGGCGGGGGCGCGAGGTGCCGGCCGGTCAGGAATCCTGGTCGAGGATCCTTGACTGGGCGATCAGATAGCCGAGCTGGGCGCGGCTCGTGCTGCCCAGGACGGCGGACAGCTTGGCCACGTGTGCCCGGCAGGTGCGGACGTTCATGCCGAGGCGGCGGGCGATCGAGTCGTCCACATGGCCTTCTACGAGGAGTTGGGCGATGGAGCGCTGAACTCCGCTGATGCCTTGGGGGGCAGGGTCGTACGGGAGCTCTTCCAGGAGGGGGGACGCACGGTTCCACAGCTGTTCGAAGACCTTGATCAGGTACTCGACCAGTCCCGGGTGACGCAGTTCGAGGGCGACCTGGTCGTCGTCGCTGGCCGGAATGAACGCGACGGCCCGGTCGAAGACGATCAGGCGCGAGATGAGCTCTTCCAGCGTGCGGATCTCGACCTTGCCGTCGGCCAGGCGCTCCGCGTAGGCCCGCGTGCCCTGGCTGTGCCGGACGGTGTGCTGGTAGAGGGTGCGCATGCCCACCCCGCGGTCGACCACCAGCAGTGCGCGCTCCAGGCCCTCCCGGAGGCGGTCCTCGCCCCGGTCGCCGCCCGGTTGGACCGTGAGTACCTCGGTGCGGCACTCGGCGGTGGCGAGGTCGAGGGCCGCGTTGATGCGGTTGCTGCCCTCCAGCACCGTGATGGCGTGGGTGATGGGGGGATCCTGGGCGCTGATGTCCATGAAGGGTTCGAACGATTCGGCCAATTCCAGGGACAGTCTTCTGTGCTCCTGGATCTCGCGTTCGATGGGGTTCAATCGCTGTGCCAGCGCCGCGGACGGCGGGACGGGGCGGAGCCACTCGGCGTCGTCGGGGTCGGGATGCAGCAGGGCGAAGTCCATCAGGCAGGGCGCGGTGGCCACCTCGGCCCGCGATATCCGGCCGGAGCGCAGCGCACTGGCGTAGAGACGTCCTCCGTCTTCGCATAGTTCGGTGATCCCGTGAGGATGCGTACCTTTTGTGTTGCTTGTGGTCATATCTCCACCCCCCAGGTTCCTGAACATGCAGGAACATGATGCATCGACTCGGTGGTGTTCGTGTGCCCAGGTGAGACATCGTCTTAGGTGCGGGGGAGAAGAATCCACAAGTGAGGACGAAGCCGACTATGTATAAGCGATTGCTTCGCTCGGCGCTTGCCGTCTCATTCGTCGCGGCCCTGGGCTTCGGCGTACTGGGAAGCGATGAGATCAGCTGGGGTTCGGGGGCCGCCAAGGGCGGCGAGATCAGCTGGAGTACCGAAGCGGGCGCCGGGCCGGGCGAGATCAGCTGGAGTGTCGAGGCCGCGAGCCCTGCCGGCGAGATCAGCTGGCTCTCCGGGACGTCGGTCGCGTCCGACGAGATCAGCTGGGTCGTCGCACCGACCCGACCGGGCGCATGACCATCCCGCCGGACGACCGGACCTTCCGGCGAGAGATGGCCACGGCCTACCGATCAGGCTGGCATTTCATCGACCTCGTCACTGCCATCCCCCACTGTGGCGACTCGTTGATGGTCACTCTGTTCGGCGACCCCATCGTTGTCGCACGCGAAGAAGACGACGAAGTACGTGCCTACCGTTGCCTCCGCAAGCCGCGTGGAGCCCCGCAGCCCGTTCGCTGTGCGATTCGGTACGACATGATCTTCGTCAACCTCGACCGGCGGGACCACCAGCTGTTCGAGCCAGAGACTATTTCCGCCACCCCCCGCAGTGCCTGAGCGATCCCCCGTCGTTCCATGTCGCTCAGTCACTCCCCCACACAACGGCGCCATCGTGACCTGAACACGATGGCGCCGTTGTGCTTTTCCCGGCCGCGCCCGCCCCGCCGGGCGCGGTCCGCGGTCCGCGGACCGGTCAGGCCCTGCCGAGCGCCCGGTCCACGGCGATCTCGATGACGATCCGGTCCGGGTTGGGCTTCGGCGTGCGCTCGTAGCGTTCTGCGTAGCGGCGTACGGCGTCGGCCACCACCTCGGGTTCCGTGCGCACCGTCGCGCGCCCCTCCAGCGTCGCCCAGCGGCGCCCGTCGATCTGGCAGACGGCGACCCGTGCGCCGTCCGGGCCCGCGGCCAGGACATTGGCGGCCTTCCGGGTGTTCTTGCCGGTGATGACCCGCGCCAGCCCCGTCTCGGGGTCGTACGTGACACCCACCGGCACCACGTGCGGTGTGCCGTCGGGGCGGGGCGTGGTCAGGGTGCACACATGGCGTGCGCGCCAGAAGGCGAGGTACTCGGGGCCGGGGTTCGTCACGTCGACTGCCATGGGGACAGCGTAGGCAGCGCGGGCGCGGCGCCGGCCCCGCCGTGGGCCCCGCTGCGGTGGCGGAGGGCCGGTGCGGCCGGTTCACTCGAAGCAGCGGAACAAGGGGCAGTTCCTGGCGCGGACAGCTCCCGGCATCAAGTTGAGTGGATTGGACTCAACATCGCCTTGAGTGGAATAGACTCAACTTTATGCACGTTGACTAAGTCAGTGTTGTGGAGAGAGCCAGCCACCGCAAGGAGGAGAAAGCGCACGTGGACGCCGAGCTGACCAACAAGAGCCGGGACGCCATCAACGCGGCCACCAGCAGGGCCGTGAAGGACGGGCACCCCGATCTGACCCCCGGGCACCTGCTGCTCGCGCTGCTCGCGGGCGAGGACAACGAGAACATCATCGATCTGCTCGCCGCCGTCGAGGCCGACCAGATCGCCGTACGCACCGAGACCGAGCGGCTCCTGGGCGCCCAGCCCAGCGTCACGGGCTCGACCGTCGCCCCGCCGCAGCCCAACCGGGAGCTGCTTGCTGTCATCGCCGATGCCGCGCAGCGCGCGAAGGAGCTCGGCGACGACTACATCTCCACCGAGCACCTGCTGATCGGCATCGCCGCCGAGGGTGGCCGCGCCGGTGAGATCCTCAGTGGGCAGGGGGCCAGTGCGAAGAAGCTGCTGGACGCGTTCGAGAAGAGCAGGGGAGGGCGACGGGTGACCACACCCGACCCGGAGGGCCAGTACAAGGCGCTGGAGAAGTTCGGTACGGACTTCACCGCGGCCGCACGCGAGGGCAAGCTCGACCCGGTCATCGGGCGCGACCAGGAGATCCGCCGCGTCGTCCAGGTGCTGTCCCGACGCACCAAGAACAATCCCGTGCTCATCGGCGAGCCCGGCGTCGGCAAGACGGCCGTCGTCGAGGGCCTCGCCCAGCGCATCGTCAAGGGCGACGTCCCCGAGTCCCTGAAGAACAAGCGGCTCGTCTCGCTCGACCTCGGTGCGATGGTCGCGGGCGCCAAGTACCGCGGCGAGTTCGAGGAGCGGCTGAAGACCGTCCTCTCCGAGATCAAGGAGAGCGACGGGCAGATCATCACCTTCATCGACGAGCTGCACACCGTCGTGGGCGCGGGCGCCGGCGGCGACTCCGCCATGGACGCCGGCAACATGCTCAAGCCGATGCTGGCCCGCGGCGAGCTCCGCATGGTCGGCGCGACGACGCTCGACGAGTACCGCGAGCGGATCGAGAAGGACCCCGCCCTGGAGCGCCGCTTCCAGCAGGTGCTGGTGGCCGAGCCGAGCGTCGAGGACACCATCGCGATCCTGCGCGGGCTCAAGGGCCGGTACGAGGCCCACCACAAGGTCTCCATCGCGGACTCCGCGCTGGTGGCCGCCGCGACCCTGTCCGACCGCTACATCACCTCCCGCTTCCTCCCCGACAAGGCCATCGACCTGGTCGACGAGGCGGCGTCCCGGCTGCGCATGGAGATCGACTCCTCGCCGGTCGAGATCGATGAGCTCCAGCGCGCCGTCGACCGCCTCCACATGGAGGAGCTGGCCCTCAAGAACGAGACCGACCCCGGCTCCCGGCAGCGCCTGGAGAAGCTGCGCCGCGACCTCGCCGACAAGGAGGAGGAGCTGCGCGGCCTCAACGCCCGCTGGGAGAAGGAGAAGCAGGGCCTCAACCGCGTCGGTGAGCTGAAGGAACGTCTCGACGAACTGCACGGCCAGGCCGAACGCGCCCAGCGCGACGGCGACTTCGACACCGCCTCCAAGCTGCTCTACGGGGAGATCCCCGGCCTGGAGCGGGAGCTGGCGGAGGCGAGCGAGGCCGAGCGGGAGGCGGCCAAGGACACCATGGTCAAGGAGGAGGTCGGCCCGGACGACATCGCCGATGTCGTCGGTTCCTGGACCGGCATCCCCGCCGGACGCCTGCTGGAGGGCGAGACCCAGAAGCTGCTGCGCATGGAGGACGAGCTCGGCAAGCGCCTCATCGGGCAGGGCGAGGCCGTGCGGGCGGTGTCGGACGCGGTGCGCCGTACCCGCGCCGGAATCGCCGACCCGGACCGGCCCACCGGCTCGTTCCTCTTCCTCGGCCCGACCGGTGTCGGCAAGACGGAGCTGGCGAAGGCGCTCGCCGACTTCCTGTTCGACGACGAGCGGGCCATGGTCCGCATCGACATGAGCGAGTACGGCGAGAAGCACAGCGTGGCGCGGCTCGTCGGCGCCCCGCCCGGATACATCGGCTACGAGGAGGGAGGCCAGCTCACCGAGGCGGTCCGCCGCCGCCCGTACAGCGTCGTGCTGCTGGACGAGGTCGAGAAGGCCCATCCCGAGGTCTTCGACATCCTGCTCCAGGTACTCGACGACGGCCGGCTCACCGACGGCCAGGGCCGGACGGTGGACTTCCGCAACACCATCCTGATCCTGACCTCCAACCTCGGCAGCCAGTTCCTGGTCGACCCGCTGACCAAGCCCGAGGAGAAGAAGGCACAGGTCCTGGAGGTCGTGAGGGCCTCGTTCAAGCCGGAGTTCCTCAACCGGCTCGATGACCTGGTGGTCTTCTCCGCGCTGTCCGGCGACGAGCTGTCGCACATCGCGCAGCTCCAGATCGACCGGCTCGCAAAGCGGCTGGCCGACCGCCGGCTCACCCTCGACGTCACGCCCGAGGCCCTGGCCTGGCTGGCCGAGGAGGGCAACGACCCGGCCTACGGGGCCCGGCCGCTGCGCCGCCTCATCCAGACGGCGATCGGCGACCGGCTGGCGAAGGAGATTCTCGCGGGCGAGGTCGAGGACGGGGACACCGTCCGGGTGGACCGGGTCGGGGACGGCCTGCTCGTCGGGCCCGCGACCTCGGGCAGCACCTTGTAGGCGGCGCATGGCCGGTTTCGATGCCGGGTCCCCGGCCGGAGGCCCATGGGTCCCGGACGGGGACATGCCGTCCGTACCAGCGTGCGGAAGGGCGTGCGTCCAGGCCGGGACACGTCGGCGCCGCCGTGCGAGGGGCGAGGGATCGCGGTGATTCCGGGAGAAAGGGAAAACGGCCGCCGTCATCGATGATCCACTGTTCAACATCGATATTGCGCCAAACGTCTCGCTCCGCACCGATGGGTGGCATCTTCTGATGCGGCGCCGTCCCGGGCCGCATCACCCGCCTCTGACAAGGGACTTCTGCTCGGGTGCAGGCGGTGTCCGCCCGGCGGTGCGCGAATAATCAGGACACCTCGGGGCGTCCGTCGTGGCCTGCTCGCAAGCAGGGTTGGGGGCCGAATTCGGCAGTCGGTAGCGTGCCCGCATGAACGAGCGGATGGGCGATGAGATAAAGCCGGGGCCTGAAAAGCCCAGATCTGACAATCTCTTTCACCTTGGCGAATTCCGTGCGCTTTGGGCTGCTTATGCCCAGTCGATCCTGGGTGACCAGCTGGCACGCGTGGCCCTGTCGTTGCTCGTGTTCGAACGCACCGACTCGCCAGGATGGACCGCGGCGACGTATGCGCTGACCACCTTGCCCGCTCTGCTGTCCGGGGTGCTCCTGTCCGGCCTGGCGGACCGTTTCCCCCGGCGTACGGTCATGATCAGCTGCGACCTGGTGCGGATGGTGATGGTCGGGCTGATGGCCCTGCCCGGGATGCCCTTGCCGCTGCTCGCCGGGCTGCTGGTGCTGGCGCAGCTGGCCGAGGCGCCCTTCGGCGCCGCCCAGGGCGCACTGCTGCCCACCGTGCTCGGTACGCAGCGGTACGAACGCGGCCAACGGGTCATGCAGATCACCAACCAGGTCGGACAGCTGGCCGGCTTCGCCGGTGGCGGTCTGCTGGCCGCGTGGCTGGGCAGCAACCTCTCCCTGGGCGTGAACGCGGTGACCTTCCTGCTCTCGGCGACCCTGGTCAGGTTCGGCGTGAAGGCCCGTCCCGCGGCGAGTGCCGACGCCCGTAAGCCGCGGCTCGGCGCACAGGTCGGGGGTGCCGCCGCGCTGATCTGGTCGGACCGCAGGCTCCGGTCGCTGCTCGCGCTGGGGTGGCTCGCGGGGTTCGTCGTCCTGCCGGAAGGACTGGCCGCCCCGTTCGCGGACGAGGCCGGCGGTGGCGCCTCCTCGGTGGGACTCCTGCTCGCCTCGCATCCGGCGGGAATGGTGCTGGGAGCGGCCCTGCTGGGGCGGGCCAAGGTCGGCGACGAGTCGCGGCGCCGCCTGCTCGGGCCGTTGGCGATCGGTGCGAATCTGCCGCTGCTCGCCTACTGGCTCGACCCCGGTGTGGGTGCGGCCATGTTCCTGCTGCTGGTGGCCGGGGTGTGCTCCGCCTACCAGATCACCGCCGGGGCCACCTTCGTGCTCCTGACCCCGGCCGACCGGCGTGGCCAGGCGCTGGGGCTCGCCAGGACGGGGGTGACCGCCATGCAGGGGATCGGTGTCGCCGTGGGGGGTGTGGCGACGGAGCTGTCCGGCTCGTCGGCGAACACCATCGGCGCGTCCGGACTCCTCGGGGTGCTGTGCGCGATTCTTGCCGCCGCCGCTTGGACACGGGCGCGGGGAGCGGATGCAGAGATGATTCCCCGTAGGGCGTAAGGCCTGTCCGGCGAAACGCGGCTAGGGTCGTCGGCAGGAAACCACGTGCGATCCACAGGAGTACCCAGCGATGTCTATCGATCCGTCCTCGATTCCGAATTTCGGGGGCCAGCCCGAACCGCAGGCGGCAGGACCCGAGGGCCCCGTTGTCCCTGACCAGGACCTCGTCAAGCAGCTTCTCGAACAGATGGAGCTGAAGTACGTCGTCGACGACGAGGGCGACCTCGCGGCGCCGTGGGAGGACTTCCGCACGTACTTCATGTTCCGGGGCGAGGACGAGCAGCAGGTCTTCTCGGTCCGTACGTTCTACGACCGCCCGCACGCCGCGGACCAGCGTCCGGTCCTCCTCGACGCGATCGACGACTGGAACCGCCGCACCCTGTGGCCCAAGGTCTACACGCACACCCACGAGCCCGAGGAGGGCTCCGAGGACACCGAGACCTCGGTCCGTCTGATCGGTGAGGCGCAGATGCTCATCGGTACGGGCGTCAGCCTGGAGCACTTCGTCTCGTCGACGGTCAGCTGGGTGCGCGCCTCGATCGAGTTCGACAAGTGGCTCCAGGAGCGTCTGGGCCTGGCCCCGGCCGAGGAGCAGACGGACGGCGGGGACCCGACCCCTCCGGGCGCCTGAGCCCCGTACGGCAGTGACAGCCCACCCCGGGGGGGGGGGGGTCCGCGACACCCCCCCCACCGCCGGCGGGCTTTCTTCGCCAAGTGCGATCAAAGAGACCCCATCGTTACGGAGGGATTGGGTTCTTCCTCCGCCGAC
>NZ_JBHVWT010000038.1:47921-56081 GCF_042882135.1 Streptomyces sp. NPDC058240
GGGGGGGGAGAAGGGGGAGGGTGGGGACCCACCCCCTGGGGGCGCCGAACCCCGGTACGACAGCAACACCCCACCCTGGGGGGGCGGCTCCCCCCCCCCCCCCCGCCCCGGGGTGAGCCGGTTTCAGGGCGCCAGTCGACGCAGGCGGCCGACCGCGTCGTGGAGGATGTCGTCGCGCTTGCAGAAGGTGAAGCGGACCTGGCTGCGGCCGGCGTCGGGGTCGTCGTAGAAGACGGAGTTGGGGATGGCGACGACGCCGCAGCGTTCGGGGAGCGCGCGGCAGAAGGCGTAGGCGTCCTTCTCGCCGAACGGGGTGATGTCGGTGGTGATGAAGTACGTGCCCTGAGGCTGGTAGACCCTGAACCCGGCCGCCCGCAGGCCGTCGCCGAGCAGGTCGCGCTTGCGGCCGAGGTCGGCGCGGAAGCCGTCGAAGTACGCGTCCGGGAGGCGCAGCGCTTCGGCGATCGCGTACTGGAACGGGCCCGCGCTGACGTAGGTCAGGTACTGCTTGGCCGTCCGGACGGCGGCGAGGAGCGGGGCGGCGGCAGTGACCCAGCCGACCTTCCAGCCGGTGTACGAGAAGGTCTTGCCGGCGGACGAGATCGAGACCGTGCGCTCGCGCATGCCGGGCAGGGAGATCAGCGGGATGTGTTCGCCCTCGAAGACCAGGTGCTCGTAGACCTCGTCGGTGACCACCAGCAGGTCGTGCTCCACCGCCAGTCCGGCGATGACGGTCAGCTCCTCGCGGGTGAGGACCATGCCCGTCGGGTTGTGGGGGCTGTTCAGCAGCAGCAGCCGGGTGCGGGGCGTGATCGCGTCCCGGAGGGCGTCGAGGTCGGGGCGGAAGTCCGGGGCGCGGAGGGTCAGCGGGACTCGTACGCCGCCCGCCATGGCGACGCAGGCGGCGTACGAGTCGTAGTACGGCTCGAAGGCGATGACCTCGTCGCCCGGCTCCAGCAGGGCGAGCATGGCGGCGGCGATGGCCTCGGTGGCGCCGGCGGTGACCAGGACCTCGGTGTCGGGGTCGTGGGTGAGGCCGTAGCGTCGCTGCTGGTGCTCGGCGATCGCGGCGCGCAGTTCGGGGACGCCGGGGCCCGGCGGGTACTGGTTGCCGTGGCCGTCGCGCAGCGCCCGGACCGCGGCCTCCCGGATCTCTTCGGGGCCGTCGGTGTCGGGGAAGCCCTGGCCGAGGTTGATGGAGCCGGTCCGTACGGCAAGCGCCGACATCTCCGCGAAGATCGTCGTACCGAACTCGGCGAGGCGGCGGTTGAGCAGCGGTCGTCCCTGTGTCATGGCTGCCATCCTGCGCGGAAGCTCTGGAGTTGCTCAAGTCTGCTTTGGCGGTTCGGGGGCGGGGGCATCCCCCACACACGCAGGAAGCGCACGGGAGCGGGGGGACCTCGCTTCGGGGGACGGAAGGACGTGAGGTCGGTGAAGGTTCTTGTCGGAGTGGTGATCGCGGTCGGTCTGATCGTGCTGCTCGTCTCGGTCCTGGTGAAAGCCGGGAACCGGTCGAAGGCGGGCAGGCGGGGTACGCGGCGGGGGGCCGCGGGCAGCGCCGCGGGAGGCAGCTGGTGGGCCGGGGGTGACGGCGGCGGCGGTTCGTCCTGCGGAAGCGGCAGCGGGCATTCCGGTGGGCACTCCGGAGGCCATTCGTGCGGCGGTGGTCACTCCTCCTGCGGTGGTGGCTCCTCGTGCGGCGGCGGGGGCGGATGCGGCGGAGGCAGCTGACCCGGACAGCTGGTTCCGGAGGTGCCCGGCGGGTGAACTCCCGCCGGGCACCTTTTTGTTGGGGCTTTTCGCGAGTTGCCGGTGAACAGATGATCCGAGTGGCCCCCGAGGGGATGGAAACCACGGCAAGTTGGGTAAAAACCCTGTGGATACGGCTTATTCGTGGTTCCCTCGGTTGAGAGAACATTCAGCCCTCGGACCCCAGTTGGACCTGATCGGGCGCTACCCACCTCCCACGTGCATCACGTCGGGGGCGTCCCCTGTCCATGTGTCCATGCTTGCTTGCGGAGCCGACTCATGCTCACGACCCTCCAGACGGCTTATTCCGACACCCGTGCTGCCGACCTGGCCTGGGCGCTCGGGCGGGAACCACTCCCCGCCCTGGCCGTGCTCGATCTCGATCTCGCGGGCGCCAGGCTGCAGATGCGCCTGCTCGGCGCCTCCCACCAGGTACTCCTCGAAGAGGACCGCGGCACCTGTTCCGAAACCGTCGCCTGTATCCCCGGCAGCAGCACGCCGCTTCCGCTCGGTGTCTCCAAGCGGCTCGGGGAATGGGAGTACGAATTCGCGGCGCGTGTCGAGACGCTCTCGGAGGGCTCGTTCGCGGGGCGCGCGCAGGAGCTCCTCGCGCTGGTGGCCGACCATCCCCACGGTCTCGCCGGGACGTTCCCCGGCAGCCCGCACGCCTTCACCGCCATGCTCGCCCAGCGGACCGAGGGCCAGGTGCGATGGCGCACCTGGCACGCGTACCCGCAGGAGGGGCAGTTGGTGGTGACGCGCACCCGGGTGGGAACGCGGATGCCGGCGACGGCACTCCGAGAAGTGTCAACTCCGTTGTGAGCACGCCACTTACACCCTTGTGGGTGACAGGCTGCCATGTGATCGTGACGTAGCGTTCGCACCATGATCGACCAGCAGGTGTCGCTGCGAGGGGGCGCGGCGTGTATTCCCGTACGACCGAGGACCGGTCGGTATCTCGTGCTGGCCGCTGTCTTCGTCTGTGCTGCCTGCGGTCTGGTGTACGAGCTCGAACTGGTGGCACTCGCCTCCTATTTGATCGGTGATTCCGTCACCCAGGCATCGGTCGTGCTCTCCGTGATGGTGTTCGCGATGGGTGTCGGATCGCTTCTCGCGAAACGTTTACGCAGCCATGCCGCAGTGGGTTTCGGGCTGATCGAGGCGGCCCTCGCGCTCGTCGGCGGTTCCTCGGCGCTCGTGCTGTACGCGTCGTTCGCCTGGATCGGGGAGTCGCGCTACGCCCTGGTCGGGTTCTCGCTCACGATCGGCATCCTGATCGGTGCGGAGATTCCGCTGCTGATGACCTTGATCCAGCGCGTCGACCGGCAGGACGCGGGCGGCGCCGTCGCGGATCTCTTCGCCGCCGACTACGTGGGCGCGCTGGTCGGCGGGCTCGCGTTCCCTTTCCTGCTGCTGCCGGTGCTCGGACAGCTCACCGGGGCGCTGTTCACCGGTGCGGTCAACGCGGCGGCGGGCGGGGCGCTGGTGCTGTGCGTGTTCCGGCGGGATCTCAACCCGCGCTCCCGCTGGCTGCTGATCCTGTTCAACGTGGCGGTGATCGCCGTGCTGGCCGTCGCCACCGCACTGGTCGACGACTTCGAGCGGGCGGCGCGGCGCGCGGTGTACGGGGACGGGGTGCGGGTCGCGATGCAGACCGAGGTGCAGGAGGTGGTGCTGACCGGGTCGGGCCGCAGCTCCCTGGATCTGTATCTGGACGGGCGGCTGCGGGTCAGCGCGCGCGACGAGTACCGCTACCACGAGGCGCTGGTGCACCCGGCGATGAACGGGCCGCACGCCCGCGTCCTGATCCTGGGCGGCGGCGACGGCCTCGCCGCCCGGGAGGTGCTGCGCTACCCGGACGTACGCGACGTCACCGTGGTCGAGCTGGACCAGGGCGTCACCCGGTTGGCCCGTACCGACCGGGCGCTCTCGGAGCTGAACGGCCACGCGTTCCGTGACCCGCGGCTCACGGCGGTCACCGCGGACGCCTTCAACTGGCTGCGGGCGGCGCACGGCCGCTATGACGTGGTGATCTCCGATCTGCCCGACCCGGGGATCTCCACCAGCACGAAGCTCTACTCGGCGGAGTTCTACGGGCTGGTCGCCGAGGCACTCGCGCCCGGCGGCCGGCTGGTGGTGCACGGGGGCCCGCCGGTCTCCCGGCCACGTACGTTCTGGACGGTCGAGGCGTCGATGCGGGCGGCGGGCCTGCACACCCGCCCGTACCGGATGAGCGGCCGGCTCTCGGATTCCGCGGCCGGTCCCGACCGGGCCACACACCGGGCGCACCCCGCGCACGGCTGGGGCTTCGTCCTCGCCGGTCCGGGGAAGAGGCCGGAGCTCGGTCTCGCCGTGAGGGCACCGGCGCTGCGGTCGATGACGGAGCCCGTGCTGGTGAACGCGGGACGGGAGGCGGAGAGGGCGCGGCCGGCGGGGCTGCCGCCGTCGACGCTGGTGCATCCGCGGTACTGGGAGGACCGGTGAGTGCGGCGTGGCTTTCTCATATGTCTGCGGAGGGCCGGGGAGTCGGGGGCGTGGCCCGTGTGCCCGGTGGCCTCGCGGGGTGGAACCGCTGACGTGACGGCCGGGGCTGAGTAGGCTCGGTTTCCATGGAGCATGAGGTGTTCGTTCCGGTTCCGGTCCCGTCCCTCCGGCGGACGCTGGGTGACCCCGCCCGCGTCGCGCGATGCGTGCCGGGGCTTCAGCAGGATGCCGACGCGTCCGCGGGCCCGCTGTCCGGCCGGCTCAAGGTCCGGGTCGACGGCCACACGATCACGTACCGCGGCGCGCTGAGACTCACCGATGCGCCGCAGGACGGCCCGGAGGGGGCGCGCGGGGAAGCGGTCCTGGTGACCGGCGAGGGCTCCGAGGCCAGGGGAAGCGGCTCGGCGAAGCTGACCCTGACCATCGGCCTGACCGAGCGGGACGGCGGTACGGCGATCGGGTTCGCGGGTACGGCGAGCGGTGACGGCCGGCTGCTGGAGCTGGACGCGGCGGCGGCGCTCGCGGCGGCCCGCCGGCTGCTGGACCGCTTTGCCCAGCAGCTGGTGACGGAGACGCTGGCGGCCGGCGAAGAGATGGGCGAGAAGACCGGCGAGGTGCTCGGGGAGGCCGAGCGGTCTGTCGGGGAAGCGGTGGAGCAGGCCATCGAGGAGGCGGCCGAGGAGGCCGACACGACCGGCGCGGCCGCCGCCGACGACACCCCGCCCACCCATGACGCGGCGGCGGACGAGGCGCCCGCCGCAGGCGCAGGAAAGCCCGAGGAACCCACCGCCGGGGAACCGGGGGAGCCGGGGGAGCCCGGGAACCCGCCGGGTACCGGCTCCGTCTTCGACGCGCCCGTGCCCCCGCCGTCGCTCGACCCGGTCTCCGAGGTGGAGTTCACCGTCCCCGAAGGCCCCCCGGCGGAGGCCGCGCACGCCAGGCGCACCATGATCGGCCGCAGCGCCGAGGAGGTCGACCACGCGCCGCCGCGCGGCCGGTACGCGCCCGTCCCGTCACCCGATTCGACCACCGCGGGTGCCACGCTCCGCTGGGTCGCCCCGGCCGCCGCGCTCGCGCTGGCGTCCGCCGTGGTGGTGAGCCGGGCACTGAGGCGGCGGCGGTAGCGGTCGCGCCAGTAATCTCGGTCGGGTGAGTAGCAGCGAGAAGGACGTCCGGCTGTCCGTCGGCGACGCAGAGTTGACCGTGAATCCCGCCAACGGCTGTCGCATCGACAGTCTGCGGATCGGTGGCACCGAGCTGCTGCGGCAGGGGGAGCGGTACGGCTGCTTCCCGATGGTGCCGTGGTGCGGGCGCACCGGGAACGGGCTGTTCCACAACGGCGACGTCCCGCACCGGTTGCCGCTCAACTCCCCGCCGCACGCCATCCACGGCACCGGCCGGGACACCGCCTGGCACACCGCCCGGCTGGGCGAGCGGGAGGCGTCGTTCTACTACGACCTCGTCGACCCCTGGCCGTATCCGGGCCGGGTGACCCAGACCTTCGAGCTGGCCGAGGATTCGCTCACGCTCGCCTTCGGCATCGAGACGTACGGGGACTCGTTCCCGGCGCAGGCGGGCTGGCACCCCTGGTTCCTGCGCAACCTCGGCGGCGGTGGCAAGGACGCACAGCTGGCCTTCGACCCGGCCTGGCAGGAGGAGCGGGGCGAGGACCATCTCCCGACCGGCCGCCGCATCCCGCCCCTGGGCGGCCCCTGGGACGACTGCTTCGGGATGCCGGACGGCGTCGAGGTGACGCTCACCTGGCCGGAGCAGCTGGAGCTGACCGTGAAGAGCCGGGACGAGTGGGTCGTGATCTACGACGAGCAGGACGAGGCGGTCTGTGTGGAGCCGCAGTCCGGCCCGCCGAACGGGCTGAACACCGCGCCCCGCTATGTCACCCCGATCGATCCGCTGGAGATCTCGACGACGTGGAGCTGGCGCCGGCTCCGACCCGGCTCCGACCCGGCTCAGGAGTCGGCTCAGGAGTCGGCTCAGGACTCGGCGAGAGCTGATGCGAGACGCGCGCCTTAAGCTCGTAGCCATGACTGACGTACGTGCTGAGCTGCTCCAGCAGATCAAGGACAAGGCCGTGGTACACGGCAGAGTGACCCTCTCCTCGGGTCTTGAGGCCGACTGGTACATCGACCTGCGCCGCATCACGCTGGATGGCAAGGCCGCTCCGATGGTCGGTCAGGTCATGCTCGACGCGACCGCCGAGCTGGACTACGACTGCGTGGGCGGGCTGACGCTGGGCGCCGACCCGGTCGCCACCTCGATGCTGCACGCCTCCGCCGCGCGCGGGCAGGAGCTGGACGCGTTCGTCGTCCGCAAGGCGCAGAAGGCGCACGGGATGCAGCGCCGCATCGAGGGCACGGACGTGAAGGGCCGCCGCTGTCTGGTGGTCGAGGACACCTCGACCACCGGCGGTTCGCCGCTGACGGCCGTCGAGGCGGTGCGCGAGGCCGGTGGCGAGGTCGTGGCCGTGGCCGTGATCGTGGAGCGCGGTGCGGCTCCGGCCATCGCCGAGGCCGGTCTCCCGTATGTCCACGTCTACTCGGTGGCCGATCTCGACCTGGCCTGACGGTTGGCTCGACCTGCGGTTTCTTCCGGGGGTGGGCCGTTTCACGTGAAACGGCCCACCCCTTCCGCATGTCCGGCTCCGTGCGCCGGAGCGCTGGGGCGGTGGGCCGGGTGGAGCCGGAGCGAGAGTCTGGGAAGATGGGGGCGACGATGACGTCGCCCCCAGGTCAGGGAACCAGCACGCACACCCGCACATCCCAAGGAGCGGTCAGATGCCCATCGCAACCCCCGAGGTCTACGCCGAGATGCTCGACCGGGCGAAGGCAGGCAAGTTCGCCTACCCGGCCATCAATGTGACGTCGACCCAGACCCTGCACGCTGCACTGCGCGGCTTCGCGGAGGCGGAGAGCGACGGCATCGTCCAGATCTCCACCGGTGGGGCGGAATTCCTGGGCGGCCAGTACAACAAGGACATGGTCACCGGCGCCGTCGCCCTGGCCGAGTTCGCGCACATCGTCGCCGCCAAGTACGACATCACGGTCGCGCTGCACACCGACCACTGCCCCAAGGACAAGCTGGACGGTTACGTACGTCCGCTGCTCGACATCTCCGCCGAGCGCGTCACCCGGGGCGAGAACCCGCTGTTCCAGAGCCACATGTGGGACGGTTCGGCCGAGACGCTGGCCGACAACCTGGCCATCGGCCAGGAGCTGCTGGCCAAGGCCGCCGCCGCCAAGATCATTCTTGAGGTCGAGATCACCCCGACCGGCGGCGAGGAGGACGGCGTCACGCACGAGATCAACGACGAGCTGTACACCACCGTCGACGACGCGCTGCGCACCGCCGAGGCGCTCGGCCTGGGCGAGAAGGGCCGCTACCTGCTGGCCGCCTCCTTCGGCAACGTCCACGGTGTCTACAAGCCGGGCAACGTCGTGCTCCGTCCCGAGCTGCTGAAGGACCTCCAGGAGGGCGTCGGCGCCAAGTACGGCAAGAAGTCACCGTTCGACTTCGTCTTCCACGGCGGCTCCGGCTCCACCGAGCAGGAGATCGCCACCGCGCTGGAGAACGGCGTCGTGAAGATGAACCTCGACACCGACACCCAGTACGCCTTCACCCGCCCGATCGTGGACCACATGTTCCGCAACTACGACGGTGTGCTGAAGGTCGACGGCGAGGTCGGCAACAAGAAGGTCTACGACCCGCGCAGCTGGGGCAAGTCCGCCGAGGCGGGCATGGCCAAGCGCGTCACGGAGGCCTGCGCCAACCTGCGCTCCACCGGCACCAAGCTGAAGTAGCAGCCGGTACGAAGTGTGGTCGTGGGGGGGGGGGGGGGGGGGGGGGGGGGGGGGGAGGAGGGGGGGGGGGGGGGGGGGGGAGGAGGGGGGGGGGGGGGGTGTGGGCTGTTCT
>NZ_JBHVWT010000039.1:0-6767 GCF_042882135.1 Streptomyces sp. NPDC058240
CCCTCGTCTCCGCCGCGGTCGCCGCCGCGGCCACCCTCGTCTCCGCCGCGGTCGCCGCCGCGGCCACCCTCGTCGCCGCCACGGTCGCCGCCGCGGCCACCCTCGTCGTCGCTGGCGATGACGAGGGCCATGAAGCCGCCGCCGGTGTGGACGCCGCCACGCGGACGGTCGCCGCCGCGGCCACCCTCGTCGTCGCCGCGGCCACCCTCGTCGCCGCCGCGGTCTCCACCACGGTCTCCACCACGGTCGCCGCCGCGGTCGCCGCCGCGGTCTCCACCACGGTCGCCGCCGCGGTCGGACCTTCCGTGGTCGTCGCCGTGCGAGGACGAGTAACCGTTGTCGTGGCCCGAGTCGCCCGACGCGACCATGGCGTAGGCGGACGGGCCGGTGATGGCAAGGACCGCTGTGACAGCGGCCGAAGCGAACAGTGTGCGGGCAGAGCGCATCTGAACACATTCCTTCCGCGCAACTGCGAAGAGTGACGGGACGTCGACTCAATGTGGCGCAGTGGCGACGTGATCCACCGTCAGCCAGAATGCCAATCCGCGCCATCGGGAAACGCAGCATTGGAGCTACGCCGTGGGCTCTTCGAGTGGAGTGGGGCCGATAATCACCCGTTGGACTGCACCCCAGCGGCGCGTGAGGTTTGGGCGGCGGGGTCTCACCTGTTTGCTGACCCTTTCCGTGCGGCGACACGCTCGACGCCCACCTCGTGATGACCCTTCATTCCCCATGAACGGCCTTGATGGAAAGGGGAGTTGGTGTGAGCGGTGCGCCGGTCGGGCAGGGCGAGCTCCGCGGCCTGTCGGTTTCTCCACGCGGGGACCCCGGATCCGCGTCGGCGGCGTACGTGATCCGGCGACGCGTCGCCGCTGACCTGCTTGCTTTCCAGCGCCGAGGTATGCGCGGGACGGCGGCCGGTAAATCGGTTGTCGGGGGTCGGGCCCTCTGCTGTACTCGCCGCAGAAGTCGACCGACGAAGGAGCGGGTCATGCGAGGAACTCTCATGTTCATTCAGGCGGGAATTGTCACCGATCTTGAGGACATGGAGTTTCGTGCACACGCTGAACCTGGGAATTCTGGCGCATGTCGACGCCGGTAAGACGAGCCTGACCGAGCGGCTGCTCCACACCACCGGTGTCATCGACGAGATCGGCAGCGTCGACGACGGCAGCACCCAGACCGATTCCCTGGCACTTGAACGGCAACGCGGCATCACGATCAAGTCCGCCGTCGTCTCGTTCGCCATCGACGACATCACCGTCAATCTGATCGACACCCCCGGTCACCCGGATTTCATCGCCGAGGTGGAACGGGTGCTGAATGTGCTCGACGGTGCCGTGCTGGTCATTTCCGCGGTGGAGGGCGTACAGGCGCAGACCCGCGTGCTGATGCGGACACTGCGACGCCTGCGCATTCCGACGCTCGTCTTCGTGAACAAGATCGACCGCGGCGGCGCGCGGGACGAGGCCGTTCTGCGGAGCATCGCCGAAAAGCTGACCCCGGCCGTGGTCGCCATGGGCTCGGTCGACCGGCCGGGCGGCCGGGACGCCCGCTGCACGCCGTACACCGGTGCCGACCCCGGCTTCACGGACCGGCTGACCGAACTGCTCGCCGACCACGACGACGCGCTGCTGGACGCGTACGTCGAGAACGCCGCGGCCCTCCCGTACAGCAGACTGCGCGAAGAGCTGGCGGCGCAGACCGGGCGGGCGCTGGTGCATCCGGTGTTCTTCGGCTCGGCGATCACCGGCGCGGGGGTGGATGCCCTGATCAGCGGGGTCAGGGAGCTGCTGCCCGCGAGCGGGGGCGATGCGGGCGGGCCGGTCTCGGGCGCGGTGTTCAAGGTGGAGCGCGGACCGGGCGGCGAGAAGACGGCGTACGTCCGGATGTTCTCGGGCACGGTACGGGTCCGCGACCGGCTGCCGTTCGGCCGGGGCGACGGGCGCGCCGAGGGCAAGGTGACCGGGATCAGCGTCTTCGACCGGGGCTCGGCCGTGCGTGAGGCGGCGGTCGGCGCGGGCCGGATCGCGAAGCTCCGGGGGCTCGGCGGCATCCGGGTCGGCGATCCGGTCGGAGTGCCGGACACGGCCGCACCGGGCCGCTGGTTCGCTCCGCCGACGCTGGAATCGGTCGTGGTTCCCCGCCCTCCGGCGAGCCGGGGCGAGCTGCACTTCGCGCTCGCGCAACTCGCCGAACAGGACCCATTGATCAATCTGCGTCAGGACGACGTCCGAAAGGAGGTGTCCGTCTCGCTCTACGGCGAAGTGCAGAAAGAAGTCATCCAGGCGACGCTGGCCGACGAATTCGGAATCGGTGTCACCTTCCGCGAGACCACGACCATTTGCCTGGAACGGCCGAACGGCAGTGGTGCGGCGCACGAGATCATCGGCCGGAACGGCAATCCCTTTCTGGCGACCATCGGTCTTCGGGTCGACCCCGCCCCGGTCGGCAGCGGTATCGCGTACCGGCTGGAGGTGGAGCTCGGATCGATGCCCTTCTCCCTGATGAGGGCGGTGGAGGAGACCGTGGGGGAGACCCTGCGACAGGGAATGCGCGGCTGGCAGGTCACCGACTGCGTCGTCACCATGACGCATTCCGGCTACTGGCCCCGCCAGAGCCATTCCCACGGCGTTTTCGACAAGAGCATGTCGAGCACCGCGGGCGACTTCCGCGATCTGACCCCGCTGGTCCTGATGAGCGCGCTGAAGCAGGCCGGTACCACGGTGCACGAGCCGATCCACCGATTCCGCCTGGAACTCCCCGCGGACCTGCTCAGCCCGGTCCTGCCCGTACTCGCACAGCTGCGCGCCGTCCCCGGGACACCGGCCCTGCACGGTTCCGTATACGTACTGGAGGGCGAGATCCCGGCGGCCCGCGTCCACGAGCTCCAGCAACAGCTTCCGGCCCTGACGCGCGGCGAGGGGGTCCTGGAGTCCGGCTTCGACCGCTACCGGGCCATCGTCGGTACGCCCCCGGACCGGCCGCGCACCGACCGCGACCCGCTCAACCGCAAGGAGTACCTGCTGCGCACGGTGCGCAGGGTCGCCGCGGGCGGGGATGCGCGGTGACCCCGGGACAGCCCTCAGTTCAGCAACGACCGCGCCGCCCGCGCCCGTCGCCGGATCGCCTCCGCCGCCGCGGGCTCGACCCCGTCGACCACGTCCGCGTACTCCTCCATCTCCGCCGCCCCGCGCAGGAACTGCCCGCTCTGGACGAGCAGCTGCGCGCGCTCGTAACGCAGCCTGGCCGGATGCGAGGGGAGCAGCAGCGACAGGTCCACCGCCCACAGCGCCACATCCGTGTGCTCCGGACGGGCCGCCGCCCACGCCCTGATGTTGTTCAGGATCCGCAGCACGATCTCCAGCGGCCGAGCGGGCACCAGCATCGACTCCTCCAGCGGCTCCCCGGTGGTCCCCGCCACCAGCAGTTCCGCGTCCTGCCCGGTCATCGGCCGGCCGCCGTCGAACGGGTCGGCCAGCACCCGCTCGGCCGGATCGCCGAAGCCGACGACGAAATGACCGGGCAGCGCCACCCCGTACACCGGGGCGCCCGCCCGCCGCGCGACCTCGATCCACACCACGGACAGCAGGATCGGCAGCCCGCGACGCCTGCGCAGCACCTCGTGCAGCAGCGACGACTCCAGCCGCTGGTAGTCCGCCGACGAGCCCGCGAAGCCGTACCGCTCGCCGAGCAGTTCGGCCAGTGCCGAGGCCCAGGCCCGGCCGCCCCGCACGCCGTACGGAAGCCGGCCCGCCAGCTCGTCCAGTTCGATCTGCGCCGCGTCGATCCCGTTCACGTCCAGCGCGGGATCGGCCACCGCGCCCAGCAGCAGGCAGAGCAGCGTGAGGTCCGGCCGTTCGGCGCGCACCTCCTCGGCGAACTGCCGGCGCAGCTCGTCCCGGTCCGGGTGCTCCGGCCGTCCGGCGGGTTCAGGATTCATCGGGCCCGTCCCTGTCCGTCACGCCGACCGGAAGTGGTGGTACAGGTGGTGGACCGCGAACCCCATGCCCTCGTACAGCGCCCGCGCCCCCTCGTTGTCCGACTCCACCTGGAGCCACGCCGCCGACGCGCCCTCCTCCAGGGCCTTGCGGGCGAGCGCGGTCATCACGGCGGTGGCGAGCCCCCGGCGCCGGTACGCCGGATCGACCTCGACGGCCATGAAGCCGGCCCAGCGTCCGTCCACCACGCACCGCCCGATCGCGGCGGGCGCGGCGTCCTCGCGGTCACCGGGCACGGAGGCGAACCACACCGAGGGGCCGCCGCGCAGCACCGCCAGGACGTGCGGGCCCGGGGTGTCGAAGCGCTGGTAGCGGGAGAGCCACGTCTCGTCGAGGTCCCGGCTCAGCCGTACCCGGGACGCATCCGCGTCCAGATCGCCGATCGGGGCGAGCCCGCCGGTGCGTACCTCCGCCGTCACCTCGCGGCGCCATCCGCGCTCCTCCAGCTCCGCGCAGAGCAGTTCCTGGGTGCCCTCGGCGCCGGTCGCGGTCTGGATGTACGCGGGCAGGTCCCGTTCCCCGTACCACTGCCGGACGCGCCCGAGCGCCTCGTCGAGCGGAACGCCCGGATCGCCGAGCGGCAGCACGGAGTTGGCGCGCCGGGTGAACCCCTGCGCGGCGCGCAGCCGCCAGTCGCCCAGCGGCTCGCTCTCCACCGGCGGCCAGGCACGGGCGCAGACGGGCGCGAGCTCTTCGAAGGAGGCCGCCGGACCACGCCGACGGGCCGGAGCGGCGGGCACCACCTTGCCCGCCACCAGCGTCGATTCCGCGATACGGACGGATTCACCGCTCTTCGGTGTGATCGAGAGCACACCGTCGTCCCATGATGTGAGAACTCCTACCGTGTCGGCGAACTTCGCTCCTTGCGGGCCGGTCTCGCACACACGCCGGACTGATACCCGTTTGCCCACGTCAGCCGGTGTGATTCGGACCGTGAGCTGTCCGCCGATGGTGAATTCCACAGCTCTGTATGCCCCTCCTGTTCGGTTCGTGCCCCGGAACGGAGATACTAGGGGCGGGCATCGACGACGCCGCGCTCCCGCGCGAGAGCCAACGCCCTACCGAGGAGGAACGACAGCGTGACCTACGTCATCGCGCAGCCTTGTGTCGACGTAAAGGACAAGGCCTGCATCGAAGAGTGCCCCGTCGACTGCATCTACGAGGGCCAGCGGTCCTTGTACATCCACCCGGACGAATGCGTCGACTGCGGAGCCTGTGAGCCGGTGTGCCCGGTCGAGGCCATCTTCTACGAGGACGACACCCCCGAGGAGTGGAAGGACTACTACAAGGCCAACGTCGAGTTCTTCGACGACCTCGGGTCGCCCGGTGGTGCCTCCAAGCTGGGCCTGATCGAGCGCGACCACGCGTTCATCGCCGCGCTGCCGCCGCAGAACCAGTAGTCAGCGGCCAGCATGTGCGCCGCCCCGGTCCCGTACGGCTCGTCACCGTGCGGGACCGAGGCGTTTCCACGCCCGGGTGACGAGCGGCCCGAGTGTCCCTCGTGACTCCGTGCGTCCCTCGTGACCCGCACGCCCCTCGTGACCCCCGTACGAGAAAGCAGAGATCCGTGTCCGCAGTCTCCTCCCGTCTCCCGGTCTTCCCCTGGGACAAGCTCGCGCCCTACAAGTCGACGGCCGAGGCCCACCCCGACGGCATCGTGGACCTGTCCGTCGGCACGCCCGTCGACCCGGTGCCCGAGCTGATCCAGCGGGCGCTCGTCGACGCGGCGGACAGCCCCGGCTATCCGACGGTGTGGGGGACCGCCGAGCTGCGTGACGCGATCACCGGGTGGGTGGAGCGGCGGCTCGGCGCGGTCGGGGTGACGGACCGGAACGTGCTGCCGGTCGTCGGCTCCAAGGAACTGGTGGCCTGGCTGCCGACCCAGCTCGGTCTCGGCGCGGGCGACAAGGTGGCGTACCCGCGCCTGGCCTACCCGACCTACGAGGTGGGCGCCCGGCTCTGCGGCGCCGAGCCCGTCGTCTACGACGACCCGACCGAGCTCGACCCGGCCGGCCTCAAGCTGCTCTGGCTCAACTCGCCGTCGAACCCGACCGGCCGCGTCCTGTCCAAGGACGAGCTGATCCGGATCGTCGCCTGGGCCCGCGAGCACGACGTGCTGGTCTTCAGCGACGAGTGCTACCTGGAGCTGGGCTGGGAGGCCGAACCGGTCTCCGTGCTGCACCCGGACGTCTGCGGCGGTACGTACGAGGGCGTCGTCGCCGTCCACTCGCTCTCCAAGCGCTCCAACCTGGCCGGATACCGCGCGGCCTTCATCGCGGGCGACGCGGCCGTGCTGAGCGAGCTGCTGCTGATCCGCAAGCACGGCGGCATGATGACGCCGGCCCCGGTCCAGGCGGCGGCGGTCGCGGCGCTCGGCGACGACGAGCACGTCGCGGAGCAGCGGACCCGGTACGCGGCGCGGCGCGCGGCCCTGCGCACCGCGCTGGAGGCGCACGGCTTCCGGATCGAGCGCAGCGAGGCGAGCCTCTACCTGTGGGCGACGCGTGACGAACCGTGCTGGGAGACCGTGGCGTACCTGGCGGAGCTCGGCATCCTGGTGGCGCCGGGCGACTTCTACGGACCGGCCGGCGACCGCTTCGTGCGGGTGGCGTTCACGGCGACGGACGAGCGGGTGGCGGCTGCGGTCAAGCGGCTGGCCTGAGCCCGGGAACGGCGGTACACGCGCGGGGGGCGGGGGGGGGGGGCCCCCCCGGGACCCTTTTTTTTTGGTTTTTTTTTCGTTTTCGGTGGAAACACAACCCAAGC
>NZ_JBHVWT010000039.1:6777-37040 GCF_042882135.1 Streptomyces sp. NPDC058240
GACGTTGGGGGGGGGGGGGTGTTAGGGGGGAGGGAGGGGGGGGGGTTGGTTGGGGGAGGGGGGTTGGCCGGGCCAGGGAAGTGGGGGTAAGCGGGGGGGCCCCGGGGGTTACCCCCCCCCGGGCCCCCGCGCGTGTGTGCTGCTGCCGGCCGGTGGCCGGGACGGGTCAGCCGAGCGGCAGGTTCTGGGTGGGCAGACCCTGGGTGGGCAGGCCGCCCCCGGTCGCGGCACCGGCGGCGTTGCCGAGGACCTCGCCCGCGCTGCCGGCGGCGCCGCCCGCGGCCTTCTGCGCGGCGGGGGTGGCCCCGGCGCCGGCCTTGCCGACGGTCTTGCCGGCGGCCGGGAGGGTCGTTCCGACGATCTTGCCGCCGGTGTCGCCCGCCACCTTGGTGCCCTGCTGGGACGCGCTGTCGACCGTCTTGCCGAGACCGGCACCGTCGACGGTGGTCAGACCGCCGAGCTCCGGGGTCTGCGGCAGCTCCGCGGCACCCGCGGCTCCGGCCGCGCCGACCACGGGGGCCGCACCCGCGGCGATCAGCAGCGCGGCACGGGCGATCCGGCGGGTCAGGGGGAGGGACATGATGCTCCTTCGACGGAATGAGGAATAGGTCTGTCCGTTGATCGGACGCAATGACAACCGTCGAAAGGGCGGGGGAGGTTGCGGTGGGCTTGGGTAAAGAGTCGGTAATGTGTCAGATCATCTGCAGTGGAGGAACCCGGGCAAACGCTGCATTCCCGGGTTCGTCGATGAACCGTCACTTCCCTTTGGTGACAAGGGAATTGAGGTGCCAGAGGGCGGCGGCGGGAGGGGTTGTGCGAGGGGGCGCTCAGAACCGGCCGCATGGCACTTCCGGGTGAATGCGTGAACTAGAGCGCGAGCTTGATCCGGACGTCGGTGGTGCCCGAATCCTTACGTTCCGTCCGCCAGCCCGACCCGGCCTCCCACACCCGCCCCGCGTACGAGACCTCGGCCAGGCGAAGCGCCTCGGACTGCGCGACCGCCCAGTGTGCGAGCTCCCAGCCGCGCCGGGCCGCGCCGTCGTCCCCGGACGCCCGGGTCGCGGGCACCGGCACCGAGACCGTGCTCGTCGCCGCCGCACCGGCCGCGCCCCCGCCGTCCTGCGGCGCCGTCGTCACCGCGGGCAGCACGTCCTTGCCGAAGGCCCGCACCAGCGCCGCCCGTACCTTCGCCGAGTCGGCGCTCGCGGCCGTCGCCCGCGGCGGCGCGCAGTTCAGCGAGGCGGGCGTACGGCCGGTCAGCGCCGCCGCCAGCAGGGCCGCGTCCGGCTCGTGTTTCGCGTACGCCTGCGGGAAACCGCTGCGCTGGACCCGCTGCGCGGCGACCGTCAGCGGCAGCCGTGAGTAACCGGGGACCTCGGCCAGATGCCGGTAGAACTCCCCGGCGGAGTAGACCGGGTCCAGGATCTGCTTCTCGGTGCCCCAGCCCTGCGAGGGGCGCTGCTGGAACAGCCCCAGCGAATCCCGGTCCCCGTGCTCGATGTTGCGCAGCCCGGACTCCTGGAGCGCGGTCGCCAGCGCGATCGTCACGGCACGCTCCGGCATCCCGCGCGAGGTGCCGACTGCGGAGATCGTCGCGGCGTTGACGGCCTGTTCCGGGCTCATCCGGTACGTACGGCCCGCGCCGTCCGAACCATCGGCCGATTCGACGACGCACCCCTCGATGACCTTGCTGCCGGTTATGTACTGAACGGTCAGATAGCCGCCGAGCGCGGCGAGCACGACAAGGCCGGCAGCGATGCGCAGGAGGCGGCTGCGGCCGGTGTGTGGGCGGGCGGGGGAGACGGTCCGGGGCACGGGCCCACCGTACTGGAGTGCCGGACCGGGGCCGAGGGCCCCAGGGCCCCTCTGCTGGATCATGCCGGGCCCGTGAACCCGGCACCGCTCCCCGATCCGGCCCGATCCGGACGGGAGGCGCCGGTCCCTTAGGGTCGGTCCCATGCCCGAAACCACACTTGACCTCACCCTGGACGGCCCGGCGCTCACCGCCCGGCTCGTCGACTTCCCGTCGGTCAGCGGTCAGGAGAAGGACCTCGCGGACGCAATCGAGTCGGCCCTGCGCACCCTCCCGCACCTGACCGTCGACCGGCACGGCAACAACGTCGTGGCCAGGACGAACCTCGGCCGGGCCGAGCGGGTGGTGCTCGCCGGGCACATCGACACCGTGCCGATCGCCGACAACGTGCCGTCCCGGCTCGACGACAACGGGGTGCTGTGGGGCTGCGGCAGCTCCGACATGAAGTCGGGCGTCGCGGTCCAGCTGAGGATCGCCGCGACCGTGCCCGAGCCCAACCGCGACCTGACCTTCGTCTTCTACGACAACGAAGAGGTCGCCGCGCACCTCAACGGGCTCGGCCACATCGCCGACGCCCACCCCGACTGGCTGACGGGCGACTTCGCGGTCCTGCTGGAGGGCTCCGACGCCGAGGTCGAGGGCGGCTGCCAGGGCACCCTGCGGGTCTTCCTCCGCACCGAGGGGGAGCGGGCCCATTCCGCGCGCGGCTGGATGGGGTCCAACGCCATCCACACCGCCGCCCCGATCCTGGCCCGCCTCGCCGCGTACGAACCGCGCCGCCCGGTCATCGACGGCCTCGAATACCACGAGGGCCTGAACGCCGTACGGATCGAGGGGGGCGTCGCCAACAACGTCATCCCGGACGCCTGCACCGTCGTGGTCAATTTCCGGTACGCACCCGACCGGACCGCCGAGGAGGCGCTGGCCCACGTCCACGAGGTCTTCGCGGACTGCGGCGTCGAGGAATTCGTCGTCGACGACCACTCGGGCGCGGCCATGCCCGGCCTCTCCCACCCGGCGGCCAAGGCGTTCATGGCGGCGGTGGGCGGCACCGCCCGGCCCAAGTTCGGCTGGACGGACGTCTCCCGCTTCGGCTCCCTCGGCGTCCCCGCGGTGAACTACGGACCGGGCGACCCGCTGTTCGCCCACAAGCGCGACGAGCACGTGGTGGTCGAGCGGATCACTCACTGCGAGGAGCGGCTCCGCTCCTGGCTCACCGGCTGACCCACGGCATTCCCCTGTCCGTAACCTCCATGGATCTACCCTGACCTGACACGGATGACCGTTGATCCTCCGGGATCTTCCGGTCGTCGATCGTCGTCGGAGGGAGCAGGTCATGGGCAACCCCGAGGGAGCGCAGGTCCCGGAGGAGCAGCGGCTCGGACCGGTACTGCGCCGCAGGGAACAGGTACAGCCCGGCACCACCGATCAGCGGTTGCTGGACACCGAGGGCGACTCCGAGTGGGTGCACACCGACCCATGGCGGGTGATGCGCATCCAGTCGGAGTTCGTCGAGGGATTCGGCGCGCTGGCCGAGCTGCCGAGCGCGATCAGCGTCTTCGGTTCGGCCCGCACCCCGGCCGGTGGACCCGACTACGAGGCGGGCGTACGGATCGGCAAGGCCCTGGTCGAGGCCGGCTTCGCGGTGATCACCGGAGGCGGGCCCGGGGCGATGGAGGCGGCGAACAAGGGGGCGCGGGAGGCGAAGGGCGTCTCGGTCGGTCTCGGCATCGAGCTGCCCTTCGAGTCCGGCCTCAACCCGCACGTCGACATCGGCGTCAACTTCCGCTACTTCTTCGTCCGCAAGACGATGTTCGTGAAGTACGCGCAGGGCTTCGTCGTGCTGCCCGGCGGTCTCGGCACCCTGGACGAACTCTTCGAGGCGCTCACCCTCGTCCAGACGGGCAAGGTCACCCGCTTCCCGATCGTGCTGTTCGGCACCAAGTACTGGAGCGGTCTCGTGGACTGGCTGCGGGACACGGTGGTGGCGCAGGGCAAGGCGTCCGAGCACGACCTGCTGCTGTTCCACGTCACGGACGACGTGGACGAGGCGGTCAACCTCGTGACGAAGGAGGTCGGCCGGTAGGGCCCGTCCGGGGAGCGGGGCCCGCCGCAGGGCCCCGTCCCCGCCCCGGTCACGCCAGTCCGCGCCGCGCCACGGCAGGGTCCCGGTGCCCCGCGATGGACGCCACCATGTCCAGCACCTGCCGGGTCTCCGCCACCTCGTGCACCCGGTACACCTGCGCCCCCAGCCACGCCGACACGGCCGTGGTCGCCAGCGTCCCGATCACCCGCTCCTTCACCGGGCGGTCGAGCGTCTCGCCGACGAAGTCCTTGTTGGACAGCGAGACGAGCACCGGCCAGCCGGTCTGCGTCATCTCGCCGAGCCGGCGCGTCGCCTCCAGGGAGTGCCGGGTGTTCTTCCCGAAGTCATGACCGGGATCGATCATGATTCCGTCGGCCCGCACCCCGAGCGCGACCGCGCGCTCGGCCAGCCCCACCGTCACCCGCAGGATGTCCGCCATCACGTCGTCGTACGCGATCCGGTGCGGCCGGGTGCGCGGCTCGGCGCCGCCCGCGTGCGTGCACACCAGACCGGCGCCGTACCGCGCGGCGACCTCCGCGAGCTTCGGGTCGACGCCGCCCCACGCGTCGTTCAGCACATCCGCGCCGGCCTCGCAGACCGCTTCGCCGACATCGTGGCGCCAGGTGTCGACGCTGATCACCACGTCCGGGTGACGGCGGCGCACCTCCGCGACGAACCCGACCGTGCGGCGCGCCTCCTCCTCGGCGGTCACCTCTTCGCCGGGACCCGCCTTCACACCCCCGATGTCGACGATCGCCGCACCGTCCGCGATGGCCTGCTCGACCCGGGCGAGCGCGGGTTCGTCCCGGAAGGTCGCGCCCTGGTCGTAGAAGGAGTCCGGGGTACGGTTCACGATCGCCATGATCACCGGCTCGTGCGCACCGAATTCGCGCCGCCCCAGCCTGAGCGCACCGCTTCGCATCCCGCGTTTCTCCTCTGGTAGATCGCCCGTGAGTCGCCTGCGACCCCAGGGTCTGGCCGGCGGATCATGGCCGGGGTCGCGGCGCCTTGCGATGCACCGCACCAGACGCCGCGCCCTGTCCGACCCCGATCCGCCGGACAGACCCTAGTGCCTGGCCCGGTGGGCACCGGCTGTCGGTGCCGCATGGCACGATCGGACCCGGACAGGTTTCCGCTCCCGGGGAGATGCGCGTGTTCTGGTTCTTGCTGGTGACGATGGTCGTGGTCGTGGCCGCGGTCACCCTCGCGGTGGTCGGCGGGGGGAAGAGCGCCGTCCTGCAGGACGTGGCGCCCGAGCAGCTGACCGATCCGCTGCCCGCGACCCGGCCGGTCGGCCGCGCGGATATCGACGCGCTGCGGCTGCCGGTGGCCGTGCGCGGCTACCGCATGATGGATGTCGACGAGGCGCTCGACCGGCTCAGCGCCGAGCTCGCCGAGCGGGACGCGCGTATCGCGGAGCTGGAATCGGCGCTGGCCGGCGCGCAGACGACCGCGGTCGGCGGACCCGGTCTCATCGAGCGTCCGCAGGAACGGCCGCAGTCGGGCTGGGAGCGGCCCGAGGACCGTCCGCAGGAACAGCCGCAGCAGGGGTGGGAGGGGCCCGAGGACCGTCCGCAGGCGCCGTGGGAGGCGCCCCGGCAGGACCCGCAGCCGACCGAGCACCCCGGAGAGGAGCCCCGGCGATGAGCGGCGGCGCGGAAGCGGCCCCGGACGGCGGACTGCGCTGTCCCTGGGGGCTCTCCACCGAGGACTACCTCACGTATCACGACACCGAATGGGGCCGGCCCGTCCACGGCGACGACGCCCTCTTCGAGCGGCTCTGCCTGGAGGCCTTCCAGTCGGGCCTCTCCTGGCTGACGATCCTGCGCCGCCGGGAGGGCTTCCGCTCCGCCTTCGCCGGGTTCAAGATCCCCGCGGTGGCCGAGTTCACCGACGCCGACAAGGAGCGCCTCCTCGCCGACGCCGGCATCATCCGCAATCGCGCGAAGATCGAGGCGACCCTCGCCAACGCCCAGGTGCTGGCCGGCTGGGGCGCCGGCGAGCTGGACGAACTGATCTGGTCCTACGCCCCCGACCCGGCGGGCCGCCCCGCCCCGCGCACCCTCGGCGACGTCCCGGCGGTCACACCGGAGTCCACGGCGCTGGCCAAGGACCTCAAGAAGCGCGGTGTGCGCTTCGTCGGACCCACGACGGCCTACGCCCTGATGCAGGCCTGCGGCCTGGTCGACGACCACCTGGCCGACTGCGTGGCGCGCGGCGGCCGGGCGTAGGGCCGCGCCGGCGTAGGCCGTCCGGCGGCTAGGGCCTCTCGTTTGGATCAGGCCGGGCTCGCGTGCCCCGGTGCCTGATCCGGCCTGAGCCAAACGAAAGACCCTAGCGGCCGAGGTACTTCGGCTTCTCCTTGTTCAGGAACGCCTGCACCGCGATCGTGTGGTCCTCGGACGCGCCCGCCCTGGTCTGGAGCTCGTCCTCCTTCTCCAGCGCCTCGCTCAGCGTGTGACCGGCGCCGTAGGCCAGGGACTCCTTCAGCGCCGCGTACGCCACCGTGGGGCCGGACGCCAGGGCGCGGGCCACGGCGGCGGCCTCGGCGGCCAGGTCGGCGGCGGGCACCAGCTTGTTCACGATGCCCAGCTCATGGGCGTCCTGCGCGGAGATCGAGCGCGGGAAGAGCAGCAGGTCGGCGGCGCGGCTCTGCCCGATCAGGCGCGGCAGCGTCCAGGAGACGCCCGAGTCGGCGGTGAGGGCCACACCGGCGAAGGAGGTGTTGAACGAGGCGGTGTCGGCGACGACCCGGTAGTCGCAGGCGAGCGCGAAGCCGAAACCGGCACCGGCGGCGACCCCGTTGACCCCTGCGACGACCGGCTTGGGCATCTCGGCGATGGCCCGCACGATCGGGTTGTAGTGCTCCTGCACCGTGCTCAGCGCATTGCCGCTGCCCGCCTCGCGGGTGCTTTCGAGCGTGGCCACATGCTCCTTGAGATCCTGGCCGACGCAGAACGCCCGCCCGGTCGCGGTGAGCAGAACGGCACGTACGGCGGTGTCGGCCGCCGCCGACTTCAGCGCGTCACGGAGCGCCACCTTGGCCGCGGTGTTCATGGCGTTCATCGCGTCGGGACGGTTGATCGTGATCGTCGCGAGTCCGTCGCTCACTTCGTAGCGCACGCTGTCCGCCATGTGGTCGGCCATTTCGTCGTCCCCTTCGCACCTCGGGCTATGCCTGTCCAGGCAAGCATGGCCGACTCGGGCGGGAGCCGACATGTGACCTGCGTCTAACAATTGAGCCCCGATGCGGGGGTGCGGGCGGCGGAGTATCGCAGGCCGATCGCCGAATTGGGTGGTTTTGAGAGAGCGCGTTGCGCAAGCGATGCCGACCGATGTTGGTCATCGGGGTCTGTGATGCGGGATAATGGCCTGGAAGCAATGTGTTCGATGCCGGTGAGACAGCGCCTGTCATGGGGCCGCCGGTTGCGATGAGCTGGTTTCAGGAAGGGGAACGAGCATGGCGGCCATGAAGCCGCGGACGGGCGACGGCCCGCTCGAGGTGACAAAGGAGGGGCGGGGCATCGTCATGCGCGTTCCGCTCGAAGGCGGCGGTCGGCTTGTCGTGGAGCTGACTCCGGACGAGGCCGATGCACTCGGCGATGCCCTCAAGAAGGTCGTCGGCTGAGCAGAGGCGCCCACACTTCATCACTGCCCCGGCACGGAGTCCGTGCCGGGGCAGTGATGCGTTCACGACCGTTCCTGACCGACCGACCGACCGGCCGACCTGACCGACCGTTCCTGACCGGTCGGCCCGTCCGGCTCGCCCGGGGCGCGGGGCGAGTCCCCGGCCCCGTAGCCGTGGGCGTCAGCCCCTGCGCACCGCGCACAGCAGCCCGTCGCCCACCGGCAACAGCGTCGCCATCAGTTCCTGGCTCTCCCGCACCGCGCGCAGCAGCTCCCGCAGCCGCAGCACCTCCGCGGGCTGCGCCGCGGAGTCGACGGTACGGCCGTCCGCGAAGACGCCCTCGAAGCAGACCAGGCCGCCGGGGCGCAGCAGGCGCAACGATTCAGCGAGACAGTCCAGGCTCTCCAGCCGGTCGCCGTCGCAGAACACGAGGTCGTATCCGCCGTCCGCGAGCCGCGGCAGCACGTCCAGGGCGCGGCCGGGAATGAAGCGGGCCCGGTTGGCGGCGTACCCCGCGGCCCGGAAGGCCTCACGGGCGAACTGCTGGCGCTCGGGCTCCGGGTCGACCGTGGTCAGCACGCCGTCGGGCCGCATTCCGTGCAGCAGATAGAGCCCGGACACGCCGGTCCCGGTGCCGATTTCGGCCACCGCTTTGGCGTCCGTCGTGGCAGCGAGCAAGCGCAGCGCGGCGCCAGTACCTGGCGACACCGAGCGGAGCCCCGCCTCCCGGGCCCGGTCCCGGGCCCAGCGCAGTGCTTCGTCCTCGGCGACAAAGGCGTCGGCGAACGCCCAGCTCGTCTGCCGGTTGGCGGTAATGACCCTCTCCTGTCCCCGTAGTTGGCGCAACGGTGACTGTATCCGCTGCACCCGGGAACCCGCAGATGGGACCGGGCGTTATGAAGGCACAGGGGAGAGCCTGTGGAATCGGCCCGCGGATCGGGTCCGGGATCCACCGGCCGGCGGTTCCCGGGGGTGATCCCCGGCCCCAGCAGGAAAAAGGCTTATCCGGAGCTAACGGGCGAGGTGGCTATGGTAGGGGCTCCACTGGACACCACCAGAGCCGATAGGGGAGGTGCGGCTGCGCCTGTGGATCGGGGAGGAGTGCTGCGGCGCTTTCTCAGGTCGGCGGGTGAGCCGAAATCCGTGACCAACATTGCTGACCGTTCTTCCAACGACTCCGCGACGACCGCGACCTTCGCCTCAGATGCGGACTCCCAGGCGTGGACGCCACCCTCATGGGAAGAGATCGTCAGCACGCACAGCGGCCGGGTCTACCGCCTCGCCTACCGGCTGACGGGCAACCAGCACGACGCCGAGGACCTCACGCAAGAGGTCTTCGTCCGCGTGTTCCGGTCGCTGTCGACCTACACGCCGGGCACGTTCGAGGGCTGGCTGCACCGCATCACGACCAACCTGTTCCTGGACATGGTCCGTCGTAAGCAGCGGATCCGCTTCGACTCCCTGGGCGACGACGCCGCCGAGCGGCTGCCGAGCCGTGAGCCGTCCCCGCAGCAGGTCTTCAACGACACCCACTTCGACGCGGATGTGCAGCAGGCGCTGGACACCCTCGCGCCCGAATTCCGTGCCGCCGTCGTGCTCTGTGACATCGAGGGGCTGTCGTACGAGGAGATCGCCGCGACGCTGGGCGTGAAGCTCGGCACCGTGCGCAGCCGTATCCACCGCGGTCGCTCGCACCTGCGCAAGGCGTTGCAGCACCGTTCGCCCGAGGCCCGTGCCGAGCAGCGCTCGCTGGCGGGCGCGGTCCTGGCGGGGGAGGGCGGAACGGCGTGAGCGGCACAGGTCCGACCCCCGCGGAACAACACCTGGGGGACCGCCTTGCCGCGCTTGTCGACGGCGAGCTGAAACACGACGCCCGCGAGCGGGTGCTCGCCCACCTCGCGACCTGTGCCAAGTGCAAGGCCGAGGCAGCGGCGCAGCGACGCCTGAAGAGTGTCTTCGCCCAGTCCGCCCCGCCGTCGCCGTCCGAGGGGTTCCTTGCCCGGCTGCAGGGCCTTCCCGGGGGGCCTGGGGGTGACGACGACAGCCAGGACAGACCATTCGGCGGCTCCGGGCGCTTCGCGGACGGGCTCTTCCCCGTGATCCAGCCGTCCGGCAGCCGCCCGGATTCGCCGGGGAACCTGCCGCTCGGCGGCTTCGGCTTCCTCCCGACCCCGCACGGCTCGACCGCCGTACTGCCGGGTGGCTCCTCCCGTTCCGGCTTCCGGATCCACGAGGTGGGCCGCGAGGCGGAGCGGTCGCCCTGGCGCGGCCGGAGATTCGCCTTCGCGGCGGCGAGTGCCGTCTCGCTGGCGGCCATCGCCCTCGGCGGCGCCCTGCAGCCGGGCGCGGGTTTCAGCTCCGCGGCCCGTGTCACGGGCGCCGGAAACGCGGTGACCCCGCTCGACGCCCCCTCGCGCGGTGAGAGCGGCGGCTCGGTCAGCCGCCGTGGCGGTGGCAGCCACGGCACGCTCGCGGCCAGGGGGTCGGGCGACCGCTCGATCGCCGCCGCCCCGTCGGCCGTGCCGAGCGTCGCACCGGCGGCCCCCTCCGCCACTCCCGCGGTGCTCTCCTCCGCGAGCCTGACGGGAAACCCCTTCGCCATGCACGTCCTGACCAATGTGTCCGCGCCACCGCTGATACGTCCGACCGGCACCACCCCGCTCTTCGCCGAGGTGTTCGGGCGGCTCGCCGCACCGTCACCGACGCCCTCCGCGCCACCGTCCGGGACACAGTCGTCACCACCGCCCTGGGCACGGCCGTCGGCCTCGGCCTTTCCCACCCCCGCCGATCGTGGTCTGCCGCTTTCCTCCCGGCGCTGACCGGAGTCTGCGCAAGCATTCGCAAACCTGGTTGAATTCCGGGAGCAGTTCCGGGAGGGACGCCCCTGTCGGGGCGTGCAGAGGCCAGTTGCGGCAGTTGCGGGGAGAGCATGGAAGACGGGAAGTCCACCGGGCCGAAGGCGAAGTGGTGGAGCCGGCCCACGCCGGGACGCACCACCCGCACAGCGCCGGACGAGCCGTCGTCCATCGAGGACCCGGCGCCCGTGGCCGACCCGGCGCCCACGGCGACAGCGACGGACGCGACGGTCGCCGATGACCGCGCGAGCCGCACGACCACGGCGCCGGAACCGCACCCGGCCGACGCGCCGCCCCGGTCCCCGGCACCCGAGCCGGTGGCCGCTGTACCTGCCGCACAGCCCGTGACACCCCTGCACGAGCCCGATCAGTACAGCACCCCGCCCTACGGCGGCCCCGGCCCCTGGGCACCCGCCCCACCCGTGCAGCGGCCGGTCCCGACCCCGGCGCACGGCACCCCCGTACCCCCGCAGTACGCGGGGACGAACGGCGCGGGGACGAACGGCGCGGGCATCCCCACGTCGCCCGCTCCCGCCCCGCCCGCGCCCGTCCCCGCGCCGCCCGCGACCGGCTTCGCGCCCCCGCCCCAGACACCTCAGCAGCCCCAGCAGCAACCCCAGCTTCAGCAGCCACAGCCACAGCCGCAGCCCCAATCGCAGCCGCAGGCGGCGACGCAGTGGCTCCAATACGACCCCTGGGGTGCGCCCAGGCAGCCGCTCACCAACCCGGGCCCGCCGCTCGGGGCCGACACCGGACGCAAGAGCCGGCGCGGCTCCCTCCTCGTCGGTGCGGTACTGCTCGCCCTGGTGGCGGGCGGAATCGGCGGCGGCATCGGGGCCTACGTCGAGCGCAACGGCGGCCTCACCCAGGTCGAGCTCCCGCAGGCCGGTCGCAGCAGCGGCGGCCGGGCCCCCGACAGCGTCGCCGGCATCGCCGCCAGCGCCCTGCCCAGCGTGGTCACCCTCCACGTCAGCGGCTCCACCGAGTCCGGCACCGGCACCGGCTTCGTTCTCGACGGCTCCGGCCACATCCTCACCAACAACCATGTCGTCGCCCCGGCCGGCCAGGGCGGCGAGATCACCGTGACGTTCAGCGGCGGGGAGACCGCGCGCGGCGAGGTCGTCGGCAAGGACAGCGGCTACGACCTGGCCGTGGTCAAGGTCACCGGGGTCTCCGGCCTCAAGCCGCTGCCGCTGGGCAACTCCGACAATGTGCGGGTCGGCGACCCAGTGGTGGCCATCGGCGCCCCCTTCGACCTGTCCAACACCGTGACCTCCGGCATCATCAGCGCCAAGGACCGGCCGATCACCGCGGGCGGCGAGAAGGGTGATGGCAGCGACATCAGCTACGTCGACGCGCTGCAGACCGACGCGCCGATCAACCCGGGCAATTCCGGCGGTCCGCTCGTCGATACCGATGCCCATGTCATAGGCATCAACAGCGCCATCCGCGCCGCCGACAGCGGCTCGGCCGAGGAGGGCGGACAGGCGGGTTCCATCGGCCTCGGCTTCGCCATCCCGATCAACCAGGGCAAGCGGGTCGCCGAGGAGCTGATCAACACCGGGAAGGCCACCCACCCGGTGATCGGTGTCACGCTCGACATGAAGTACGCCGGGGACGGCGCCAGGGTCGGGTCCAAGGGTGCGGCCGGCAAGCCCGCGGTGACGCCGGGCGGGCCCGGGGCCAAGGCCGGGATCAGGCCCGGGGACGTCATCACCGAGGTCGACGGCCGGCGGGTGCACAGCGGCGAGGAGCTGATCGTGAAGATCCGCGCGCACCGTCCGGGCGACCGTCTGGACCTCGCGCTGACCCGCGGTGGTAAAGACCTGTCCATCTCTTTGACGCTCGGCTCGGCAAGCGGCACGTGACGGCCCCGGGACGCTACCGCGCGGACAGTTTCGGCGGGTACCGTGGGCCGGGTCCGGACCTCGACCGACACGGTCTCGGAGAACACGAGGAGCAACAGGGTGTTCAATGACATAGGCGTACTCGAGCTGGCGACGCTCGCGATTCTGGGCGTGCTGATCTTCGGCCCGGACAAGCTGCCCAAGGTCATCCAGGACGCCTCGCGCTTCATCCGCAAGATCCGTGAGTTCTCGGAGAGCGCCAAGGAGGACATCCGTACGGAGCTCGGCCCGGAGTTCAAGGACTTCGAGTTCGAGGACCTCAACCCCAAGACGTTCGTCCGAAAGCAGCTCATGGACGGCAATGACGACCTGGGGCTGAAGGAGATCCGCGAGAGCTTCGACCTGCGCAAGGATCTTGCCGAGGTCACCGACGCGGTGAACGGCCGGGAGAGCAAGGACGTGGAGTCCGCGGACTCCCGGAGCAGCGTGTCGAGCGGCTCGGCGATCACCGCCGCCAACGGCTCCGCCGGTGCTCCGGACCTGCTCAAGAAGCGTGACCAGCCCGGCAAGGACGACCGGCCGCCGTTCGACGCCGACGCCACCTGACCCCCCCCCGCCAATCCAGGCTCGTCCGGGCGGTATGGCTATTCTCCATCTGTCCGGTTGTGAGTACGCCCGTTGGGGGGCGGGCCGCTCCGGACCCAACGGATCGAGGAGGCGGCCGGGCAGATGGAGGCGACAAGTCGGGTGGGCGCGGAAGATGCGCCGGGCACAGTCACCGCAGAGGGGGTGCCGGCGGCCCGGCGTATTGCCGACGGCTTCCTGGCAGCCACGTTTCCCTGGTACGGACTGGACGAGGCCTTCACCGGGCCGCGCCGGCTGATGCAGGTGGGCACCGCGGCGGACGGCACGGTGCAGCACGGTTCCATCGGTCACGGTGACGAACCGTCGGTCCGGGCCGACGCGGGCGCCGAGAAGCAACGGTTCGCCGTCGTCGTGTCGATGGCCAGCAGCCCGGTGCGACGCAGCGGCGACGGCACGGGGGTGCTGGACGCCACCACGGTGTCCTCCGCGGCCTGGCTGGCCGGGTCCGGTCTGCTCGCCTGTACGTGGCCCCCGCAGATGGACTACGCGCTGCGCGACGACTGGCTGGACCAGCAGACGGAGACGGCCTTCGAACTCGCCGACGACCTGGACGGCCCCGCGTGGTCGGTGCTGTCACTGCCGGTGGACGGTGTCCCCGTGCCGTTCCACTACCGCGAGTCCGAATTCGGCTGGGTACTGGCGGGATCGGCGCACGGCGGGGTGCACATCGGCGCGTACGGGCGGGGGATGAGCGCGTACGGGCTGGGGTTCTCCGTGATCGGCGACATCACGACGTACGCGTAGGACGCGGGCACACGTACGCGTAGCAAGGAGACGTACGTACGCGCGGGACGGAGCGGTGACCGGCCGGGACCGGTCACCGCCCGCTGCTTCAGAACTTGTTGCGCGGGGTGATGCCCAGCGACATGCCCGACAGGCCGCGCTGACGGCCGCCCAGCTTGTCCGCGATGGTGCGCAGCGCCTTGCCGGCCGGGGAGTCGGGGTCGGACAGGACGACCGGCTTGCCCTCGTCGCCGCCCTCGCGCAGCCGTACGTCGATCGGGATGGAGCCGAGCACGGGCACCTCCGCGCCGACCGTCTTCGTCAGGCCCTCGGCGACCCGCGCGCCGCCGCCCGAGCCGAACACGTCGACCATCTCGTCGCAGTGCGGGCACGGCATGCCCGACATGTTCTCGACGACGCCTACGATCTTCTGGTGCGTCTGCACGGCGATCGATCCGGCCCGCTCGGCCACCTCGGCCGCCGCCTGCTGCGGTGTCGTGACGACCAGGATCTCGGCGTTCGGCACGAGCTGCGCCACCGAGATCGCGATGTCGCCGGTGCCCGGCGGCAGGTCGAGCAGGAGGATGTCGAGGTCGCCCCAGTACACATCGGCGAGGAACTGCTGGAGTGCGCGGTGGAGCATCGGTCCGCGCCACACCACCGGGGCGTTGCCCGGGGTGAACATGCCGATGGAGATGACCTTCACGCCGTGCGCCGACGGCGGCATGATCATGTTCTCGACCTGGGTCGGCTTGCCGTCCGCACCGAGCATCCGCGGCACGCTGTGCCCGTAGATGTCCGCGTCCACGACACCGACCTTGAGGCCGTCGGCCGCCATCGCGGCCGCCAGGTTCACCGTCACGGACGACTTGCCGACGCCGCCCTTGCCGGACGCGACCGCGTAGACGCGGGTCAGCGAGCCGGGCTTGGCGAACGGCACCTCGCGCTCCGCCGTGCCGCCGCGCAGCGAGGACGCGAGCTCCTTGCGCTGTTCGTCGCTCATCACGTCGAGCGTGACGTCGACCCGCGAGACGCCGTCGACACGGGCGACCGCGTCCGTCACGTTCTTGGTGATCGTCTCGCGCATCGGGCAGCCCGAGACCGTGAGGTAGACCGTGACAGCGACCGCACCGTCAGCATCGATCTCGACCGATTTCACCATGCCCAGTTCGGTGATCGGACGGTGGATCTCCGGGTCGTTCACTGTCGCCAGTGCCTCAAGCACCGCGTCTTCCGTAGCCATACCTCGATAGTACGGGTGCGCGCAGCGCTCCTCGATGGTGGTGGTGGGCGACGGGAGGGCGTTGCGGCGCCTGCCGCTACGCGTGAGTAGCATCCGTCAGCGGTCTTCGTCGCTCTCGGCCGGGAGCAGGGGGCGCCGGTCGTCGAGATCCTTCGCGAGGTCCTCCAGTTCGGAGCGGATCCAGTCGCGGGTGGCGACCTCGCCGAGCCCCATCCGCAGCGACGCGATCTCCCGTGTCAGGTACTCGGTGTCCGCGATGGAGCGCTCGTTCTGCTTGCGGTCCTGCTCGTGGGTGACCCGGTCACGGTCGTCCTGCCGGTTCTGCGCGAGCAGGATCAGCGGGGCCGCGTACGAGGCCTGGAGCGACAGCATCAGCGTCAGGAAGATGAACGGGTACTGGTCGAACCGCCAGTGCACGGGCGCGAAGATGTTCCACAGCACCCAGACGATGATGACCAGCGTCATCCAGACGATGAACCGCCCGGTGCCCAGGAAGCGCGCGATCCGCTCGGAGAACCGGCCGAACGCCTCGGGGTCGTAGTCGGGCAGCATCCGCCGGCGCGGGTCCTTCGGCTGGTCCAGCCGGGAACGGGGCGGGCGTGCGATGCCCGAGGCCCCCGCCGGCGTCGTCTTCTGGCGTTCCTCAGCGGCCATCGGCGACCCCCTCCTCGCTGTGGAAGTCCGTCTCCCGCCAGTCGTCGGGCAGCAGATGGTCGAGCACGTCGTCGACCGTCACCGCGCCGAGCAGCGACCCGCTCTCGTCCACCACGGGCGCCGAGACCAGGTTGTACGCGGCCAGATAGCTCGTCACGGCCGGCAGCGGGGTGTCCGGGGCGAGGGGGACGAGATCGCTGTCGACGATCGAGCTGACCAGGGCGTACGGCGGATCCCGCAGCAGCCGCTGGAAGTGCACGGTGCCCAGGTACTTGCCGGTCGGGGTCTCGTCGGGCGACCGGCACACGTACACCTGGGCGGCGAGCGCCGGGGACAGGTCCGCCTGCCGGACCCGGGCGAGCGCGTCGGCGACCGTCGCGTCCGGCCGGAGGATGATCGGCTCGGTGGTCATCAGCCCGCCCGCGGTCCGCTCCTCGTACGACATGAGGCGCCGCACATCGGCCGCGTCGTCCGGCCGCATCAGCATCAGCAGCCGCTCCTTGTCCTCCTCGGGCAGCTCGGACAGCAGGTCGGCCGCGTCGTCCGGGTCCATCGCCTCCAGGACGTCGGCGGCGCGTTCCTCCTGGAGCTTGCCGATGATCTCCACCTGGTCGTCCTCGGGCAGCTCCTCCAGGACGTCGGCGAGCCGGTCGTCGTCGAGTGCGGCGGCGACCTCGGCCCGCCGTTTCGGCGACAGATGGTGCAGCGCGTTGGCCACGTCCGTCGGGCGCAGTCGCTCGAACGTGGCGACCAGGGTCTCGGCGCCCTGTCCGACCTCCTCCAGCGAGAACCCGCTGACCGCCGACCACTCGACCGTCAGGGTCTCGCCCTTGCGGCGCAGCGCTCCGCCCTTGCCCTTGCGTACGAAGTACTTGTCGATCTCCCAGTCGCGGCGGGCCGGGAGCTGCTGGACGGAGACGTCGAGGACGGTGACCTCCTCGCCGGTCTCCACAAGGCGGACCCGCCGGTCGAGGAATTCGCCGAGCACCAGACGTTCGGTGGGCCGCTGTTCGAAGCGCCGCATGTTGACCACGCCGGTGGTGATGACCTGGCCGGACTCGATCCCGGTGACCCGGGTCATCGGGAGGAAGATCCGGCGGCGGCTGAGCACCTCGACGACGAGCCCGAGCAGCCGGGGCGGCCTGCCGCCGACCCGGAGCATCGCGACCAGATCGCGCACGCGGCCCACCTGGTCGCCGTTGGGGTCGAAGACCGGTACGCCGGCGATGTGGGAGACGAACACCCGAGGGGCGCCTGCCGCCATCGTGCGCCTCCTTCTTCCGTGTACGACTTCTCCGGCTGGTCCGTTTGGCAGTTAATCAACCGTTACGACGGGATCAGGCTAGCCCGTACCGCTCCGGGTTGCCCCGGGGGAGCCGTCCGTACGGCTCCCTGCCGGAAGGCGGGTACGGCACAGGTACGCTGCCGTCTGCCACCCCCCGCGATGCAGATGAGAGGCAGTGCGCCCGTGACCTCTTCCGTTCCGCCCGTCCGGGCCCGACGCCGGACCGCTCTCGCCGCCCTGTTCTGTGCGGGGCTGGCAGCAGCCCTCACGGGGTGCGGGGGCGAGGATCCGGACCAGGGGACCAACGGCGTCGGCAAGCTGGACGCCACGGAGATCGAGAAGAAGGCACAGGGCGCGGCGGACGCCGCCGACGCGGTGCGCCTCGCCGGAACCCTGGTCAGCAAGGGCGGCACGTACAGGCTCAACATGCAGCTCAAGGAGAAGGGCGGCACCGGCTCCGTGGTCTCGAAGGACAGCACCTTCGAGCTGCTGCGGATCGGCGACGAGCTCTATCTGAAGGCGGACTCCGGGTTCTGGAGCCACGAGGAGAAGCCCGGCGCCGACAGCGAGGCGGGCGGCGCGGCCGCGGACAAGCTCCAGAACAAGTACGTGAAGGTGCCCCAGGACGACCCCACGTACAAGCAGCTGCGCGGCTTCACGGACAAGAAGACCCTGCTCGACGGGATGCTCACGCTGCACGGCACCCTCAACAAGGGTGACCGGCAGAAGGTCGGCGCGACCCGGACCGTCCAGATCATGGGCGGCAGGGGCGAGGGCGGCCTGCTCGACGTCTCGCTGGAGGGCAAGGCGTATCCGCTGCGTTTCGCGCGTGGCGGCGGCGGGGGGATCGTCACGCTGTCGGACTGGGGCAAGGACTTCCCCCTGGAGGCCCCGGCGCAGGTGGACACGGTCGACTACGGGAAGCAGCTGCCCAGAACGGCGTCCTGAAGGCGGGCCGCGCCGCCCCGTCAGCCCTTGCGCCCCTGCTTCAGCAGGCGCGGCAGCCCCGCGGGCACCGGCCGTCGTGTGGTCGCGGACGTCGGCAGTGGCGCCGCGGCCAGGGAGCCGTCCGGCAGCTCCGTACGGAACTCGCCGGGCGTCAGCCGCAGCACCCGGCACTCGCGCGCCCAGCGCTCCGTCATCAGCTCGGCGTCCGGTGCGTTCAGCCGCTTGCCCTTGAGCTCGGCGACCGCGGCCTCCCACTGTTCGGAGTGCGGCGCGAGTTCCGTCACGGCGGCCGTCCAGGCGACCAGCCGGCCGCCCTTGTCCTTGCTGCGCACGGTCACCTCGGCGGCGGACCCGTCGGTGAGCCCGGCCGGGAGCGGCTGCTCGCCGGGGCCGTCCCCGACCAGATGCGCCGCGCCCTCGTGCCATACGTGCCACAGCGCCCGCGCGGGACCGGTGCCCCGCACCCAGATGAGGCCGGACTTCTTGGTGGCCTCCTCGACGAGGGCCCGGCCCAGTGGCACATCAGCGGCAGCAGCAGTCATGCCCGAACTCTATGGGACCGGGCGGAGGCGGCGTCAGAGCCAGCCGTTGCGCTTGAGCGTGCGGTGGATGGAGAAGCAGACCACCCCGATGACGCCCAGCACCATCGGGTAGCCGTACGTCCAGCGGAGCTCGGGCATGTGCTTGAAGTTCATGCCGTAGACGCCACAGATCATCGTCGGTACGGCGATGATGGCCGCCCAGGACGTGATCTTGCGCATGTCCTCGTTCTGCGCGACGGTCGCCTGGGCCAGGCTGGCCTGGAGGATCGAGTTCAGCAGTTCGTCGAAGCCGATGACTTCCTCGTGCACCCGCGCCAGGTGGTCGGCGACGTCACGGAAGTACTTCTGGATGTCCGGGTCGATCAGCCGCATGGGCCGCTCGCTCAGCAGCTGCATCGGCCGCAGCAACGGCGACACCGCCCGCTTGAACTCCAGGACCTCACGCTTCAGCTGGTAGATCCGGCCGGCGTCCGAACCGCGCGGGCTGCCCTTGGCCGGGGTGGAGAAGACCTCGATCTCCACCTCGTCGATGTCGTCCTGGACGGCGCCGGCCACCGCGATGTAGCCGTCGACGACATGGTCGGCGATGGAGTGCAGGACCGCGGACGGTCCCTTGGCGAGCAGTTCGGGGTCGTCCTGCAACCGGTGCCGCAGCGCGCGCAGCGAGCCGTGGCCGCCGTGCCGCACGGTGATGACGAAGTCCCGGCCGGTGAAGCACATCACCTCGCCGGTCTCGACCACCTCGCTGGTGGCGGTGAGCTCGGTGTGCTCGACGTAGTGGATGGTCTTGAAGACGGTGAACAGCGTGTCGTCGTACCGCTCCAGCTTCGGGCGCTGGTGGGCGTGGACGGCGTCCTCGACGGCGAGCGGGTGCAGCCCGAACTCCCGGGCGATACCGGCGAATTCCTCCTCGGTCGGCTCGTGCAGGCCGATCCAGGCGAAGCCGCCCTCCTCCCGCACCTGGAGCATCGCCTCGTGCGGCGTGCGGCAGGTGCCGCTCTCCAGGCGCCGTCCGTCGCGGTAGACCGCGCAGTCGACGACCGCGCTGGAGGCGGAGGGGTCACGGGTGGCGTCGTAACTGCTGTGCAGGGCGTTGCTCTTGCGCAGGGACGGGCGCACGGCGGCGCGCAGGTCGCGGATCATCGACATGGCTGGCTCCTTCACGGAGGGCCGTCGTCGGGCACGTGGAACAGCCCGGAATGGGGACGTGTGCTCACGTCCGCAAAGCGGGCGGCACCGCAGCGGCACGATGACGGCGTTCGCTACAGACAGGCAAAAAAGGAGTGCTCTTCCGTCGTGCGCAATGCCATGGGCCTTGACCGAGAAGGCTTCAGATCACCAAGAAAGGTGGAGTGCGGAAGAGCGGTTGGTACTGCACGGTCGACTTCGATCCATTGCAGCCCCACCTCCTCCAGCCGGTCCCCCTTGGGGGATGACGTGTCGTCGGGGCTGAGAGCGACGCTTCTGCGTGCTGCCCCGACCAGCGGCCAAGACTATCAGCCGACTGACGGCCAATCCCTTACTTTGCCCGTTCCATACGCGTCCTATGCTCGCGGGATGGGAGAAATTCTTGCTCTGGTCGAGGCCCGGCTGCTGACGGCCCTCGGTGAACCGGACGCGCGCGCCGCAGTGACGTTTCTCGGCACGGACCGGATCGAGGTGCTGCGCTTCGTCGACGGCGATGTGGTGCGCTACGCCACGCTCGGTATGTCGGCGCAGCCGATGGCCGACCCGACCGCGGCCCTCGTGGACCCGGTGAAGGGCCCGCGCGCCGAACTGGTCCTCTCCGTGCGCGCCGGACTCGCCGACACCGACAAGGTGCTGCGCCCGCTCGCCGTGCTCGCGGCCTCCCCGCAGGTCGAGGGAGTGATCGTGGCGCCCGGCGCCTCGCTGGAGGTCGGTGAACCGCTGTGGCCCGGGGCGCCGTTCAGCTCCGTACTGGTCGCCGAGCCGGGTGGTCTGGTGGAGGATCTGGAGATGGACGAGCCGATGGAGCCGGTGCGGTTCCTGCCGCTGCTGCCGATGACGCACAACGAGGCCGCGTGGAAGCGGGTCAGGGGCGCGCAGGAGCTCCAGGAGCGGTGGCTCTCGCACGGTACGGACCTGCGTGATCCGCTGCGCGGCTCCGTGGCGCTCGACTGAGACGTACATCGGCCGGGCCTACGGAAGCCCCGCCGCGCGGCCAGGAGGGGGAGCCGCGGGCGGGGCGGTGCGGGGCGGGCGGAGAGGTCAGTCGGCGAAGACCGTGACGCTGTCCTCGGTGGCGTGCTTCGGCTCCAGCTCCTCCGCCTCGTGGGTCAGCGCCGAACGACGGATCCAGACGACGATCGCACCGACCACGGCCGTGACCGCGGCGACCACGAACGGGATGTGGATGTTGCTCCACTCCTCGATCTTCGGGGCGAGGTACGGGGCGGCGGCCGCGGCGAACCAGCGGACGAAGTTGTAACCCGCGCTCGCCACCGGGCGCGGCGCGTCCGAGACACCGAGCGCCAGCTCCGTGTAGACGGTGTTGTTCATGCCGATGAAGGCGCCGGAGACGATCGTGCAGACGATGGCGGTGGTGTGGTTGCCGTATCCCAGGACCAGCAGGTCGGCGGCGAGCAGCACCAGCGAGGCGCCGAGCACCTTCAGCGAACCGAAGCGCTCCTGCAGCCGCGGGGCGACGAGCACCGAGAAGACCGCGAGCAGCAGACCCCAGGCGAAGAACACCGCGCCCGACTTGTAGGGCGTCATGTTCAGCACGAACGGGGTGAACGCCAGGATCGTGAAGAACGAGTAGTTGTAGAAGAACGCCGAGGTCGCGACCGAGGCCAGACCGCCGTGGCCGAGCGCCTTGATCGGGTCGAGCAGCGAGGTCTTCCGGGCGGGCCTGGGCTGTTCCTTCAGGAACGCCGTGATGCAGATGAAGCCGATGGCCATCAGCGCGGCCGTGCCGAAGAACGGGTAGCGCCAGCTGGCGTCACCGAGCAGGGCGCCGACCAGCGGCCCGCAGGCCATGCCGAGGCCGAGTGCCGACTCGTAGAGCAGGATCGCCGCGGAGCTGCCGCCGGCCGCCGCACCGACGATCACGGCCAGCGCGGTCGACACGAAGAGCGCGTTGCCCAGCCCCCAGCCGGCCCGGAAACCGACGAGTTCGCCGACGGACGACGAGGTGCCGGAGAGCGCGGCGAAGACGACGACGAGCGCGAGGCCGGCCAGGAGCGTCTTGCGGCCGCCGATCCGGCTGGACACGAAGCCGGTGACGAGCATCGCCACGGCGGTGATCAGGAAGTACGAGGTGAAGAGCAGGGACACCTGGCTCGGCGTCGCCTCCAGGCCCTTGGCGATGGACGGCAGAATCGGGTCCACCAGGCCGATTCCCATGAACGCGACAACAGAGGCGCCCGCCGTGGCCCAGACGGCCTTCGGCTGGCGCAGGATGCTGCCCGCGCCCTGATCGAACGGATCCTCTCCCTGCATGGGTCTTCTCGCTCTCCACTAGATCGTTGCGATATACATAGAATAAGTTAGAGAACCTAATGAGTGCAAGTTACATCTAATTCCGCAGGTGGTGGCCCCGCTGCGGACGGGTGATCTTCCTTGACGCGGCGACGGTCCTGGAGGACCGTTGGTCGCTATGAGGGGCGAACCCAGTTGCCCGAAGTGCGGAGGCCGGGTCAGAGCGCCCGGTCTGTTCGCCGACACCTGGCAGTGCGCCGTGCACGGCAGCGTGCAACCGCTGCAGCCGGTGGTTCCGCCCGGCGTCGAAGCGCTGGGGGTGGTGGTGCGCCGCTCCCAGGTCCCGGTGTGGATGCCCTGGCCGTTGCCGGTCGGCTGGCTGTTCACCGGAGTGGCGAGCGCGGGTGACGACCGCAGCGGTGGCCGGGCCAGTGCCGTCGCCTGTTCCGGCCCCGGCCCCGTCGGCGGTATCGGCGAACTGCTGCTCGTCACCGAGGAGCTCGGTGTCGGGCTCGGCGCGCGCTACGCGGGGATCGACGGCCCCGACCCCGGCCCCTACCTGGACGTCGAGGGTCCGCCGGACGTCAAGATGCTCGCGGCCGGACGCCCCACCCCGCTGTGGCACGTCAAGGGAGCCCCCGCGGACCGGGCGGTCTTCGCGGGCGAGGCGCGCGGGCTCTGGCTCTGGGCGATCGTCTGGCCCGAGCAGTCCGGGCTCCTGATGTACGACGAGCTGGTGCTCGCCGATCTGCGCGAGGCCGGAGGAGAGATGGACCTCGTACCGTGCGGGGCGCTCACACCACGACTGCTCGGCTGAGAGCCTGTCGGGTGACCTCCGACCGGACAGCGGACGCGGTCACCCGACAGGCTCTGAGCCCCGGGGCCCTCCGTGCCCGGCCGGACGCCGTTCGAATGCCAGTTATCCTGAGACGTCCCCTTGGTCCGCTTCCGAGCACTGGAGTACGCGTCGTGCGCATCGACCTGCACACCCACTCCACCGCGTCGGACGGCACGGACACCCCCGCGGAGCTGGTGCTCAACGCCGCCGCCGCGGGCCTGGACGTCGTCGCGCTCACCGACCACGACACCGTGCGCGGCCACGCCGGGGCGATCGCCGCCCTTCCCGAGGGGCTCACCCTCGTCACCGGCGCCGAGCTCTCCTGCCGGATCGACGGCGTGGGCCTGCACATGCTGGCGTACCTCTTCGATCCCGACGAGCCCGAGCTGGCCCGCGAACGCGAGCTGGTACGGGACGACCGGGTGCCGCGCGCCCGGACCATGGTGGGCAAGCTCCAGGCGCTCGGCGTTCCGATCGAGTGGGAGCAGGTCGCGAGGATCGCCGGGGACGGTTCGGTCGGCAGGCCGCACATCGCCACCGCGCTCGTCGAGCTCGGTGTCGTCGAGACCGTCTCCGACGCCTTCACGCCCGAATGGCTCGCGGACGGCGGACGCGCCTACGCCGAGAAGCACGAACTCGACCCCTTCGAGGCGATCCGGCTGGTCAAGGCCGCCGGTGGCGTCACCGTCTTCGCCCACCCGGCCGCCGTCAAGCGCGGCGAGGTGGTGCCCGAGTCCTCGATAGCGCGGCTCGCCGCCGCCGGCCTCGACGGCATCGAGGTCGACCACATGGACCACGACGAGCCGACCAGGGCCAGGCTGCGCGGGCTCGCCCGCGACCTGGGGTTGCTGACGACCGGGTCCAGCGACTACCACGGCAGCCGCAAGACCGTCGGGCTCGGCGAGTACACCACCGACCCCGAGATCTACGGCGAGATCACCCGGCGCGCCACGGGAGCCTTCCCGGTGCCGGGAGCAGGCGGGCCCCGCCCCGCGTAACGACGCACGCGCCGGGGGCCGGAGCACGGACCCCGTACGCGTACCGCCGTCCGTCCCACCTCAGCGTTCCAACTTCCGCGCACCCGGCCGTCAGGCCGCCGTCATGGCTTCGGGGTGCGCTTCTTCAGGCCGTTTCTCTCTTCTCGCAAGGCTCACTGTGTTCGACGTCGCTGTCTTCGGATCCCTTTTTCTCACGCTTTTTGTGATTATGGATCCCCCCGGGATCACCCCGATCTTCCTCGCACTCACCGCGGGCCGCCCCGCCAAGATGCAGCGCCGAATGGCGCTCCAGGCGGTCGCCGTCGCCTTCGGTGTGATCGCCGTCTTCGGTCTGCTCGGGCAGCAGATCCTCGACTACCTGCATGTCTCCGTACCCGCCCTGATGATCGCGGGCGGGCTGCTCCTGCTGCTGATCGCGCTCGATCTGCTGACCGGCAAGACCGACGAGCCGACGCAGACCAAGGACGTCAACGTGGCGCTCGTACCGCTGGGCATGCCGCTGCTCGCCGGGCCCGGTGCGATCGTCTCGGTGATTCTGGCGGTGCAGCACGCCGACAGCGTGGGGAGCCAGATCTCGGTCTGGTCGGCGATCGTCGCCATGCACATCGTGCTCTGGCTGACCATGCGCTACTCGCTGCTGATCATCCGGGTCATCAAGGACGGCGGCGTCGTGCTGGTGACCAGGCTCGCCGGAATGATGCTGTCCGCCATCGCCGTGCAGCAGATCATCAACGGCGTCACCCAGGTCATCCAGAACTCCTGAGGCGCCCGCCGGTACCACAGCGCCCCCGCACGGACCTTCCGTGCGGGGGCGCTTCGTCTTTGTGCGTCGTCGTGCGTTACGAAGCCGAGGTTTCGGCCGGGCGGATATAGATGCGCTGGCCTATGGCTGCGGCCTGCTGCACGATCCGGTTGACGGAGGCGGCGTCCACGACGGTGCTGTCCACGGCGGTACCGTCGACATCGTCGAGTCGCATGATCTCGAAGCGCATAAGGCTTCCCTTCGTCTGATCCTCCTGCTGGAGAACTACTGGGAGGACGGATGACCCGTCCGCAAGGATGAGAGCACCGGACATCACTGTCCTGCGCTCCACGAGAGGTATAACGGCTTGCTTCAGGCAAACATTCCCTACGCTAAGGAAATTTTTTGGATGTCTAAGTATCAGCAGGTCACCGAGCATCCGCGGGCGACGAGGTCCACGACGAGGCCCGAATGAACGAGGCAGAGATCCGCGAGCGCCTGGACCGCACCAACGAGCTGCTCCAGCGCGTGCTCGCCGAGGTGTCGAAGACCCCCTCGACCCACGCGATCTTCGTGGATGCGGGCTATGTGTACGCGGCGGCCGGACTGCTGGTCACCGGCACCGAGGACCGCCGTTCCTTCGACCTCGACGCGGAAGGACTGATCGAGGCCTTCATCGACAAGGCCCGGACGATTTTCGCGGACAGCAGGCTGCTGCGCGTGTACTGGTACGACGGAGCCCGGCGGCGCATCCACACCGTCGAGCAGCAGTCCATCGCCGAACTCCCCGACGTCAAGGTCAGACTCGGCAACCTCAACGCCAACAACCAGCAGAAGGGCGTCGATTCACTGATCCGCACCGACCTCGAATCGCTCGCCCGGCACCGCGCCATCAGCGACGCGGCACTGGTCGGCGGCGACGAGGACCTGGTCTCCGCGGTGGAGGCGGCGCAGGGGTACGGGGCCCGGGTGCACCTGTGGGGCATCGAGGCGGGGGAGGGGCGCAACCAGGCCGAGCCGCTGCTCTGGGAGGTCGACAGCCAGCGCACCTTCGACCTGGACTTCTGCCGTCCATACGTCACCAGACGCCCCGTCACCACCTATGAGGACGACACCCCCGCGCCCGCGCGCGAGGACGTCCGCTTCGTCGGCGCGCAGATCGCCGCCGCCTGGCTGGCCGCCCGGGGTCGTGAGTCCCTCGCCGATCTGCTGCCCGGACACCCGTACCTGCCGGGCTCCGTCGACCAGGACCTGCTGGTCGAGGCCGAACGGCTGCTCCAGCACTCGCTGCGCGGCCACGCGCATCTGCGGCGGGCACTGCGCGACGGCTTCTGGCAGCACCTTCAGTCGCAGTACTGAGCCCTCGCAGTACTGAGCCCTCGCGGCACCGGGCCCGCTCGCCCGCCGCCTACAGGCTGTCCCAGAACGCGGCGAGCGCGGCCGCCGTCTGCTCCGGGCGGTCCGTGTTGGGGGAGTGCTCGGCGCCCGTGATCCGGGTGCGGTGCGCGCCGAGCCGCTGCGCCATCTCGTCGAGCAGCGGCACCGGCCAGGTGTCGTCGCGCTCGCCGGAGAGCACATGGACCGGCAGCGGCAGGGCGGCGAGTTCGGCCACCCGGTCCGGCTCGGTCACCAACTGGCGGCCGGTGGCGATCAGCTGGGCGGGCCGGTGGCGCAGCCAGCGCCGGCGCAGGGCCTCGCCGTCCGTCGCCGTGTCCTCCGGCGGGTCGAGGGCGCGCATCGCCTCCCACACCTCGGCCATGCTCAGCGTCGCGAGCGCGTCGCCGAGCACCTTCACCTTGAGCTGCTGGGCCTCGACGACCTCGGCGGGTCCTGACGACATGAGCGTCAACGAACGGAACGGCGAGGCGTCGAGCAGTACGGCGGCGCGGGCGATCTGCCCGCCGAGCGAGTGCCCCAGAAGATGCACGGTGCCTTCGCCGCCGACACCGAGGGCGGCGGCCTGGGCGAGCACATCCAGGGCCAACTCGCCCTGTGCGTAGGTCTCCTGACGGTCCGTCCCATCGGTCTCGTACTGTCCGCGGCCGTCCACGGCGACGATCCGGTACCCGGCGGCCGAGAGCGGTTCGAGGAGCGCCATGAAGTCCTCCTTGCTGCCCATGTATCCGGGCAGCAGGAGGGCGGTGCCGCGCGCGGCACCGGGCGGCGAGACGTCCAGTACGGCGAAGTCGCCGCGCGACGTGCGCAGCTGGTGGGCGTGGGCGCAGGGGGGCGGGGTGAAGGTGTGCGGCCGGCTCATGGCACGAGGTTATGCCGTGGAACGCCGGACGGGCAGAAGAGAGGGCCGGAACGCCGGACGGGCCCGAGGGTGTCCTCGGGCCCGTCCGGCGGATCAGGCTTCTGAGCGGTGGCCGCTCAGCCCTCGGTCTTCGCGGCGGTCGCGCGCGGCGCCCGACGCCTGCGCGGCTTCGCCTCGCCCTCGGCGGCCGGGGCCTCGGCCACGGCCTCCGTCTTCGGCTTGGCGGCCGCACGGGTGCGGCGGCGCGGCTTGGTCTCCGGGGTGGGCTCGGAGATCGGTGCGATCTGGAAGTCGACCTCGTCCTCGGCCGGCTTGACGACGCGGGGGCGGCGGCGCGGCTTGGTCACCGTCTTCGTCTCGGCCACCGGCTCGGCGATGGGCGCGATCTGGAAGTCGACCTCGTCCACGACCGGCTTGACCACGCGGGCGCGGCGGCGGCGCGGCTTGGTCTCGGTCGCCGGAGCGTCCTCGGCCGGGGCCTTGGCGGCCTTCGGCTCCACCTCGACCTCGACCACGGCCTCCACCGTGCTCATCACGGCCTCGGCCGCGGCCTCCGGGGCGCCGACCCGGGCACGGCGACGGCGACGCGGCGTACGCGGCTCCGACGGGGCGTCGGTGGCCTCGGGGGCCGGGGCCGGCACCGCGGCGGTGGTGGCGGGCGCCTCCTGGACGGCGGAGCCGCCCCGGGTGCGACGACGCTGGCGCGGCGTACGCGGCGCATGCTCCTCGCGGACGGCGGGCGCCGAAGCCGCGGCGGACTTGCGTCCGCGGCCGCCCGTCTCGCCGAGGTCCTCGATCTCCTCGGCCCGCAGACCCGCACGGGTCCGCTCGGCACGCGGCAGGACACCCTTGATGCCGGCCGGGATGTCGAGCTCCTCGAAGAGGTGCGGCGAGGTGGAGTAGGTCTCGACCGGGTCGTTGAACTTCAGGTCGAGCGCCTTGTTGATCAGCTGCCAGCGCGGGATGTCGTCCCAGTCGACCAGCGTGATCGCGATGCCCTTGGCGCCCGCGCGGCCGGTCCGGCCGATGCGGTGGAGGTACGTCTTCTCGTCCTCCGGCGACTGATAGTTGATGACGTGGGTCACGCCCTCGACATCGATACCGCGGGCCGCGACGTCGGTGCAGACGAGCACGTCCACCTTGCCGTTGCGGAACGCGCGCAGCGCCTGCTCGCGGGCGCCCTGGCCGAGGTCGCCATGGACCGCGCCGGACGCGAAGCCGCGCTTCTCCAGCTGCTCGGCGATGTCGGCCGCCGTGCGCTTCGTACGGCAGAAGATCATCGCGAGTCCGCGGCCATTGGCCTGCAGGATGCGGGAGACCATCTCCGGCTTGTCCATCGAGTGGGCCCGGAAGACATGCTGCGAGATGTTCGCGACGGTCGCGCCCTCACCGTCGGGCGAGGTGGCGCGGATGTGCGTCGGCTGCGACATGTAGCGGCGCGCGAGACCGATGACGGCGCCCGGCATGGTCGCCGAGAACAGCATGGTCTGCCGCTTCGGCGGAAGCATCGTGATGATCTTCTCGACATCGGGCAGGAAGCCCAGGTCGAGCATCTCGTCGGCCTCGTCGAGCACCAGCGCGCGGACGTGCGAGAGGTCGAGCTTGCGCTGTCCGGCCAGGTCGAGCAGTCGGCCCGGGGTGCCGACGATCACGTCGACGCCCTTCTTCAGGGCCTCGACCTGCGGTTCGTACGCACGGCCGCCGTAGATCGCGAGAACGCGGACGTTGCGCACCTTGCCGGCGGTCAGCAGGTCGTTGGTCACCTGCTGGCAGAGCTCACGGGTGGGGACGACGACGAGCGCCTGCGGCGCCTCGGTCAGCTCCTCGGGCGCGGCCCGGCCGGCCTCGACGTCCGCGGGGACGGTGACGCGATCCAGCAGCGGCAGGCCGAAACCGAGGGTCTTGCCGGTGCCGGTCTTGGCCTGGCCGATGACATCGGAGCCGGAGAGCGCGACGGGGAGCGTCATCTCCTGGATGGGGAACGGGGACACGATGCCGACGGCCTCAAGGGCCTCGGCCGTCTCGGGAAGAATCCCGAGGTCACGAAACGTAGTCAGGGTGCTGCCTCTTCTGTGAGACGCGGTCCGAGGCGAACGCTGGGGGTCGTACCGTGCCGGGGTTGGTCATCCGGCCGTGGATGGGCCGGGTGGCGCGGGACCACTGCCGTCGCTCGAGCGCTCGTGCCGCTGAGGGGGCCCCTCATCTGCGGTCGTACGTGGCGTACGCCCCGCGTGGAGGGCTGTCGGGTCGGAGCCGATCGGGCCACCGACCGGGCATCCTCATTCGTTTTCACCATTTTCACGCCACCGGTACATCCAAAATACTCAGTAGGCGCAATACCACTGTACCCCGGATTCGTGCATGTGTGTTGGGCGAATTCATCGGAACGGTGTGATGTCACTGGCTGACCAGGCCCTTCCGTCCCCCGCCGGGCGGGCTATTCTGCGCTTCATGGAGACGCCTGACAACGCCACTGAAACCCCTGAACCCACCGGAATCGCCGCCCAGGACTGGGCCACCGCGTCGGTGGAGCCGCAGTACCGGGCAGCGGTCGTGGACCTGCTGGGAGCACTCGCCTACGGGGAGCTGGCAGCCTTCGAGCGGCTCGCCGAGGACGCCAAACTCGCGCCGACGCTGGCCGACAAGGCGGAGCTGGCAAAGATGGCCTCCGCCGAATTCCATCACTTCGAGCGGCTCACCGACCGGCTGACCGCGATCGAGGTGGAGCCGACCGGCGCGATGGATCCGTTCGCCAAGGCGCTCGACGACTTCCACCGCCAGACCGCGCCGTCGGACTGGCTGGAGGGCCTGGTCAAGGCATACGTCGGCGACTCGATCGCCAGTGACTTCTACCGGGAGGTCGCGGTCCGGCTCGACTCGGACACCCGTTCCCTCGTCCTCGCCGTGCTCGACGACACCGGGCACGGGAACTTCGCCGTCGAGAAGGTGCGCGCCGCGATCGAGGCCGACCCGCGCGTCGGCGGCCGACTCGCGTTGTGGGCACGCCGGCTGATGGGCGAGGCGCTCTCCCAGGCGCAGCGGGTGGTGGCCGACCGCGACGCGCTGTCGACGATGCTCGTCGGCGGTGTGGCGGACGGCTTCGACCTGGCGGAGGTCGGGCGGATGTTCTCGCGGATCACCGAGGCGCACACCAAGCGGATGGCGGCGCTGGGACTGGCCGCGTAGCAGGCTCACCGGGGCCGGCCGCCGGGCCGGCCTCAGGCCGCCGCTGATCGGCTCAGGCGGCGGCTCCGCGGGCGGACCAGCAACGAGAGCGTCACGGCCCCGATCAGCGCCGCGCCGATCAGCGTGGCCACGACATGGCCCGGACCCAGCACCGAGTGCATGAGATACGCGCCGAACAGGGCTCCCAGGGCGCCGGTGGTGAAGACGGCACGGCGGGACGGGAGCCGGTCCGGCAGGGAGCGGAGCGCCATCCAGGCGAGAGCGAGTCCGAGCACGACGGAGCCGAGTGGTTCCAGGATCACAGATGATCACCTCGCGAGTTGCGGGGCGGTTAGGGCCTGCCCTAAATCGGTCGTAAGCGGTACTACCCGTGGGTTGCGGAACGCAACCCTCCTCGGCACGGGGTTCGCACAGGAATCACCGCGTGCCGGAACGGGCAGCGGGGGGGGGGGGGGGGGGCGAGTGTGGGTCGCGCGTGAGAGATTGACGGGGGGCGTCTTGGGAAGCGAGGACCAACCAGAACGTAGTGTGG
>NZ_JBHVWT010000039.1:37050-46958 GCF_042882135.1 Streptomyces sp. NPDC058240
ATGCGACGCGGGGGGTGGAGCGGGGGGGTGTAGGGGTGGGTTGGGGGGGGAGGACAGAGGGTTGTTCGGGGGGGCAGGGGATGGCCGGGCCCGGGGGGACCCCCCCCCCCCCCGCTGCCACGGTCACTGCTCGGAGCGTGCTGCCTACAGCGCGCCGAACCCCACGCGACGCGTGCTGGGCTCGCCGATCTCCACGTAAGCGATCCGGTCGGCCGGCACCAGGACCTTGCGGCCCTTCTCGTCCGTGAGGCTGAGCAGCTGCGCCTTACCGGTGAGAGCCTCGGCGACCGCGCTCTCGACCTCTTCGGCGGAAAGCCCGCTCTCCAGAACGATCTCCCGGGGCGTGTGCTGCACCCCGATCTTGACCTCCACGGCTATGTCCCTCCGACGGTCAGTCCCTGCGCGGTGAGCCGCGCCGTACGCAGCACACATTAGCCCGCTGAGGGGAGCCGCCAGTGGTCGGCGGGCAACGCCCGCAGCGAACACGGACGGCGGCCGCTCCGGGCGGCCCGCGTCAGTGCTGATCGATGCCGTGCAGCGGGAAGCCCGCGATGCCCCGCCAGGCCAGCGAGGTCAGCAGCTGGACCGCCGTGTCACGCGGAATGGCGGACCGGCTGGAGAGCCAGTACCGGGCGACCACCTGGGAGACACCGCCCAGGCCGACCGCGAGCAGCATGGACTCGTCCTTGGACAGTCCCGTGTCACCGGCGATGACGTCGGAGATCGCCTCCGCGCACTGCAACGACACCCGGTCGACGCGCTCGCGCACCGCGGGCTCGTTGGTCAGGTCGGACTCGAAGACCAGCCGGAAGGCACCGCCCTCGTCCTCGACGTACGCGAAGTACGCGTCCATCGTCGCGGCGACCCGGAGCTTGTTGTCGGTGGTCGACGCCAGGGCCGTACGGACCGCCTGGAGAAGCGACTCGCAGTGCTGGTCGAGAAGGGCCAGATAGAGCTCCAGCTTGCCGGGGAAGTGCTGATAGAGCACCGGCTTGCTCACCCCGGCCCGCTCGGCGATGTCGTCCATCGCGGCGGAGTGGTAGCCCTGCGCCACAAAGACTTCCTGCGCGGCGCCCAGCAACTGATTGCGTCGGGCGCGGCGAGGCAGACGAGTGCCCCGCGGGCGCGCCGCCTCGGTCTGCTCGATGGCTGTCACGCCGCCTCCCAAATTTGTGATCGGACACAGCCTTTCCGTGCACGCTGCGCCGTACAGCCATCGTACTTTTGGGTAACCCGGGTGTGCGCGGCGCGGACGCAGAATTTCATGGACCGGACGGCTGCGGTAGCCACAGATTCCCCGGCCGCCGGGACAAAGCAGTTTGTATCAGCGGTAATCGTCCTCATCCTGTGTCACGACGCGGGCCTGTTCCGCCGCATCGGCCTCGTCCGCGCTGTCCCGGTCGATGTCCGTGAGCGGTTCGTCGTGCCGCTGCTGGAGATCCGCCCGCTGCTCGGCGGCGTCCGCCCGGGGCGTCTCCTGGTCCGGTTCGTCCGGCTGGATGTCCTCGAAGGTCTCCGGGTCGCTGGGGTCGACCGTCATGGTGACTCCCTTCCTTGCTTCGAGCGTAGGAGCTGCGCCCGCGGGCCGCTACGCGGTCTGTGACGGCGAACACATGAATCAGGGTGTGATCGTCTCGTAACATTGCCGCATGTCTTCGACCGAGCTGCCGGGAGTCCGTGCCGTCGCCGCCGCGGTGTCCCCGGCAGTGAGTGCCGTCGGGGTCGCGGAGGGGGAGCAGCTGCGCTCCGTCGCGCTGCCGGGGCTGACGCTGACCGTCCGGTCCCGGCCGCCCGAGTGGACCGGGCTGCCGCCCGCGCTCTACGTGCACGGGCTCGGCGGCTCCTCGCAGAACTGGTCGGCGCTGATGCCGCTGCTCCAGGACGTGGTGGACGGCGAGGCGGTCGACCTGCCCGGCTTCGGTGACTCGCCGCCGCCGGACGACGGGAACTACTCGGTCACCGGGCATGCCCGCGCCGTGATCCGGTTCCTCGACGCCGAGGAGCGCGGGCCGGTACACCTGTTCGGCAATTCGCTCGGCGGTGCCGTGGCCACCCGGGTCGCCGCGGTCCGTCCCGACCTGGTGCGCACCCTCACCCTCGTCTCGCCCGCGCTCCCCGAGATCCGGGTGCAGCGGTCCGCCGTACCGACGGGTCTGCTCGCGGTGCCCGGTGTGGCCGGCCTGTTCGCCCGGATGACCAGGGACTGGTCCGCGGAGGAGCGCACCCGCGGAGTGATGGCACTCTGTTACGGCGATCCGGGGCGCGTCTCCGAGTCGGGCTTCCGCGCAGCGGTGGCCGAAATGGAGCGCCGGATGGGACTGCCTTACTTCTGGGACGCGATGGCGCGCTCGGCACGTGGCATTGTCGACGCGTACACGCTCGGCGGGCAGCACGGACTGTGGCGCCAGGCCGAGCGGGTGCTCGCACCGACCCAGCTCGTGTACGGCGGACGGGACCAGCTCGTCTCGTACCGGATGGCGCGCAAGGCGTCCGCGGCCTTCCGTGATGCGCGGCTGCTGACACTGCCCGACGCGGGGCACGTGGCGATGATGGAGTACCCGGAGGCGGTCGCCCAGGCCTTCCGGGAACTGCTCGACGAACGCGGCGGGAGCTGATCCGGGGCGTGGGACGACATAGTCGAAAGGGCCCCAAATCCTCGGGGCCCGACATCGAGGCCGCCACAGCGGACGCGGGCGCCGATCGTGAGGCCGTCCGGCCCGTCCCCGGCACCGGGCGGCGCCGGAGGTCGGTGGAGGCACCGGCCGGCTCCGACGGGCACACCCCGTTCCAGCAGACCGGACACGTCCGCGGCGGCCACCCCGAACAGCGCGAACCCGGCGGCGGCTGGGGGACCGGCCTCCAGCAGCTCCACCGGGGCGACGACCACCGGCCCGGAGCGCGGCCGACGGCCCAGCAGCAGGCGGCGGCCGGGCGGCAGCAGTCGACCGGCACCCGGCCGCTGGTACCGGGACCGCGGCGCGAGTTCGTCGATGCGTTCGACGCTCCGCCCGCTCCGCCCGCTCCGCCCGCACCGCGCGGGCCTTCCATCCCGCCGCCCCGCCCCGCCGATCCGTCCACCTCGGTCGGTGAGCGGGACGAGCAGCCGCCCGGCGGCGGCACCGACGGCCCGGCGCCGGCCAAGGACGGCAAGGGCGCCAAGGGCCGCACCTTCACCGGGATCGCGGCCGCCGCGGTGACCACGGTCCTCGCGGTGGTGGTGGCCGGGCAGGTCACCCAGGACAACGGCGGCGGGACCACCTCCGCGCAGCCCTCGGGCGTCGACCGGCTCGGCCCCGACGGCGCCTCCCGCTCGGACGACCGGCCGACCCCGGAGCCGGTGCGGGCCAAGCCGCTCTCGTACGCCCAGAAGATGGCCAAGGCCTATCCGCTCGCCCCGGAACTGAAGGCGTCCGGAAAGTTCGAGGCGGTTCCGGGGACGGCGAAGGCCCCGGGCCGGGGGCACAGGTACCGCTACCGGATCGACGTGGAGAAGGGCCTCGGCCTCGACGCCGCGCTCTTCGCCAGGGCCGTCCAGGAGACGCTCAACGACGACCGCAGCTGGGCGCACGACGGGGCGATGACGTTCGAGCGGGTCTCCACCGACGACCCCGATTTCGTGATCACCCTGGCCAGTCCGGGGACCACCGGCGAATGGTGCATGAAGTCCGGGCTGGACACGACGGAGGACAACGTCTCGTGCGACTCCGCAGCGACCGAGCGCGTGATGATCAATGCCTATCGCTGGGCACAGGGGTCGTCGACCTTCGGGCCGGACAAACTCTTCGCCTACCGCCAGATGCTGATCAACCATGAGGTCGGTCACCGGCTGGGTCACGACCATGTGAGTTGCGGCACGCGCGGAGCCCTCGCTCCGGTGATGCAGCAGCAGACCAAGTCCCTGAACATCGACGGGATCAAGTGCCGGCCCAACGCCTGGGTGTATCCGCCCAGTTGATCCGGGAGGGGGCGGGCCCGCTGATGCGACGGGCCGCCTCCCGGGCGCGCCGCGCCTCGTAGTCGTACGCGGAACCGGCGTACGTATGCCCGCAGGCTGTCCGCATCGTGAGATCGCTGTCTCAATTCACGTTGACATCCCCTGGGTGGTGATCCATATTTCTCGACATGTCACACGGCCCCGTCCTCCCCGATCGCGCAGTCATAGAGCTGGCGCTCATCGGTGTGACCGGGCACAGTGTCGCCGACATCCACTGTTGCTGACGCCTGCCCGAGCGCGCGTCCGCCCGCGGTCCGAGCCCTGACGGGCCTGGGCCGCCACGCATGACTGCCGCGCCGGGCGCATTCCGCCCGCAGGCGCGGCAGTTCGGTGTTTCCGGTCAGTTTCTCCACCCATCGACCGGCTGTGTGCACTCGCTCTCGTCGCTGCCTGCGCGGAACTCCTTCCGTCCCTTTCTCCAGGCAGTACACCCGAGAGGTCACCTTCCGATGCGTCAACCGTCCGTCATATCGCGCCGCGTGGCAGCGGCCACCGCAGTACTCGTCGTGGCCGCGGGTGCCGCGGCCTGCGGGCCCAAGGACAACAAGGGCGGCGACGGCAGCTCCGGCGCGGCGGGCAAGCCCGAGAAGGGCGGCACACTCACCGTCCTCAACAGCAAGCCGCAGGAGGACTTCGACCCCGCGCGGCTCTACACCTCCGGTGGCGGCAACGTCCCGTCCCTGGTCTTCCGCACGCTCACCACCCGCAACCGGGAGGACGGCGCCGCCGGTGCGAAGGTCGTCCCCGACCTCGCGACCGACCTGGGCAGGCCCAGCAAGGACGCCACAGTGTGGACGTACACCCTCAAGGACGGCCTGAAGTACGAGGACGGCACCGCGATCACCAGTGCCGACATCAAGTACGGCATCGAGCGCTCCTTCGCCGCCGAGCTCTCCGGCGGCGCGCCCTACCTGCGCGACTGGCTGATCGGCGGCGCCGACTACCAGGGCCCGTACAAGGACAAGAAGGGCCTCGACTCGATCGAGACGCCCGACGCGAAGACGATCGTCTTCCACCTCAACAAGCCGGAGGGCGAATTCCCCTTCCTGGCCACGCAGACCCAGACGACCCCGGTGCCCAAGGCCAAGGACAAGGGCACCAAGTACGAGGAGCACCCGATCTCCTCGGGCCCGTACAAGGTCGTCAAGAACGAGGGCGACGGCGAGCGCCTGATCCTGGAGCGCAACCCGCACTGGTCGGCGGCGACCGACGAGGAGCGCAAGGCCTACCCCGACCGGATCGACGTGCGCTCCGGGCTCGACTCCGCCGTCATCAACCAGCGTCTGTCCGCCTCGCAGGGCGCCGACGCCGCGGCCGTCACCACCGACACCAACCTGGGCCCGGCCGAGCTCGCCAAGGTCACCGGCGACAAGAAGCTGGCCGCCCGCGTCGGCACCGGCCACTTCGGCTACACCAACTACATCGCCTTCAACCCGAAGGTGAAGCCGTTCGACAACCCGAAGGTGCGTCAGGCGATCTCGTACGCCGTGGACCGCTCCTCCGTGGTCAACGCGGCCGGCGGCTCCTCGCTCGCCGAGCCCGCCACCACCTTCCTGCCCGACCAGGCGGCCTTCGGCTACACGCCGTACGACCACTTCCCGGCCGGGAAGAACGGCGACGCGGCCAAGGCCAAGGAGCTGCTGAAGGAGGCCGGCTACCCCAAGGGGCTGACCGTCACCCTCACGCACTCCAACGACAAGGACTTCGCCACCAGCCCGGAGATCGCCACCGCCCTCCAGGAGGCGCTGAAGAAGGCCGGGATCACCGTCAAGCTCCAGGGTCTGGAGAGCAACGACTACTCCGACACGGTCTACAGCCTGAAGAGCGAGCCCGGCTTCTTCCTCGGCGGCTGGGGCGCCGACTGGCCGTCCGGCGGTCCGTTCTTCGCGCCGATCTTCGACGGGCGCCAGATCGTCAAGTCCGGCTACAACTTCAACTCCGGCCAGCTGAACGACCCCGCGGTCAACAAGGAGATCGACGAGATCAACAAGCTGACCGACCTGAGCGCCGCCGCGAAGCGCTGGGGCGCGCTCGACAAGAAGGTCGGTGAGCAGGCGCTGACCGTGCCGCTGTTCCACCCGGTCTACAAGCGCCTGTACGGCGAGTCCGTCAAGAACGTCGTGATCAGCGACTGGACCGGTGTGCTCGACATCTCGCAGGTCGCGGTCAAGTAGCCATGGCAGACGCAATTCTGGCCGAGGAGGCGGGGGCCGTCGCGGTCCCCGCCTCCGGGGCCCATCCGTTCTGGCGGCGGCTGCGCGCCCGGCGCGCGGCCCTCGTGGCGGCCGCGATCGTCGCCCTGCTGGTCCTGGTCGCGCTCGCCGCACCGCTGCTCGCGGGCATCGAGGGCCAGGACCCCACCACGTATCACCCGGATCTCGTCGACTCCGCCACCGGCGGGGTGCCGGTCGGCTCCTTCGGCGGGATCAGCGCCGAGCACTGGCTCGGCGTCGAACCGCTCACCGGGCGCGACCTGTTCGCCCGTGTCGTGTACGGCGCCCGGGTATCGCTCGGCGTCGCGCTCGCCGCCACCCTGCTCCAGGTGCTCATCGGGGTCGGCATCGGGCTCGCGGCCGGACTCGGCAACCGCTTCGTCGACCAGGCGCTCAGCCGGGTCACCGACGTCGTGGTCGCGCTGCCCGTCATGGTGATCGCGCTCGGCGCGCTCGCCGTCGTACCCACGAGCTTCCCCCGCCCGGTCCTGATCGCCGTGATCATCGGCCTGGTCGGCTGGTCCGGAACCTCGAAGATCGTGCGCGCCCAGACGCTCTCGCTGAAATCGCGCGACCACGTCGCCGCCGCCCGGCTCAGCGGCTGGGGTTCCTGGCAGATCGCCAGGCGCGAACTGCTGCCCGCACTGGCCGCCCCCGTCATCACCTACGCGGTGCTGCTCTTCCCGGCTAACATCGTCGTCGAAGCGGCCCTGTCCTTCCTCGGCGTGGGCATCAAGCCGCCCACGCCGTCCTGGGGGCAGATGCTCAGCGACGCCGACACCTGGTACCAGGCGGCGCCCACCTATCTGCTGATCCCCGCGCTGCTGCTCTTCGTCACCGTGCTGGCGCTGACCGTCCTCGGCGAGGGCGTGCGCACCGCGCTCGACCCGCGCGCCGAGTCCCGGCTGCGGATCGGCACCGGCCGGAATAAGGAGGCCGACGCGTGAAGTGGTTCCTGCTCAGGCGCCTCGGCGGGGCACTCTTCGTGCTGCTCGCCCTCAGCGTCGTCGTCTACGCGGCCTTCTACGTCGCCCCCGGCAACGTCGCGCAGATCGCCTGCGGTCCGCGCTGCTCGCCCGCACAGGTGGCGCAGGTCAGCGAACAGCTGCACCTGGGCGACCCGTTGTACGTGCAGTACGCGCACTTCCTCCAGGGTCTCTTCGTCGGCCGCGACTACTCGACCGGGACCGGGGTGCTGCACTGCCAGGCGCCCTGCCTGGGGCTCTCGTACCAGAGCGACCAGCAGGTCACCGAGCTGATCCTGGCCAAGCTCCCGGCCACCGCCTCGCTCGCCGTCGGCGCCTTCGTGCTGTGGATGCTGCTCGGGGTCGGCACCGGACTGCTCTCGGTGTGGCGGCGCGGCCGGCTGACCGAGCGCGTCCTCACCTGGATCACCCTGGCCGGCATGGCCACCCCGGTCTTCGTCATCGGGCTGCTGCTGATCATCATCCTGGTCACGGCGCTCCAGATCCTGCCGTTCCCGGACTACGTACCGCTCACCGAGGACCCGGAGCAGTGGGCCTGGAACCTGCTGCTCCCCTGGATCTCGCTGGCCCTGGTGTCCGCTGCGCCGTACGCCCGGATGACCCGGGCCTCGATGCTGGAGACCCTGGCCGAGGACCATGTGCGCACCTTCAGGGCGTACGGGGTCGGCGAACGGGCGCTCGTGGGGCGGCACGCGCTGCGCGGTGCGCTGGCGCCGGTGATCGCGCTCGGCGCACTGGACATCGGCTCGATGTTCGGCGGCGCCGTCCTCACCGAATCGCTCTTCGGGATTCCCGGGGTCGGCCGTGAACTCGTCGACGCCGTGAAGCACGTGGACCTTCCGGTGGTCGTCGGTCTGGTGCTCGTCACCGGATTCTTCGTCGTCCTCGCCAATGCCGTCGCGGACATTCTCCAGGCGATGGCCGACCGACGGGTGGTGCTGGCATGAGCCTGGTCGAAGTCTCCGATCTCTCGATCTCGTTCGGCGATGTGCGGGCGGTGGACGGGCTGTCGTTCTCGCTGGAGGCCGGCGGCGCGCTCGGCGTCGTCGGGGAGTCCGGCTCCGGCAAGAGCGCCTCGGCGTACGCCCTGCTCGGACTGCACCGGGGGACCGGTGCGAAGGTCGGCGGCTCGATCCGGGTCGCCGGGGTGGACGTGACCGCGGCGGACGACGCGGAACTGCGCGCCCTGCGGGGTGCGAAGGCCGCGATGGTCTTCCAGGACCCGCTGTCCTCGCTGGACCCGTACTACGCGGTGGGCGACCAGATCGCCGAGGTGTACCGGGTCCACCACCGGGCCTCCCGCCGGGCGGCGCGGGCACGGGCGGTGGAGGTGCTGGACCGGGTCGGGATCCCCGATGCGGTGCGGCGGTCCCGGTCCCGGCCGCACGAGTTCTCCGGCGGGATGCGGCAGCGGGCACTGATCGCGATGGCCCTGGCCTGCGAGCCCCAGCTGCTCATCGCCGACGAGCCGACGACCGCCCTGGACGTCACCGTCCAGGCCCAGATCCTGGACCTGCTGCACGATCTGCGCCGCGAGACGGGCATGGGGCTGCTGCTGGTCACGCACGACGTGGGCGTGGCGGCGGAGTCGGTCGACGAGGTGCTGGTCATGCAGTCGGGGCGGGCGGTGGAACGGGGGCCGGTGGGCGAGGTGCTCGTGGCGCCGCGCGAGCCGTACACGCGGGCGCTGCTGGCGGCGGTGCCGCGGGTGGCGGAGGGACGGATCCCTTCGGGCGCGAAGCCGGCGGACGACGCGGGCGCGCCGCTCGTCGAGGCCGTCGACGTCCGGCAGGTGTTCGGCAGGGGGAAGTCCGCCCTCGCCGCCGTCGACGGCGTCTCGCTCACCGTCCGGCGCGGTGAGACCCTCGGCATCGTCGGTGAGAGCGGCAGCGGCAAGACCACCCTCGGGCGGATGCTCGTCGGTCTGCTGGCACCCACCTCGGGCCGGCTCACCCGCGAGGCCCGGGTGCAGATGGTCTTCCAGGACCCCGTCTCCTCGCTCAACCCGCGCCGCTCGATCGGCGAGTCGGTCGCCGACCCGCTGCGGGCCTCGGGGGAGCGCGACGAGGTGGTGATCAGGGCGCGGGTCCGGGATCTGCTGACCCGGGTCGGCCTCGCCCCGGAGAGCTACGACCGCTATCCGCACGAGTTCAGCGGCGGACAGCGCCAGCGCGTCGGGATCGCCCGCGCACTGGCCGCCGAGCCGGAGCTGATCGTCTGCGACGAGGCCGTCTCCGCGCTCGACGTGACGACCCAGGCCCAGGTGACCGCCCTGCTGGCGGAACTGCAGCGGGAACTGGGGCTCGCCCTGGTCTTCATCGCGCACGACCTCGCCGTCGTACGGCAGGTCAGCGACCGGGTCGCCGTCATGCGGCAGGGGCGGATCGTCGAGGAGGGCGAGGTGGGCCAGGTGTACGAGAACCCCCGGGACCCGTACACCAAGCAGCTCCTGGCGGCCGTTCCCGCGCTCGATCCGGCGCTCGCGGCGGTGCGCCGCGCGGCCCGCAAGGAGCTGGCCGCCGCCTGACCCTGTGTGACCGATCGCTCCCATAGCGCGACAGAACGCTACGGGGGCGGGAAAGTTACGACGGTTCACCCCTTTCGGTGGTGGGGGGGGGAAAACAACCCCCCCCCAACAAGACGTCCCCCCCCAGTACCGCCCCCCTGCGGCACCGCACCCACCGAGGAGCCACCCACAAGAAGGCGCAGGGGTGT
>NZ_JBHVWT010000039.1:46968-55417 GCF_042882135.1 Streptomyces sp. NPDC058240
GTGCGACGGACAACCGTCCGTCGCACCACCGGCGTATCCGCATACGGTCGTCCCGCTGTGAGCCGCCATACCAACGGCGGCCGCCCACAAGGGAGATCGGAGGTGTGCTCGTGCGGATCGGACTCCTCACCGACGGTGGTTATCCGTATGCGACCGGTGAGTCCAGGCTCTGGTGCGACCGCCTGGTGCGCGGGCTCGCGCAGCACGAGTTCGATCTCTTCGCGCTCAGCCGCTCCGCCGAGCAGGAGGCGCGGGGCTGGGTCCCGCTCCCGACGCAGGTCGGCCGGGTGCGGACGGCGCCGCTGTGGACGGCCGACGAGGGCGTCCTGGGTACCCGGGCCCCCAAGGGGCTGCTCAACCGGATGGTGACGGGCGGGGGCATCCGCCCGTACGGACGGCGCGAACGGCAGCGCTTCACGGCCCACTTCGCGGCTCTCGCCGCCTCGGTCTGCGCGGCCGGCGCGGCGAGCGGCGAGGACGAGGGGGCCGACGCGGGCGCGGGTGCCGGTGAACCGGGCGGTGAAGGGCGTACGGCCGCCGCTGCCGCGGACGCGCAGTTCACGGACGGCCTGTACGGACTCGCCGAACTGGCTCGCGAGCACGGCGGACTCGGCGCGGCCCTCCGCTCCGAAACCGCCCTGCGTGTACTCGAAGCGGCCTGCCGCGCCCCGGGCACCGGGCGCACCGTCCAGACCGCCACCGTCCCCGACCTCCTCGCCTTCGCCCGGGAGCTCGACCGGGTGCTCCGCCCGCTCTCGCTCGACTGGTACGACGAGGAGGGCCTCGGCGCGGTCGACCTCTGCCACGCGACGTCCGGCGGCGCCGCCGCTCTGCCGGGGCTGCTGGCCAAACGCTTCTTCGGGGTGCCGTTGCTGGTGACCGAGCACGGCGCGCAGTTGCGGGCGCACTACCTCGCGGCGACCGGCACCCCGCTGAACGCACCGGTGCGCGCCCTGCTCGCCAACTTCCACGGGCGGCTCGCCACCGAGGTGTACCGGCAGGCCGCGATCGTGACCCCCGGCAACACCCACGCCCGCCGCTGGCAGGAACGCTGCGGAGCCGCCCGCGAGAAGCTGCGCACCGTCTACCCAGGCATGGAGTCCGACCGCTTCACGGCGCTGGGGGAGAGCGGCGACAGCGGGCCCGACGACACCCTGGTCTGGGTCGGCCGGATCGAGCCCGCCAAGGACCTGATCGCACTGCTGCACGCCTTCGCGGAAGTGCGGAAGGCCGAACCGGACGCCCGGCTGAGGATCGTCGGCGCCCCGGTCCGGGGCGCGGAAGGCGCCACCTATCTCGCGCACTGCCGGGCGCTCGCCGCCCAGCTGTTCCCCGACGAGGCCGCGGACGCCCATGCCGTCGGCGACAACCCGGTCTCCTTCGAGGACATCGGCGGAGCCGAGGTGCCCCATCTGCCGGACGCCTACGCGGCGGCCGGGGTCGTCGTCCTGTCCAGCGTGGTCGAGGGTTTTCCGATCGGCCTCGTCGAGGCGATGTTCTGCGGCAGGGCCACGGTGTCGACGGATGTCGGCGCGGTCGTCGAGGTCATCGGCGGCACCGGGCTCGTCGTGCCCCCGCGCAACCCGAGAGCGCTGGCCGATGCCTGTCTCGCGCTGCTGCGGGACCCCGAGCGGCGTGCACGGCTCGGAGCGGCGGCGCGCGCCCGCGCGCTCGAACTCTTCACCGTCGAACAGAATCTCGCGGCATTTCGCGGCATCTACCTGGAGCTGATCTCGCACGCCCCGGTGCGCACGGAAGCCGATGCGGTGGACGCCGACGGCGAACCGCGCCCCTTCGCCACCCCGCCGGAGGCGCATGTCCTGGGTCCGTGGACGGCCTCGGGCCTCGCCCTGTCGGTCACGGCCGACCGCAGGCCCAGCTGGGCCTGCGGGCCCCGGGCCATCTGCACGGGAGCGCGGGGAGCGGGGGGCGGCGATGCGTGAACCGGAGCAGGAGACGGCCGGGCCGGGCCGGGGCGGCGGGCCGGGGCGGTCCGACACAGCCGGCGACGATCACGGAGGAATCACCATGGGCGGCCCGACCGAAGTGTCCGACGCACCCGCCACACCGACCACCGGCGGAAGCTGGGACCTCCGCTCCCGGGCCCTGGTCTCCGAGAACCCCGGGACGCACGAGCCGTCCGAGCCCTCCGAGATGCTTGGGATGCCTGAGACGCTTGAAACGCCTGGGACGCCTGAGGCGCACGGGCCGTCCGAGTCCTCCGAGTCCTCCGAGTCCTCCGAGACACCTGGGGCGCCTGGGCGGTCCGAGTCCTCCGAGCTCTCCCGCGCCCCCGAGATCGCGCGCCCCGCTCCGGCGCGTCGGCTCATTGCCTCGCGCCGCGGCCCCGCCGACCCCGTGAAATCGCTGATGCACCGGCACCGCGAGCTGTGCGAACGGGCCGTCGACCCGCTGGAGGTCGCCGCCGGGCTCGAAGCCCATGGCGTCACCGACCGCGTCGCCGCCCGCTACCGGCACCGCGATGTCTTCTCGCTCGCCGAGGAGCTGTTCGCACGGGTACCCGGTGTGGCGGCGGAGCCCGCAACAGGGCCCGACGCGCCGGAGCGTGACATCGCGACACGCGCCGCCTGGTCGCTCCGCGCGCTGGTGCCGGGCGCCGCCTGCGTCGCGACCGCCGGCGCACTCGGGCTCACCGAGGGAGTGCTCGGCGGCCGGGCACGGCTCGTGATCGCCCTCGCCGGAGCGCTCGTCGCGCTCATCGGGCTCGCCGTCAGCCTGCGCAGCGGCCCCCTGCACGCCGAAGGCCGCTCATCGGGCGCGGCCAAGGTGTACGGCTGCTGGCTCCTCGGCTACGTCCTGTACGGCGAACCGCTGCTCGACCAGGTGCTCAGCGGCGGCCCCGAGGGCCCCTGGGCGATCACCCCCGCACCGCTGCTGGGCCTGGCCCTCTCGCTCGCCCCGGCCACCTGGTGCGCCCACCTCTTCTCCGTGCACGCCCACCGCAAACTCAACGGCAGCCGCGCGCTGGAGGAGTTCGCCGCGGGTGTGCGCCCCCTGCTGTTCGGGGCCGTCGCACTCCACCTGTGCGCCCTCGCCGGGCTGCTCTGCCTCGCCCACCTGGGATACGGGGGCGGCGGGGCGTTCGGCGGGGCGGCCGCGCTCGGGGTGCTGCTCCTGCTGGCCCGGCTGCTGACCGTGCACGGGTTCCCCGAGCTCGCCACCGGCGGGCTGGCCGTCGCCTGTGCGGTCGAGGCCCTGGCGCCCGCACTGGTCCTGGCCGGGCGGCTGCCCGGTCTGCACTTCCTCGCCCGCCCCGTCGACATCCTCGTCATGGCGTCCGGCACCGGATCCGTACCCGCCGTCGCGTGCGGTGCCTCCGGGCTCGGACTCCTGATCGCCGCCACCGTCGTCCTCTCCAGGGCGTCCGCCCACACCCCCGCCCGGCCGGTCGATGAAGGCCCGGCCGCCGCGTAACCACCACAGCATTACCACTGCCACCGCACGCCCCGCGGAGCCGACGCCGCGGGTCATTGCCCGCCACTGCATCTCACTTCCTCAAGGAGACACCGGACATGACCCCCCAATCCCCTTCACCGGCAGCTCGCCGTCGGCGCCGAGGGGGCGCGCGATGAGGGTGCTGCTGCTCGGAGCCAACGGATTCCTCGGCCGGTTCGTGGCCGACCGCCTGCTCGCCGACCCGGCCGTGCACCTCACGGCGCTCGGCCGGGGCGACGACGCCGACGTACGGTTCGACCTCGCCAGCGGCAGCCCCGGCGCGCTGACCCGCTTCCTGGACGCCGTCCACCCCGGAGTGGTGGTCAACTGCGCGGGCGCCACCCGCGGCGGGGCCCGCGATCTGACCCGTCACAACACCGTCGCCGTCGCCACGGTGTGCGAGGCGATGCGGCGCAGCGGCTGCACGGCCCGGCTCGTCCAGGTCGGCTGCTCGTCGGAGTACGGGCCCTCGCAGCCCGGCTCGTCCACCGCCGAGGACGCGATTCCGCGCCCCGGCGGCCCGTACGGCGTCAGCAAACTCGCCGCCACTGAACTCGTCCTCGGCTCGGGCCTCGACGCGGTCGTGCTGCGGGTCTTCTCCCCGGTCGGGCCGGGCACCCCGGCCGGTTCCCCGCTCGGCAGGCTCGCCGAGGCGATGCGCCGGGCCATGCAGTCCGGCGACGGCGAGCTGAAGCTCAGCGGCCTCGGCGTGCAGCGCGACTTCGTGGACGTGCGCGATGTCGCGCGCGCCGTGCACGCCGCCTCGCTCTCCGCCGCCCAGGGCGTCGTCAACATCGGCACCGGCCGCGCCGTGCGGCTCCGGGACGCGGCCGCCGTCCTCGCCAGGGTCGCCGGGTACGCGGGCGCACTCCACGAACTCGACGCGCCCCCGCCCCGGCTGCCCATCGGTGCCCCGCGCACCTCGACCGAGTCGGTCATCGAGCACCTCTCGGCGACCCCGTCCCCCTATCCGGACGGCTGCGGCGCCTGGCAGCAGGCGGACGTCCGCACCGCCAGGGACCGGCTCGGCTGGCGTCCCCGGATCAATCTGGAGGAGTCCCTCGCCGACATCTGGATGGAGGCGGCATGCCGTATCTGACCAGCACCGGCACGGCCCGCCGGACCAGCGGCGCCGAACAGTTCGGCTTCGGCGTACCCGGTTACGCGCATCCGCTGCTCGCGCCGACCGAATGGGCCGAACTGGCCCGCCCCGGCACTCCGCTGCACTGGGCCGTCCTCAACATCGACAACGGCCCCGGCGCCCGCCCCGATCCGCACTGCCTGGAAGCCGCGGGCCGGCTCCGCAACGCGCGCGAGCGGGCCGTGCACGGCGAGGATCCGCGGGACTCGGTACGGGCGGCGGGCGGCCGGCTGCTCGGCCATCTCGACCTGGTCTTCGGCAGCCGCCCCTTCGGGGAACTGATCTCCGACGCCCAGTCGTTCCTCGACTGGTACCGCGTCGACGGCTTCTATCTCGGCCGTTGCCCGGCCGAGCGCGCCCACCTCCCGGCGGTGCGCCGTCTCACCAGCACCCTCGCGACGCTCCTCGAAGACGGCGACCGCCCGTACGGGGAGCGGATCGGGCCGCTGGTGCTCGGGCTGGGCACCCATCCGTATCCCGGCTATGCCGAGGCCGCAGACCAGCTGGTCACCTTCAGTGGACCGTGGACCGACTACCGCTGGTCGCAGGTGGCGGAGTGGACCGCCTCGTATCCGCCGGAGCGGTTCGCGCACTTCGTCCACGGCGTTCCGCGCACCCACCTCGAAGAGGCCATGCGCATAGCCCGCTGGCAGGGCGCGGGCACGATCTTCTTCACGGATCGAGACGGCCAACAGGGACAAACGGACCCATTCGCGGCGCTGCCCAGGTACTGGGACGAAATTGTCTCGCGGATCGGACCTGGTATCTCGGAATGACAGGGGGCGTGGCAGTGTTACGGCAAGAACAACCGTACGTAGATGAAGTACGTAGAAACCGACCACCTGCATTGTTGAGGTTCCTGTGTCGCTGCCACCCCTGGTCGAGCCAGCTGCTGAGCTCACCGTCGACGAGGTCCGCAGGTACTCCCGCCACCTGATCATCCCGGATGTCGGGATGGACGGACAGAAGCGGCTGAAGAACGCGAAGGTGCTCTGTGTCGGTGCCGGCGGTCTCGGGTCGCCGGCCCTGATGTACCTGGCCGCGGCCGGTGTCGGCACGCTCGGCATCGTGGAGTTCGACGAGGTCGACGAGTCGAACCTGCAGCGCCAGATCATCCACAGTCAGGCCGACATCGGGCGTTCCAAGGCCGAGTCCGCCAAGGACTCGGTGCTGGGCATCAACCCGTACGTGAACGTGGTCCTTCACGAGGAGCGGCTCGAAGCCGACAACGTGATGGACATCTTCGCCCAGTACGACCTGATCGTGGACGGCACGGACAACTTCGCCACCCGCTATCTGGTCAACGACGCGGCCGTACTGCTGAACAAGCCGTACATCTGGGGCTCGATCTACCGGTTCGACGGCCAGGCGTCCGTCTTCTGGTCCGAGCACGGCCCCTGCTACCGCTGCCTCTACCCGGAGCCGCCCCCGCCGGGCATGGTGCCCTCCTGCGCCGAGGGCGGCGTGCTCGGGGTGCTCTGCGCGTCGATCGGTTCCATCCAGGTCAACGAGGCCATCAAGCTGCTCGCCGGCATCGGCGACCCGCTGGTCGGCCGACTGATGATCTACGACGCCCTGGAGATGCAGTACCGCCAGGTCAAGGTCCGCAAGGACCCCGACTGCGCGGTCTGCGGCGAGAACCCCACCGTTACGGAGCTCATCGACTACGAGGCCTTCTGCGGCGTCGTGTCCGAGGAGGCCCAGGAGGCGGCGCTCGGCTCCACGATCACTCCCAAGCAGCTCAAGGAGTGGATCGACGCGGACGAGAAGATCGAGATCATCGACGTCCGTGAGCCGAACGAGTTCGAGATCGTCTCGATCCCGGGCGCGAAGCTGATCCCGAAGAACGAGTTCCTGATGGGCAATGCCCTCCAGGACCTCCCGCAGGACAAGCGCATCGTCCTGCACTGCAAGACGGGCGTCCGCAGCGCCGAGGTCCTCGCGGTCCTCAAGTCGGCGGGCTTCGCCGACGCTGTCCACGTGGGCGGCGGCGTGATCGGCTGGGTCAACCAGATCGAGCCCGAGAAGCCCGTGTACTGAGACACCTTTTGGTACGGCGAAGGGGCCGGTCCGCACGGACCGGCCCCTTCGCCGTACCTCCGGGCCGCCCTACGAGCAGGTCTTGCCGTCCTCCGGGACCATCCCGTCGAGGAAGTACGCGTCCACGGTCGACGTCACGCAGGAGTTCCCGCCGTACGCGCCGTGCCCCTCGCCCTTGTTGGTGAGCATGATGCCCACGCCCTTGCCCAGCTCGTCCGCCATCTTCCGGGCACCCTCGTACGGCGTCGCCGGGTCACCCGTCGTGCCGACGACCAGGATCGGACCGGCGCCCGGAGCGCTCGCCTCCGGGTTTTCGTGCTCACCCTTCACCGGCCACTGCGAGCACCAGCCCGCCGTGTCCCACGCCAGGAACGGGCCGAACACCGGGGACAGCTTCCGGAACTCCGGCAGGAGCGCCTTCGCCTCGTCCGCCGTCGGCCGGAGGCTGCTGTCCGCGCAGGAGATGGCGCGCTGCGAGTGGTTCTGGGTGTCGTAGTGCCCCTTCTCGTCACGGCCGTTGTACGAGTCGGCCAGCTGGAGCAGCATGTTCCCGGTGCCGCTCTTCTCGGCCTCGTCCAGCGCCTGCGTCAGATACGGCCAGTTGCTCTTGGAGTAGAGCGGCATGACGATGCCGGTGACGGCCAGGGAGTCGTTGAGCTCGCGGCCCGAGGTGGTCGGCAGCGGCTTCTTGTCGATCCGCTCCAGCAGCCGGGCGATGCGCCGCGTCCCGGCCTTCGGGTCCTGACCGCGGTCCTTGAGGTAGTTCTCCAGCGCCCGCTGGAAGCCGGTCGCCTGGTTGCGGGCGTGCCCGATGGTGTCCGCGGTCGGGTCGACGACGGCGTCCAGGACCGTCCGGCCGATGTTCCCGGGGAAGAGGTGCGCGTAGGTGCCGCCGAGCTCGGTGCCGTACGACACGCCGAAATAGGTGAGCTTCTTGTCGCCGAGCACCTCACGGATCAGGTCCATGTCCCGGGCCGCGTTCGTCGTGCCGACGTACGGCAGGACCTTGCCGGAGCGGCGCTCGCAGCCTGCGCCGAAGTCCGCGCCGTCCTTCAGGAACGCCACCTCCTCCGCCGCCGTGTCCGGGGTCATGTCGACCTTCCGGTAGGCGTTCTCCTGCTCCTTGTCGGTGCGGCAGCTCACTCCTTCGCTGCCCGCGACCCCGCGCGGGTCGAAGCCCACCAGGTCGTAGCGGGAGTTGAGGTTGCCGTACGAGCCGGCGGCGCGCGGCAGTATCGAGACCCCCGAACCGCCGGGGCCGCCGAAGTTGAACAGCATCGAGCCGAGGCGCCGGCTGGTGTTCCCGGCCTTCTTGCGGATCAGCGCGATCCCGATCGTCTCGCCGTCGGGCTTCGCGTAGTCCAACGGCACCCGGACCGTCGAGCAGCGCCAGTCGGACCCGGGCGCGCGCTCGCCCGCGCGGGCCTCGCAGCCCTTCCAGTCCAGCCGCTGGGAGGTGAGGGCCGCGGGCAGCCGGGGGGTGCCCGGCGTGGTGGACGGCCGGCCGGCCGAGGGCGCGGCATCGTGGTCCGTTCCGTTGGCCGGCTTGTCGTCCGTACCTCCGCCGCAGCCCGCGAGCAGCCCCGTCAGCAGAAGTGCGGCGCCGGCCAGAGCCCCGGCGCGTGCGTGTGCGACCACGTGTGCGTCCTCCCGATGTGCCTGTACTCGCGGCGTACAGCTGTGCCCGTACCTACGGCGTACAGAAAGTCCGCCCATGCTAGTCTTCTGAGTCAGGAATTCTGTTCAGATAGCTGGCGAGGCGTTCGAGGATCTCGTCTGCGGTCTTGGTCCAGACGTAAGGTCTGGGGTCGG
>NZ_JBHVWT010000040.1:0-51423 GCF_042882135.1 Streptomyces sp. NPDC058240
GCAGATACCACCTGCCCCAAACCGAGCACCGACCCGGCACGAGCTCAGAAAACCGTTAGAAGATCCTTTTCAATCCAAGGCGGTGGATTCAGGCTAAGTCCCGGCGCAGCCGCCGGGAGCGGCGGCCGGTGAGCCTCCGGATGCGTCGGGTCCCGCTCCGATGCAGGCTGGGGTGATGGGCCACCGGCCCGTGGAGGTGACCTCGTGAGATCTCACGACGAGCCAAAGGGCTGGGGAGCGCTCCAGCCGCCGCCGGGCTACTACTCGGCCGACGGGCGGCCGCCCGACGAGAAGCAGCGCGGTCTGATCCTCGACTGGGCGGTCAATCAGCGGATCGCGAGCGGCTGGCGGGTGGAATCACGCTCCGGGACACAGGTCGTCATGGTCCGGGGAAACCCGTTGAACCATGTGCTGCACGCCATCCTGATGGTGTTCACCTGCTTCCTCTGGGGCGCCGTGTGGCTGGTGCTGGCCGTGACCAACAAGGTCGAGCGGGTCTCGCTCACCGTCGACGCCCAGGGCCACATCGTCTCGGTGAACGGCCCCGGATAGGCCCGGCCGGGACCGCGCCATCCGGTCCGGCTGTCAGGGTCCCGGACGGACGACCGGCCCGGCCGGCGCGGCAGCCGCCTCACCCGGAACCCCGTCACGCCTCATGAGCGACCGGGCCCCTTCGAAGGCGCAGAACAGGGCCAGCACCGCCGCGGCCCCCTGGAGCGGCCAGTCGCCCAGCCGCACATAGAGCGTGGTGCCCGTCGCCAGGGGGACGTCGAACACGGCGGCGCCGCTCGTGTCCGTACCGAGCGGAGCACCGACGCGCGCGCCCTGCGGGCCGTACACCGCACTGACGCCGGTGAGCGTGGCATGCACCATCGGGCGGCCGTTCTCGGCGGCCCGCAGCGCCCCGAGCGAGGCATGCTGCCAGGGTGCCCAGCTGTGCTGGAACGAGGAGGTGGACGACTGGGCGATCAGCAGCTGCGCACCGTCCCGGGTGAGCCGACGGCTCATGTCGGGGAACGCGGACTCGAAGCAGATCAGCGGCCCGATCCGCAGACCGTGCCCGCCCTCGGCTCCGGGCAGCGACATCGTCACCTGCCGGGTGCCCCGCAACCGGTCCTCGCCCGCCGCCCGACCCACGGACGCGGCCCAGCCGAGCACCGGCCGGGCCGGGATGTACTCGCCGAACGGCACCAGCCGCATCTTGTCGTAGCGGTCCCCGGTCAGCCCGTCCGGACCCACCAGCACCGCCGACTTGAAGATCCCTGTCCGGCCCGATCGGTCGGTCTGCCGGGCGTCCACATTGACCAGCACATCGGCGCCCACCCGGCGCGAGAGCGCGGCGATCCGGGCGGTGATGTCCGGGTGCTGCGCGAGATCCACACCCACACTGCTCTCGCCCCACACCACCAGATCGAGATCGCGCCCGGCCAGCGAGCCGGTCAGCCGTTCACTGAGGGCGAGCCGGCGCTCGGCGCCGTGGGCCCCCGTGAACACACCCGGCTGCACGACGGCGATCCTGGCCACCCCCGACTCCTCGGGCTGCGGCGCCCACTTCGCCATCAACCCCACGGCCAGGGCGCACACCACGATGCTCACCGCGGCCACCCCCCGGGCGGCGGCGGACACGAACAGCAGGGCGACAGCGGTATTCACCGCCACCACCACGAAACTCACCAGCCACACCCCGCCCACGGACGCCACACGGAGCGCGGGAGCCACCTGCCACTGGCTCGCGCCGAGCAGCCCCCAGGGACCGCCGAGCGCCTCCCAGGAGCGGGCCAGTTCGATCATCAGCCACCCGGAGGGCACCACGACGACCGCGAGGACGACGGCCGCCGCGGACACCGGCCCGCCCAGCATCCGGAAGACCAGCAGCCCCCACGGAGCCCACAGCAGACCGAGCAGGGCCGCCAGGACCACGATGAAGACATGGAGGCTCGGCATCAGCCAGTGATGCACCGCGAGCATGTAGCCGGTGCCGCCGAGCCAGCCGTCCAGCGCCGCCCGGCGCCCCGTGCCGGCGGACCGGATGAGGAGCAGCCACGGAACCAGGCCGACACCGGCGAGCCACCACAGCGAAGGTGTGGGGAACGCGAGTGCGGGCAGCGCCCCCGCGAGCAGTGCGAGACAGCCGCGCCACCGGCCGGACCGCAGCACCCGCTCCCACTGCCCGCTCCGACCGGCCGGAAATCGCATGCCGCGCCTCCTCGTCCTGCCTGATCAGCAGTCTCCCCCCTGCTTGTCCGTTCGGCAGTTCTTCCCCGGTGCGGGGGGAGCGGAAGCACCGGAGGGCCGGGATCAGTCCGTGGGGAAGAGGCTTCCCGTGCTGCGCCACTTCTCGTGGACGGTCACGGTCCGGATCCGCCAGCCGCCGTCCGTACGCGACAGCGTGAACGCGTACCGCCCGCCGGACACGAAATTCGGCGCGGTGGCCCGTACCTCCGCATCGCCCGCACCGGCCGCGGTGCTCTCCAGCCGCATCGGGTTGAGGTAGTCGGCCCCCACCTCGGCGCGGTCGCCCGGGTAGCCGCCCAGGTCCTGGAGGTCGAGCCGGCGGTTGACGATCAGATGCTGGCGTACGGGGAAGAGCCGCATCGTCTCCGCCAGCCACTGGGCGACCTCGTGCGCCGGCCCTTCGACACCACCGGCGCCGCGGTAGTCGGCTCGGCCGTCCGCGGTGAACAGGGCCCGGTAGTCGGCCCATTCACCGTCGTCCACAGCCGTCGCGTAGCCGGTGATCACTGCATCGATGGACAGCCGGTCCATCACGGTCGAGAGATCCACGCGCTGCGTCATCGGGTCAGTGTCTGCCCGCCGGCGTGCGAGGCCAAGAGGCGTGCACGCACGGCGGGGCGGTGCCGATGTCAGCAGGGCACCACGGCAACCGGGCCGAGCGCGTGCGTGAGCGTGGTCTGCGCGACGGGGGAGAGCCCGAGCCCGAGGGACTCGCCGCCCCGGCGCCGCCCGATCACGGTCAGCGCTGCGGTCGCCGATGCCGTGACCAGGGTGCGTGAGGCGGAGCCGCCGACCGGTTCCCTGACGACTTCGACCTGCGGGTACTTCTCCCGCCAGCCGGCGGTGAGTTCCGCGAGGGTCCGTTCGGCCGAGTTCGCCGCCGCGTCCCGGTCGAAGACGGGGCCGCCCGAGAGCATCGAGGAGAACATCGTCCAGCCGTGCACGATCCGCAGCCGCGCACCGGGCCGGGACGCCGCGGTCGCGAAGGCGAACTCGAGAACCGCTTCGCTGCTCTCGTCGGCAGCCACTCCCGCGACGATGTCGGGATGTGTTTCCGCCGCCTCCGCCGCGTCCTCGTCCGACGGCCCGCTGTGGACCACGACGACGGGGCATTCGGCCATCGACGCGGTCGCCAGGCTGTTGGAGCCGAGCAGCAGGGACCGGAAGCCGCCCAGACCGCGCGAGCCGACGACCACCAGCGAGGCCTCACTGCTGAGCGAGGTGAGCGCCGCCGAAGGGAAGTCCAGCGGTGTCAGCTTCGAGGTGTGCAGCCCCGGAGCGAGCTCGGACACCCTTCGTACGGACCGGTCGAGCAGCTTTTCCGCCTCGCGCCGCTGCGTGTCCTGTCCGACGCGCCGGTCGGGCGTGCGGGCGTGCACGATCGTCAGCCCGAGGCCCCGCCGTACAGCTTCGTGGGCGGCCCAGTCGAGTGCCTCGCGGCTGTGCGACGAGCCGTCGACTGCGGCGATCACGGGACGGTCGGTGCTGGTCATGATGTTCCCTCCAGGTTCCGGCGGTGCATGTCCCAGGCTGGTACGCAAGGACATCGTGCGGCAGGGACTTTCGACCCTATCTGCCCGGAACATCCGGGACCTGTGGCCACCCGTGTACGCGGGAGCGGCGGCTCGGCCTCGCGAACAATGCGGAGACGGTCCCGGGAATCGAGGCGGACCCGGCGGCGCCGGTGCGCTCCGTGACGACCCGGCCACTGCGATTGTCAGTGCCGGGTGCGATCCTGCCCCCATGGACGAGCTGATGCGGCAGCGGCGCGTGTACGGCGCCGACCATGACGATCCCGACCCCGGGCCCCGGCCGGGTCACGCCTACCGGGAGTTGGTGGGCGGCCCGCTCGACGGCCTGCTTCTCGACGTGACCGGCTGGACGGACCGGGCGCTGCGCGAGGGAGCGGCGCTGAACACCGAGATCGGGCGGTTCGGACCGGGCGGCAGGGCGGAGTACGGGCCACGGGACGGCGACCCCGACCGCTGGGACTGGCGGGGCGACACACCCTGACCCGCCGGAGCAGGTCGCATGCTGGGACGTACGGGTGCGGCCGGGCATCGCCGACGACCCGGTGCACCGGTACCCGAGGAATGCGGACGCCCGTCAGGACTAATCGCCTGAATCGCTCGATACTGGACGCATGGCAGAGAAGACGTCCCGATCGCACGGCCCGCCGACCCTGACCGTCAAGGGTCGGAACGTACGCATCCGCACCATCGGGGCCCTGGTGCTGGCGGGGCTCGCGATCTGGTTCATCGCCGCGAACACCGGGTCGGTCGGCATCCGGCTGTGGATTCCCACCGTCACCCTGCCGCTCTGGGCGGTACTGGCCGTGACCCTGGTCGCCGGGCTGGTCCTGGGCGGATACCTGTTCCGCCGCCGCGCGAGGCGCTGACCCGGCGCCCGGGTGCCGCGCGTGCGAAGAACCAGGTGTCCCGGCGCCCCGGGTGCCGTACGTGCGAAGGACCAGGTCCCGGCGCCCCGGGTGCCGTACGAGCGAAACCTAGCCCGCCGACTCACCGGCGTGAGGGCTCAGCACACCCGCGGCCACCAGCGCGAACAGCAGCACGCCGAGGAGTACGCGGTAGATGACGAACGGCATGAAGCTCTTGGTGGTGATGAACTTCATGAACCAGGCGATGACCGCGTACCCCACGCCGAACGCGATGACGGTCGCGAAGATCGTCGGCCCCCACGACACATGTCCCTCGCCCGCGTCCTTCAGCTCGAAGACACCCGAGGCGAGCACCGCCGGGACCGCGAGCAGGAAGGAGTACCGGGCCGCGGCCTCGCGGGTGTACCCCATCAGCAGACCACCGCTGATGGTGGCCCCGGAGCGGGAAACGCCCGGGACCAGGGCCATCGCCTGGCAGAAACCGAAGATCAGGCCGTCCTTCACCCCGAGTTCCTTGAGCGTCTTGCGCTCCTTGCCGGCCCGGTGCTTCCCGCCCACCTCGTCGCGGGCGGCGAGACGGTCGGCGATGCCCAGGACGATGCCCATCACGATCAGCGTGGTGGCGATCAGCCGCAGATCGCGGAACGGGCCCTCGATCTGGTCCTTGAAGGTCACACCGAGCACGCCGATGGGGATGGAGCCCACGATGACCAGCCAGCCCATCTGGGCGTCGTGGTCGCTGCGCATCGACCGGTCGGTCAGCGAACGGAACCAGGCCGAGACGATCCGGACGATGTCCTTGCGGAAGTAGATGAGGACTGCCGCCTCCGTACCGATCTGGGTGATGGCGGTGAACGCCGCACCCGGGTCGTGCCAGCCGGCGAACGCTGCGGTGAGCCGCAGATGCGCGCTGGAGGAGATCGGCAGGAACTCGGTCAGTCCCTGTACGAGGCCCAGGACGAACGATTCGAACCAGCTCATGGGGCTTTGGCCATCCCGGAGGTGATCGTGCATCGGCCGACGGCATGGAGGGCCGTCGGCAGCGTGCGCATTGCGGTCAATTGAGGGCAGGGCCGTGACGGGCCCGGAGATCTTCGGTCGGTCGCGGGCAGGGTACCGCCCTCAGATGAACAGCGTTACGCGTACCCCGGGCCGCCGGGGCCGCCCACCGCCCCGGTGCGGGGTCGCCGTGCGCACCGGTTCACTCGGCGGACAGACGGTGGCGCTTGCGCCAGGCAACGACGGCCGCGCCCAGCCCCGTCAGCACGATGAAGCCCATCGCGGCCAGGAACGCCGGAGACGTCGGTGACGAGGCCTCGCTGCCCGCGACGACATACGCCGCGGTGTTCGGGATCGAGCCGAGCCCGGTGGCCACCAGGAACGGCGGATACCCCATGCGCGACACCGCCGCGCAGTAGTTGGCCGCCGCGAACGGCACGCCCGGGAACAGCCGCAGCGCCAGCATCGAGCGGAACCCGTGCCTGCTCAACTGACCGTCCGCGGCCTTGAGCCACCGCCCGCGCAGCAGCGTACGCAGCGCGTCCTGTCCCAGCACCCTGCCCAGTCCGAACGAGATGCCCGCGCCGAGCACCGTCCCCGCCAGAGCGGCGGCCAGTCCCGCCTGCGTACCGAAGAGCGCGCCGGCGGCGAGGTTGAGCAGCGGCCGGGGAACGAAGGCCACGGTGCACACGCCGTACGCGACACCGAACACGATCACCGCGACCGCGCCACCGCTGAGCTGGGCGGGCCAGCCGGTGGCGAGCAGCCGCTGGGGTTCGAGGAGGAGCATCGCCGCCGCGGCGCCCAGCAGCACGGCCACGAGCAGCGAGAACCGGGACCAGGGCGAGAGCAGCGCCCTCGTGCAGCGCACGGCGAGGCCGGTGGCGGGCCGGGCGGCGGGGACGGGGTCGAGCATGCGGGGAGAGTAACCGACGCCGGTGTGTGATCGCCGTAATGTGCGCGGCGGGAGCAGGGCGGCCGATGCCGCGCCCCTCGCCCGCCCGGCGTCCGGCTCGGGCCGAACTCCCCTGCCGCGACTGCGGTGTCCGCCCGAAAACCATTCGACGCCGCCCGGCCCGTCCGACATGATCGGACCCATGTTCCGGTACGCCTTCCTCGCAGCGCCGTCCGCAGTCGCGGACGCGCCGAAGGCTGCCGTGAGCCCCGTCACCGCGGCAACTTCCGCAGCGGTGTGCACCGCTGCCGCAGCGCTCATCGGCGGCGCCCGAAGCTGACCCTCCCCCGACAGTCCGGCGGACCCCGCAAGGGGAGGGTCGGCGGGGCCCTGGGGTCTTCTCTCTCAGCTTCGAACACCAAGGAATGAACCATGCCCAAGACGGCATACGTGCGCACCAAGCCGCACCTCAACATCGGCACCATGGGCCACGTCGACCACGGGAAGACCACCCTGACCGCCGCCATCACCAAGGTCCTCAGCGACCGTGGGACCGGCACGTTCGTCCCGTTCGACCGGATCGACCGGGCGCCGGAGGAGACGCAGCGCGGCATCACCATCAACATCGCACACGTCGAGTACGAGACCGACACCCGTCACTACGCGCATGTCGACATGCCGGGCCATGCCGACTACATCAAGAACATGGTCACCGGCGCCGCCCAGCTCGACGGGGCGATCCTGGTCGTCTCCGCGCTCGACGGGATCATGCCGCAGACCGCCGAGCACGTGCTGCTCGCCCGCCAGGTGGGTGTCGACCACATCGTCGTCGCGCTCAACAAGGCGGACGCCGTCGACGACGGCGAGGACACCGTGCTGACCGACCTGGTCGAGCTGGAGGTCCGCGAGCTGCTCTCCGCGCACGGCTACGGCGGTGACTCGGTGCCCGTCGTGCGGGTGTCGGGCCTCAAGGCCCTGGAGGGCGACCCGCGCTGGACCTCGGCCGTCGAGGCGCTGCTGGACGCAGTCGACACGTACGTACCGATGCCGGTCCGCTACACCGACGCGCCGTTCCTGCTGTCGGTGGAGAACGTCCTGACCATCACCGGCCGGGGCACCGTCGTCACCGGAGCCGTCGAGCGCGGCACCGTCCGTACCGGCGACCGGGTGTCGGTGCTCGGACCGGACCCGGACATCGAGACCGTCGTCACCGGCCTGGAGACCTTCGGGAAGCCGATGGAGTCCGCGGAGGCCGGCGACAACGTGGCCCTGCTGCTGCGCGGCGTGGAGCGCGACCGGGTCCGCCGCGGCCATGTGGTCGCGGCGCCGGGCGTCGTCACGCCGAGCCGTCGCTTCACCGCGCAGGTGTACATCCTGTCGGCGAAGGAGGGCGGCCGGACCACCCCGGTCACCACCGGCTACCGGCCGCAGTTCTACATCCGCACCGCGGACGTCGTCGGCGACGTCGACCTCGGTGCGGTGGCGGTGGCTCGTCCGGGCGACACGGTCGACCTGACCGTCGAGCTGGGACGTGACGTGCCGCTGGAGACCGGACTCGGTTTCGCGATCCGCGAGGGCGGCCGCACGGTCGGCGCCGGCACGGTCACCGGCGTCCTCTGAACGGCGACGCACCAAGGGCCCGCCTCCCGTACCCCACGGGAGGCGGGCTCGGTGTCTTGCGCAAGACTGACGGCATGACAGACACAGCACTGGTACTGGGTTCCGGCGGTGTCACCGGCGGTGCCTGGGAGACCGGAATCCTGCACGGGCTCGCGAAGTCGGGCGTGGACCTCTCCGCAGCAGATCTGATCATCGGCAGCTCCGCGGGAGCTATGGTCGGCGCACAGCTGGCCTCCGGACTGCTCGGCCTTCCCGAACTCTACGAACTCCAGCTCGCCGATCCGCAGGACATCACGGGCGGCAAGCTCGGCATGCTCACCCTGCTGCGCTACGCGGGGGCCGTACTGTCCGCCCGCACCCCCGAGACGTACGGCCGGAAGCTCGGCAGGATCGCGCAGGACGCCCGGCTCGGCGTCACCGCGGAGGAACGGCGCGCGGCGATCGAGGGCCATCTGCTGTCGCCCGAGTGGCCGGGGCGCCCCCTGATCGTCACCGCCGTCGACGCCACGACCGGCGAACTCCACACCTTCGACAAGGACAGCGGGGTGTCCCTCGCCGACGCCGTCACCGCGAGCTCCGCGGTCCCCGCCGTATGGCCCGTCGCCCGCATCGACGGGCGGTCCTGGATCGACGGCGGGGTGCACTCCACGGCCAACGCCCAGCTCGCCGCCGGGTACGGACGCGTCGTCGTCATCGCCCCGTCGGCCGGCGGCAACAAGGCCATCGCCTCGCCGGGTTCGCAGGCGGCCGCGCTCGCCGCGAACGGGGCTCGCGTCGAGGTCATCACCCCGGACGCGGCGGCGAAGAAGGCATTCGGCCACAACCCCCTCGACCCGAGCCGCCGGGCCGCGGCCGCCTGCGCCGGGCTCGCCCAGTCGGCGTCGCACACCGAAGCCGTGGCCGCGGTCCTGAGCAGCTGATCCGGCACCCCACAATGGGGGAGTGAACGACTCGATACCGGTCATCCGGGACGTGGATCAGGGCACCGCCAGGCTTCTCCCCGACGTGGACCGGGACAGGGCCTGGCTGCTCACCGTCGACGGCGCGCCCCAGTCCTACGTCGACCTCGACGCGCCGGACCACCTCGAGTTCGAGTACGCGCGACGGCTCGCGCACGTCATCGACTGCGCTGCGGCACCCGGCGCACCGCTGGACGTACTCCATCTCGGCGGCGGTGCGCTCACCCTGCCCCGCTATGTCGCCGCGACCAGGCCCGGCTCCCGCCAGGATGTCGCCGAGGCCGACCTCGGGCTCCTCGAACTGGTTGCCGGGCACCTGCCGGTTCCCGACAGCAGCGGGATCACCGTGCACGGCACGGACGCCCGCGGCCGGCTGGAACGGACCGCGCCCGGCTCCGTCGACATCCTGGTCGCCGATGTCTTCGGCGGCTCGCGGGTACCCGCCCACCTCACCTCCGTCGAGTACGCGCAGGCTGCCCGCCGGTCGCTGCGGGACCGCGGAATCTACGCCGCCAACCTCGCGGACGGCGCGCCCTTCGGATTCCTCCGCTCCCAACTGGCCACCTTCGCGGCCGTCTTCGAGGAACTCGCGCTGATCGCCGAACCGGCGGTGCTGCGCGGCCGGCGCTTCGGCAACCTCGTCCTCGTCGCCTCCCCGAGTCCCCTCGACATCGCGACGCTGACCCGCCGCTGCGCCGCCGACGCCTTCCCCGCCAGGGTCGAGCACGGTGCCGCGCTGGACCGGCTCGCCGGTGCCGCCCGGCCGGTCAGGGACGGTGCGGCGGTCGCCTCACCCGAGCCGCCCGACGGGGCCTTCAGCATCGGATGACGCCGGGCCCCGGTCCTTCGCCACCTCGGCGGTGGCGGGGGCCCGGGTCAGACCGCGTACCTCAGGCACGAACAGCACGGCCGCTGTGACCAGCACGATCAGCGCCGCACAGCCCCACAGCGCCTCGCTTCGCCCGACCAGCGACTCCACCGGACCGGCGAGCGCGGTGGCCACCGGCATCATCGCCACCGAGCCGAACCAGTCGTACGCCGAGACCCGGGAGAGCATCTCCTCCGGGATCTCCTGATGCATGGCCGTCATCCACGAGACCCCGAACACCTCGATGGCGACGCCGCTGACGAACATCACCACGCAGAGTCCGGCCACCGGCAACGGCACCGCGAGGCCCGCCGCCGGCAGCGCCAGCGGGAAGACGCAGAGCGTTCCGGCCAGCAGCAGCCGCCGGGGCTTCCAGCGCATCATGAGGAACGCCCCGCCCAGGGTGCCGGCCCCGAACGCGGCGAGCGCGAAACCCCAGGGGCGGGCGCCTCCGAGTTCGTCCCGGGCGACCAGCGGACCGTACACCGACTCGGCCGCACCCACCGCGGCGACCACCACCGAGAACTGCGCCACGATGCTCCACAGCCAGGGGCGGCCGATGAACTCCTGCCAGCCGTCCCGCATATCGGCGAGCAGACCGCCGCCCGGCGCGCGCGGGGGGATGTGGCTGACGTCCAGGAACGCGCGCAGCGCACCCGCCACCGCGAAGGCCGCGGCATCGACGGCCAGCACCCAGCCCGGGTCCATCGCCGCGACCATGGCGCCGCCGAGCGCCGCCCCGCCGATCGTCGCGCCCTGCATGGCCATCCGGAACAGCGCGAAGGCACGGCTCGCCTGCTCGCGGCTGACGCTGGACATCAGCATGCCCTCGGCCGCCGGGTTGAAGAACGCCTGCCCGGTGCCGCACAACGCGGTGAGCAGCATCATCTGCCACAACTTCGGATCGCCGGCCAGGACCAGCCAGGCGAACGCGGCCTGCGAGAGGCAGTTGAGGGCGTTGGCCGCGACCATCACCCGGTGGCGCGGCAGCCGGTCCGCGATGGCGCCGCCGATCAGCAGGAAGAGCACCAGGGGCGCGGTCCTGGCGGCGGCCACCAGACCGACGTCGCCGCCGTCACCGCCCGCCTCCAGAACGGCGAACGCCGCCGCGATCAGTGCGCCATGGGTACCCAGGCCCGTGATGATCGCGGCGGCGGTCAGCAGACGGTAGTTGCGGCCGGGGCGCAGCGGACGGGATGCGGGGGCGGAGGCGACAGTCACCAGGGGACTATCGCCGCCGCACCCCCGCCGTGCCAACTGTTTTCCCGGGGGAGGCGAAGGAGTCAGTCGGTCTTGACGACGTCCACCAGCCGCACGGTGCTGAGGATCTTCTGGATCGTCGTGTCCGGAAGTTCGTCCTTGACGGAATCGGCTCCGTACAGCACCCAGGACGCGAACTCACCCTTCTTGTTCTTGAAGGTGAAGGCGATGGTCTTGCCGTCGCTGTCGCACTTCTTCCGCTTCGTGACATTCGGCGCGGTGGCGGTGACGACCTGGCCGGTGAGACCCGACTTGGTCGTGTACTGCTTGGCCTCGGTGAATTTGATGGTGCTCTCCGGCATGTGCTGCGCGTAGGCGGCCCACGCCCAGGTGCCGGCCTCGCTGTGGGCGTTCTTGGCGGCGTCGGTGGCACCCTGGGCGCCCCGGGTACCGGCGCTCGCGAGGCTCATGTCCTCCTTGACGCCGTCCTTGTCGGAGTCGTCCACGCACCACTGCTTCTGGTAGAACGACGGCGCGGAGAAGCCGATGAGGGGCGATTTGTCGCCCTTCTTGTCGTCCTCGAAGTACGAGAACGTGCCGGGCGTCCCGACCTCCCAGTCGCCGGGCACGTCAAACTGTGTGCCCCACTTGGGATTGGTGACGACCTTCCACCCGGGGATGAGGGGCTTGGGGTCCCCGTCGTCGCCGCGCGGGTTCGCCTCGGCGGTGGAGGCGGACCCGGACGGCTTGGGCGCCGACGTCTGCTTGTCGTCGGCGACGTCCTTGCCCTTGTCGTCCTTGTTCATCACGACGACACCGGTCACCACGGCGGCCACGACGACAGCGGTGGCCGCGACGATCGCGACGGCGGTGGTCTTCTTCTTGTTGTCGCCGGGCTGCGGTCCACCGGGCGGGCCGGGCACGGCGTACTGCGCCACGGTCGGCTGCTGGTACGGATTCGGCTGCGGATAGCCGGGCTGCTGGCCCTGCTGTGGATGTCCCGGCTGCGGTCCGGGCTGGCCCTGCTGCTGATATCCCGGCTGCTGATAGGGATTCGGCTGCTGGTACCCCGGCTGCTGGTACGGGTTCTGATTCTGGTCCTGCGGGTTTTGCTCGCCCCCGGGCGGCTGCTGTCCTGGCCACATGGCGAGTAACGATAGAGGGGTGGTGGCCGGTCTGCTACGGCCGCCCCCGTGTGCGGACGGTGAAGGGTCCGATCAAGGAGGGGTGCCGGGGGACGTGGGGATGGCCAAATAGCTTTACTCGTGAGTAACATCCCGTCATGAGCGCTGAACAGATGACCGTCGGCGAGATGCTCGTCGCGACGGTCCCGATGGCCCGGACCCTCAATCTCGAGTTCCTGGAGACGACCGCCGAGCGCGCGGTGGTCCGCCTGCCGGACCAGGCCGAATACCACAACCACATCGGCGGACCGCACGCCGGAGCGATGTTCACGCTGGCGGAATCGGCGAGCGGGGCGATCGTCATCGCCGCCTTCGGCGACCAGATGTCGCGCGCCGTGCCGCTGGCGGTGAAGGCGGAGATCGGTTACAAGAAGCTGGCCAAGGGCGTCGTCACGGCGACGGCGACCCTCGGCCGCCCGGTGGCCGATGTCATCGCCGAACTCGACGCGGGCGAACGGCCGGAGTTCCCCGTGGCCATCGAGATCCACCGCGCGGACGGCGCGGTGACCGGTGAGATGACGGTCGTCTGGACGCTGCGTCCCCACGCCTGATCCCGGCCGGTTCCGCGAAGAGCCGCCACGCACCCCAACGAGAGGGCGCGTGGCGGCTTTTCGCGCTGTCCGGGCAGTTGGCGGTGCAGGTAGGCTTCCCGCCGTGCGCCGAGGAGTTGCCCGGCGGGCAACGGACATCGGTTACGGGAGGATCGGCGTTGCACATCCAGGAATGGCTGGAGACCATCCCCGCGGTCAGCGTCTACGCCCTGGTGGGCGTGGTCATCGGGCTGGAGAGCCTCGGCATTCCGCTGCCGGGCGAGATCGTACTGATCAGCGCGGCGCTGCTGGCTGCCGGGCACGACGGCATCAACCCGTGGATCCTCGGCGCCTGTGCCTCGGCCGGCGCGATCATCGGTGACTCGATCGGATACGCCATCGGCCGCAAGGGCGGCCGGCCGCTGCTGGCCCGGCTGGGCAAGAAGTTCCCCAAGCACTTCGGCGAGAGCCAGATCGGGCTGGCGGAGCGCTCGTTCCAGAAGTGGGGCATGTGGGCGGTGTTCTTCGGCCGCTTCGTGGCGCTGCTGAGGATCTTCGCGGGTCCGCTGGCGGGCGTACTGCACATGCCGTACTGGAAGTTCCTGATCGCCAACGTGCTCGGCGGCATCGTCTGGGCGGGCGGCACGACGGCCGTCATCTACTCGGTGGGAGTCGTCGCCGAGGCCTGGCTCAAACGGTTCTCCTATCTCGGCCTCGTGGTCGCGGTGCTGATCGGCATCACCTCGATGCTGATCGTGAAGAACCGGGCCAAGAAGGCGGCGGAACGGGCGTCGGCCGCCTCCGCGCCCGGCTCGGCAGCGGTACCGGCCGCGGACTGACCGGACGGTACGGAACGGGGCGGCGCGGCGGGACAGCGCGGTGCCGGTGCGATGCGGTGCGGGCGAGGCGGAGACACGAAGCTGCGCCGGGCACTCGCCTCGCCCGGCGCTCCCTCCCGTACGCCCGGCCCCGCCCCGTCCTCCCCGCTCAGCTCTCGTGGGCCTGGCGGTGTGCCTTGGCCAGCTCCACGTAACCCACCGCGTTGAACTTGATGCCTTCGAGCTCCTCCTCGGTCAGCTGCCGCTTGACCTTGGCGGGGACACCGGCGACCAGCGAGCCCGGGGGCACCCGCATTCCCTGCGGGACCAGTGCCTGCGCCGCGATCAGTGAACCGGCGCCGATATGGGCTCCGTTGAGGATGGTCGAGCCCATGCCGACGAGGACGTCGTCCTCGATCGTGCAGCCGTGGAGCACGGCGTTGTGCCCGACCGAGACGCGCTCGCCGACCGTGACGGGGAACCCGGGGTCGACATGGACGCTGCAGTTGTCCTGGATGTTGCTGTCGGCCCCGATGACGATCGGGCCGCAGTCGGCGCGCAGCACGGCGTGGTACCAGGCGCTGGAGCCCGCGGCCATCGTGATCTCACCGATGACGACCGAGGTCGGTGCCGTGAAGGCGTCCGCGTCGATGTCCGGCTCCTTGCCGCCCATTCCCGTGATCAACGCCTGCTCTGCCATCGCCCGTTCCTCCGTGCTCAGGTGTCGTGCGGCCGCGGTCGTCCGCTCCGGCAGCCGGCCGCGGCTGTTGGATCGCGTCGATCGCGTCGATCGCGTCGGAGAAACGGTATGCGACGGTCGGCGGACCGTGACCCAGTGGGGTGAACATCACAGGTTGCCGCGGTGATCGGGCCGGCCGCCGCCGACTACCGTGAGCGAGTGCCGACGAACAGGAACGCGTTCTCTTCCCTTGCCGCCTGGCGGCGGCGCGCCCTGTCCCGGGCCGTCCACCGCGGCTGGCGCTGGGTGCAGGAGACGGGCGCGGTCACCGCGGATCGTCCGGGCGCGCTGCGCTTCCGCCGGATCGGCGCGGGTACCCGGCTGGCCTTTCCGCAGGGCACGGTCTTCGGGGAGCGGTGGATCGAGCTCGGCTCGCACTGCGTGATCGGTGAGCAGGTCACGCTGACGGCCGGACTCATGCCCGACCTGGACCTCGGCCCCGATCCGATCCTGACCCTGGGGGACGGGGTGGTGCTCGGCCGCGGCAGCCATGTGGTTGCCGACACCACGGTGACCATCGGCCCGGACACGTACTGCGGGCCGTATGTCTACATCACGTCGACGAACCACAGTTACGACGATCCGCACGAGCCGGTCGGCCGGCAGTGGCCCCGCATGGAACCGGTCGCCATCGGGCGGGGCTGCTGGATCGGCACCGGAGCGGTGATCCTCCCGGGGGCCACGCTCGGCCGCAACGTGGTGGTCGCCGCGGGGGCAGTGGTACGGGGCGAGGTGCGCGACCACGCGGTGGTGGCCGGTGCCCCCGCCCGGGTCGTACGCAGCTGGGATCCCGAGAAGGGCTGGCAGCCGCCGCTGCGTACCCCTGCCCCGGTGCCGATCCCGACGGGCGTCACGCCCGAGCAGTTGCTGGCCCTGGCGGAACCCGGCGAGACGGCGGGCCCGTCCGCCGGCTGACCGCGGCCGGAGCGGGGTCTCATCCGGTCGCGAGCAGCACCGTGCCCACCAGGGCGAGACCGGCCCCGGCGACCTGCACCCCGCGCAGCCGTTCCTTCAGTACGCCGCGCGCGGCCAGCGCCGTGACCACCGGATAGAGCGAGGCGAGTACGGCGGCCACCGTGACCGGCCCGCGCTGCGCGGCGATCAAGTACGTGCCGTTGGCCGCGACATCCCCGAGCCCGATGAGCGCCAGGGCCTTGTAGAAGCACAGCATCGCCACCGGTCCGACGACGCCCACCGCGACTGCGAACCACAGCTGCGGGCCAACCTCGCTCCACCCGCCGGTCGCGATCACGATGACGCCCAGCGCCACGGCCGCGGCGGCCTGCGAGACGACGACCACGGTGAGCGCGGGGACGCGCCGGGTGAACAGTCCACCGCCGAAGTCGGCCAGTCCCCAGAGCAGGCTGGTGGCCTGCGCGAAGAGTGCTGTCATTGCATGCCTCGCAGTACAGTGCGGTGAACGGGTGGGTGCACCACACGGTAGTGCAGTATTTTCGACACTGTCATTCAAAATATTGGACGGAATGTGTCTGACCTCGATCAGCTCACTCAGTCGCTCGCGCGCAATCTCAAGCGCTGGAGAGGGGAACGCGGCTTCACCCTGGACGTGCTCGCCGCCCGCGCCGGGGTCAGCCGCGGCATGATCATCCAGATCGAGCAGGCCCGCACCAACCCGAGCGTCGGCACCACGGTCAAGCTCGCCGACGCGCTGGGTGTCAGCATCACGACGCTGCTCGACTACGAGCAGAGCTCACCGGTCCGGCTGGTGCCCGAGAGCCAGGCGGTGCACATGTGGTCCACCGACGCGGGCAGTTCCACCACCCTGCACGTCGGTACGGAGGCGAGGGGGCCGCTCGAACTCTGGACCTGGCGCCTGATGCCCGGCGACAGCAGCGCCTCCGATCCGCACCCCGAGGGCACTGTCGAACTGCTCCATGTCACCGCGGGCGACCTCACCCTGGTCGTCGACGGCACCTCGTACGCCGTACCGGCCGGCGGCTCCGCCTCGTTCGAGGCGCATCACCCGCACGCCTACCGCAACGACGGCTCCGAGCCGGCCGAGTTCACCTTGGTGGTCTCCATCCCGCCCGTACGGTGAGACGGCCGGCCGAGGGACCCGGGGGCGCTGTTAGCGTGGTGCACATGCGCGCTCCCATCGGCTCCTTCGACAACGCCGGTCCGGCGGCCGACCGCCTCGACCTGCTCACTGACCCCGTCGCCGCCGCCGTGACCACGGGCTGGGGCGGCTTCCCCGCCGAGCAGATCATTCACGTCGACACGGATCCGGCCATCGCCGACACGGCGGTCTTCGTCGAGCACCACGGCGCGGAACTGCTCGACCGGTCGGCCAACTGCGTCGTGGTGGCGGGCAAACGTGGCGGCGAGGTGACGCTCGCGGCCTGCCTCGTCCTGTCCCACTCCCGCGTCGACGTGAACGGCGCGGTCCGCAAGCAACTGGGCGCCCGCAAGGCGTCCTTCGCCCCGATGGACACGGCGGTCGGCGAGACCGGCATGGAGTACGGCGGCATCACCCCCATCGGCCTCCCCGCCGCGTGGCCGCTGCTGATCGATCCCGCCGTCGTCGACGAGGAGTGGGTACTGATCGGCAGCGGCAGCCGCCGGGGCAAGCTGATCGTCCCGGGCAAGGCCCTGGCGGCGCTGCCGGGCGCGGTGATCGTCGAGGGTCTCGGCATCAGGAGCTGAGACGGCGACCGCCGTCCGTCGGGGAGCCGGGGTTCTCAGCCGGGCGCGTGGCAGAGGGCCCGAACCGGCGCGTCGCGCCGGTGGGAAGTCAGCCAGTGCGTGGCGAAGTCGACGGCGTCGGTGATGCGGAAGAGGCGGCTCGTCGATGAGCCCACCGGGCCGGTGCGCACGGTCGCGCCGTCGTCCGCGTGGGCGAAGTCCGCGCCCAGGGCCGCGAAGTCGCTGTCGTCCAGGGCGATGTCCTCGTACTCCCACCACTGGCGCCGGCCCCCGGTCGCCACCACGCAGCGGTAGCTCCGGCGGGGCGGGGCGGGTACCCGGTACTCGCCGAGATGGAACGCGGTGCAGGTGTCGAATCCGGTGCCCAGCAGGAGCACCTGGGCCCGCAGATCGTAGAGGCGGGCCAAGGGCGAGTCCTCGCCGAGATGGCAGTCGGGGCGGTGACCCGCCATCAGGTCCCGGGCCAGCGGGCCGAGCGCGGCGAACGACGTCTGCGGATGGTCGCTGCGCGTCGCCCCTTCGCGGAGCCGTACCATCTCCGCGAGGCTGCCCACCGACGGTGCGGCCGAGGTCGCCTGGTCGAAGGGCGGCATGCTCGCGCGTACCGCCTCCCGGGCCCGGTCGTCGAGGCCGCGCACCCGGTCGAGGTAGTGCGGAGACGTATCGGAATTCTCCGGCGTGAAGGCGGGGACGACGAGCGTGCCGTGCCCTCCGAGGGCGTCCCGCAACGCGCCGGCCATCGCACGGACCCCACCGCTCACCGGGCCCACCGCGCGCATCGAGGCATGCACCAGGAGGACACCGCCGGACTCCACGCCGAGCTCGGCCAGCTGCCCGGCCAGCCCGCCCCGGCTGTGGGTGACGCTCGGCGCAGTCGTAGTGGTCACAGCCGGCCATTCTCCCAGCCGGACGCCGGGCGCGACACCACGCACATCCGGACGAGGGACGCGGGTGCGCCTGCCGGGGCTTCCTAACGCTTCAGTGCCGGGATCTCGATGGCGGGGCACCGGTCCATGACCATGTCCAGCCCTGCCGCACGCGCGCGGCCGTACGCCTCCGTGTCGACCACACCGAGCTGGAACCAGACGGCCCTGGCACCCGCCGCGACCGCCTCGTCGGCCACCGCCCCGGCCAGCTCACTGTTGACGAAGACGTCCACCACATCGACCGGGAACGGGATGTCGGCCAGCGAGGCGTAGCCGTCCTCGCCGTGCACCCGCTCCGCCTTCGGATGCACCGGGACCACTCGCTTGCCGAAGCGCTGGAGCACCTCGGCGACGCCGTAGGCCGCGCGCGACCGGTTGTCGGACAGGCCCACCACGGCCCAGGTGTCGCCGCTGTCCCGGAGAATCCTGTGGATCGTCTCTTCGTCTGCGTACATGATCCGCACAACGGACGGCGGCCCCGGACCATTCCCGTGCGGGGCATAGGGTGGCCGGATGCAGGAGCAGTACCGGACAGTCGCCCGAGCGGGCGTGCACGAGACCGAGATCAACCGATCGCGCTTCATCTGCGCGCTCGCCCCCGCCGCCACCGAGCAGGAGGCGCAGGACTTCGTCGCACGCATCCGCAGGGAACACCCGACCGCCACCCACAACTGCTTCGCCTACGTGATCGGCGCCGACGCCTCCGTACAGAAGGCGAGCGACGACGGGGAACCCGGGGGCACCGCGGGCGTACCCATGCTGCAGATGCTGACGCGCCGCGAGATGCGCTACGTCGTCGCCGTCGTCACCCGCTACTACGGCGGCGTCAAGCTCGGTGCCGGCGGGCTGATCAGGGCCTACGGGGGAGTGGTCGGCGAGGCCCTCGACGAGCTCGGCACCATCACCCGGCAACGGTTCCGCCTCGCCACGATCACCGTCGCCCACCAGCGCGCGGGCAAACTGGAGAACGACCTCCGGGCCACCGGCCGCACCGTGCGCGAGGTCCGCTACGCGGAGGCCGTCATCATCGAGATCGGGCTGCCGGACGCCGATGTCGAGTCCTTCCGCGGCTGGCTGGCCGATGCGACAGCGGGCGAGGCCGAGCTGGAGCTGGGCGGCGAGTCGTACGGGGACGCCTGACCGGACCCACGGACCGCCCGAGGGGCACCGAGGCGCCGCCACTGACCGGCCGCACCGGACAATGGGCGCATGACCCGACTCCTGACCCGCAGCGACCTCCTGGCCGTCCTCGATCCGGAAACCGCCCTGAAGGCCCTGTCCGAGGGGTTCCGTCACGCCGTATCCCCGGCGGTCGCCGGGCAGCGGGTGCGCACGGATCTGCCGTTCCCCGGTACGGCGACGGCGCTCATTCCCGGCCTGCTGCCGGGTATCGACGCCTACACCGTCAAGGTCAACGCCAAGTTCCCGGGCGCCCGGCCGGCGCTGCGCGGTGTGATCTGCCTGCACAGCGGCCGGGACGGCGAACTCCTCGCGCTCCTCGACTCCGCCACCGTCACGGCATGGCGGACCGGGCTGGCGGCCGCCCTCGGCACCGATGTCCTCGCCGCCCCCGACCCCGCGGGCGAGGCGGTGCTCGGCGTCGTCGGCGCGGGCGCCCAGGCCGAGATCATGGTCCGCGGACTGCGGAGTCTGCGGAGCTTCCGCGAACTCGTGGTGCACGACACCGACCCGGAACGCGCATCGGAATTCGCCACCCGGCACGGCGGCCGGGTCCTCGGCACGGCAGCCGGGGTCGCCGCGGCGGCCGATGTCGTACTGCTCTCCACCTGGTCGCGCGCCCCCTTGCTGAGCCTCGCCGACAGCCGTCCCGGACAGCACTTCACCACGCTCGGCGCCGACGAACCCGGCAAGCAGGAGCTCTCCGCCGATCTGCTCGCCGCCGCCCTTCTCGTCGTCGACGACCGCGAGCAGGCCGCGGCGACGGGCGCCCTGGCCGCGGCGGGACTGCCGGCCACCGCCGCCGACGCCACTCTCGGCGAGCTGCTCGGCGGCGCGCACCCCGGCCGTACATCCGGCACGGCCCGTTCCGTCTACGCACCGGTCGGGCTCCCCTGGCAGGACCTGGCCGTCGCCTGGACCGCGTACCGGAGGGCGGAACTCCGTGACGTCGGAACGCGGATCGATCTTCTGGGATGAGGGGATGAGGGGATGAAGGGCCGAAGGGCTGGAGGCTGAAGGCCCGGACGCGGTCGGCGGTGATGCGAGACTGTGAGGGGTGAGAAAAGAGGGGCTCACCACTCGGGGGCGGAGGAAGAGAACAATGCGGGTCGGAGCCGGGTCTTGAGAATTCTGCACACGTCGGACTGGCACCTGGGGCGCTCGTTCCACCGGGTCTCCCTGCTCGAAGCCCAGGCCGCCTACCTGGACCACCTGGTGACGACAGTGCGCGAGCACGAGGTGGACGCGGTCCTCGTCGCGGGTGATGTGTACGACAGGGCCGTCCCGCCGCTGTCCGCCGTCGCGCTCTTCGACGACGCGCTGCACCGGCTCGCCGCCGCCGGTGTGCCCACCGTGATGATCTCCGGGAACCATGACTCGGCACGCAGGCTGGGCGTCGGCGCAGGGCTGATCGGGCGGGCCGGGATCCATCTGCGGACCGACCCCGCCGACTGCGCCACCCCCGTCGTCCTGCGGGACGCGCACGGTGAGGTGGCGTTCTACGGGCTGCCCTACCTGGAACCGGCCCTGGTGAAGGACGTCTTCAAGGCGGAGCGCGCCGGGCACGAAGCAGTGCTGACCGCCGCCATGGAGCGGGTACGCGCAGATCTGGCGGCACGCCCGGACAGCACCCGGTCCGTGGTGCTCGCCCACGCCTTCGTCGCGGGCGGGGAGCCCAGCGACAGCGAGCGCGACATCACCGTCGGCGGGGTGGCCGCCGTGCCCGCCGGAGTCTTCGACGGCGTCGACTACGTGGCGCTCGGCCATCTGCACGGCTGCCAGACCGTCACCGAACGCGTCCGCTACTCCGGCTCGCCGCTCGCGTACTCCTTCTCCGAGGTCGACCACCGCAAGACGATGTGGCTGATCGACCTCGACGCCTCGGGCACGGTCACCGCCGAACGCCTCGACTGCCCGGTTCCCCGCCCCCTCGCCCGGCTCCGCGGCCGCCTCGACGAGCTCGTCGAGGACCCCGCGCTGGAGCGGCACCGGGACTCCTGGATCGAGGCCACCCTCACCGACCCGGTGCGCCCGGTCGAGCCGATGGCCCGGCTCGTCGAACGGTTCCCGCACACACTCGGCCTCGTATTCGAACCCGACCGGGCCCCCGACGACCCGCTCGCCTCGTACGCACAGCGCCTCAAGGGGCGCGACGACCAGCAGATCGCCGAGGACTTCGTGGCACATGTGCGCGGCGGCTCCGCAGCCGACGAACAGGAACGAACGGTGCTGCGCGGCGCCTTCGACCACGTCCGGGTGGACGACGGCGTGCGCGAGGTGAACCGTTGAGACTCCACCGGCTCACCATCACCGCCTTCGGACCGTTCGGCACCACCCAGGAGATCGACTTCGACGCCCTCGCGTCGGCCGGGCTCTTCCTGCTGCACGGGCCGACCGGCGCCGGGAAGACCTCGGTCCTCGACGCGGTCTGCTACGGCCTGTACGGCGCGGTGCCAGGCGCCCGCCAGAGCCCCGGCACCTCCCTGCGCAGCGACCACGCACCGGCGGATCTCGCCACCGAGGTCGAGCTGGAACTGACCGTCGGCGGCCGACGCCTCGAAATCACCCGGAGCCCCGCACAGCCCCGCCCCAAGAAGAAGGGCAGCGGCTTCACGACGGAGAAGGCCCAGAGCCGGCTGCGCGAGTACGACCCCGACGACGGCTGGCGGCCGCTCAGCCGCTCACACCAGGAGATCGGCGAGGAGATCACCCAGCTCATCGGGATGAGCCGGGAACAGTTCTGCCAAGTGGTGCTCCTGCCGCAGGGCGACTTCGCACGCTTCCTGCGCGCCGATGCCGAGGCACGCGGCAGACTCCTCGGCAGGCTCTTCGACACCCACCGTTTCGCCGCCGTCGAGGAGCGCCTGGCCGAACTGCGCCGTACCGCCGAAACCAGGGTCGCAGCCGCGGACGAACGTGTTCTCGCGGTGGCCCAGCGGATCGCCCAGGCCGCCGGCCCCGCCGCCCGCGAATCGCCGTTCCCCGACCTCCAGCCCGGCGAACCGGGGCTCGCCGAAGGCGTGCTGGAGTGGGCCGCCACGGCCCGCAGCGGCGCCCGCGAACGGCTCGACATCGCCGCCTGCGTCCTTGCTACGGCCGAAGGCCGGCAGTCGGCCGCTCGCCTGGCCCTCGACAGCGAACGCGAACTCGCCGCACTCCAGCAGCGGTACGAGGAGACGCGGCGCCGCGCCGCCGCACTCGAAGCCCGCCGCCCCGACCGCGACCGGCACCACGAACGTCTCGCACGGGCCCGCAAGGCGGACCTCGTCGCGCCCGCTCTGGACCTGCGCGAGGAGGCCGAGCGCGCGTACCGCACGGCCTGCTGGGCCCGTGACCGCGCCCGTGCGGTGCTGCCAGGCACCCTGGCCGACGCCGGTGTCGAACAGTTGGCGGAGCTGGAGCGACGGCTCCGCCAGGAGCTCGGCGGGCTCGACGCCGCGAAGCGTGCCGAGCGCCGCAGCGCACAGATCGACACCGAGCGGGCCGGACTGGAGCGGCAGGCCAGGGCCGACGACGAGCTGATCCGCGAAGCGGAACTCTGGCTCGCCGACTGGGAGTCCACCCGCGACGGCCTGCGGGCACGCGTCGAGGCGGCCCAGGAGGCCGCCACTCGTGCCGAACAGCTCGCCGGCCGGCTGGAGCCCGCCCGTGCGCGGCTGGACGCGGCCCGCCGCCGCGACGCGCTCGCCGCCCAGGTGTCGGCCGCCGCCGAGCGGCTGGCCGCGGCCCGCGAGCGCGCCGCCGCGGCCCATGAGTCGTGGCTGGAGCTTCGCGAGCGACGACTGCGTGACATCGCGGCGGAACTGGCGGCGGAGCTGGTGGACGGCGAGGACTGCAAGGTCTGCGGCTCGGCCGACCACCCCAAGGCGGCCCGCGCGGCAGATGGACATGTCGACAAGGCCGCCGAGGAGCGGGCCCTCGACGCCCACCGGCGCGCCGAGGAGACGCGGACGCGGGCGGACCGGGAGCTCGGAGTCGTACGCGAGCAGCACACGGCGGCCCGCGCGGCCGCGCGGTCGGCGGTGCCGCAGCCGAGGGACGGGGCCGATGCCGCCGATCCGGCCGCGTCCGGATGCGTGACCGGGAGTGCCACCGTCGGATCGGCCGGGCCGACGCCGACGGCAGGGACCGGAGCGGTCGCCGCCGGACCGGTCGGGACCGGGCCCGACGCCGACCCCACCGTCGCCGAACTCGGTGCGCTCGTCGACCGGCTGACGGGCATGCACTCCGAGGCGTACCGCACCGCAGCCGGCATGCACGCCGCGCGCGAGGCCCTCGCAGCCGCCGAGCGGGAACAGGCCGAACGCCTCGACGGACGGCAGCTCGCCGAACGCCGGGCCGCGGCCCGCACCTCCCTGCGTGAGGGCCTGGACCGTGAACAGGCCTTGCTGGAGGCCGAGTTGGTGACCGCTCGCGGTGAGTCCGGCAGCGTGGCCGAACACTCCGCACTCCTGGAGCGCCGGGTAGCTCTGCTCGCCGCCGCCGCCGAGGCGGTACGGGAGGAGGAGCTGGCCGCACAGCGCCGCAAGGAGGCCGACGACCGGCTCGCGGACGCCGCGTTCCGGGCGGGGTTCGACACCCCGCAGGCCGCGGCCGCGGCCCTCCTCGGCGATGCCGGGCAGCGCGAACTCCAGCAGCTCGTCGACGCCTGGCAGTCCGAGGCGGCGGCGGTGGCCGACCGTCTGGCGGAGACGGAGACCCGTGCCGCAGCCGACCACCCGCAGGCCGCGGTGGAGGTCACGCAGGCCGCGTACGACACGGCCGAGCGGTCGCTGCGGGACGCCTCGGCCGCGCTGGCCGCCGCGCGCGAACGCTGCGCCGAACTCGGCAGGCTCTCGCGCGGCGCCGCGGACGAGGTGCGCGGACTCGGACCGCTGCGCGAGGATTACGACCGGGTGGCACGGCTGGCCGGGCTCACCGCGGGTACCTCCGCGGACAACGAACGCAAGATGCGACTGGAGTCGTACGTGCTCGCCGCCCGGCTCGAACAGGTCGCCGCCGCAGCCACCGCACGGCTGCAGCGCATGTCGTCCGGCCGCTACACGCTGGTCCACTCCGACGCCCGCACCGGAGGCCGCAGATCGGGCCTCGGACTGCATGTCGTCGATGCCTGGACCGGCCGCGAGCGCGACACGGCGACGCTCTCGGGCGGCGAGACGTTCTTCGCCTCCCTCGCCCTCGCACTCGGCCTGGCCGACGTCGTCACCGACGAGGCCGGCGGTGTACGGCTGGACACCCTGTTCATCGACGAGGGTTTCGGCAGCCTGGACGACCAGACCCTCGACGAGGTGCTCGACGTACTGGACTCGTTGCGCGAGCGGGACCGCAGTGTCGGCATCGTCAGCCATGTGGCCGACCTGCGCCGCCGCGTCCCCGCACAGCTCGAAGTGGTGAAGGAGCGGCACGGCTCGGCGGTACGGCACCGCACCACCGGTGGGTTCAGCGGCTGATGGCGCGGCGGGGGAGCGGCGAGGAGTGGACGACGCTCGTGGTCACCGAGCCGAGGGCGCCGATCCTCCCCGAGACCTCCTCCAGGTGACTCATCGAGCGGGCGGTGATCTTCAGTACGAAGCAGTCGTCACCGGTGACATGGTGGGCCTCCACGATCTCCGGAGTCGTGTCGAGCAGATCGTGGAACGGCTTGCCATGGCCGTTCGGGTAACGCAGCCGTACGAGGGCGAGGATCGGCAGCCCGAGCAGCTCCGGGTCGCCACGGCTGCGTAGCCGCTGTTCACCCCGGCCTCCTCCAGCCTGCGCACCCGCTCGGTCACGGCGCTAGGGGACATCGCCACCGCGCGCGCCAGCTCGGCGACCGGGCTCATGGCGTGAACCGAGCCCGGTCGCCGCGGTATCGCGGGGGGCGTCCGGTCAGAGCTTGGACAGCTCGTCGACGAGATCGTCGAGTCCCAGCGGACCCTGCGACAGGGCGGCCATGTGCCAGGCCTTGGCGTCGAACGCGTCACCGTGCGCCTTGCGGGCGTTCTCCCGGCCCAGCAGCCAGGCACGCTCGCCCAGCTTGTAGCCGATGGCCTGTCCCGGCATCGAGAGATAACGCGTCAGTTCGCTCTCCACGAAGTCGGCGGGCCGGCCGCTGTGGTTGCCGAAGAACTCCTGGGCCAGATCGGGGGTCCAGCGCTCGCCGGGGTGGAACGGGGAGTCCGCCGGGATCTCCATCTCCGCATGCATGCCGATGTCCACGATCACCCGGCAGGCCCGCATCATCTGCGCGTCCAGGTAGCCGAGGCGGCGCTCCGCGTCCGGCAGGAAGCCCAGCTCGTCCATGAGCCGCTCCGCGTACAGCGCCCAGCCCTCGGCGTTGGCGCTGACACCACCGATCGACGCCTGGTAGCGGGACAGGCTGTCGGCGACATGCGTCCACTGGGCGATCTGGAGGTGGTGGCCCGGCACACCCTCGTGGTACCAGGTCGACACCAGGTCGTACACCGGGAAACGGGTCTCGCCCATGGTGGGCAGCCAGGTGCGGCCGGGGCGTGAGAAGTCCTCGGAGGGGCCCGTGTAGTACGGGGCCGCGGCGCCGCCGGGCGGGGCGATGCGGGACTCCACCTTCCGTACGCGCTCGGCGAGTTCGAAGTGCGTCCCGTCGAGCGCCTCGATCGCCTCGTCCATCAGGCTCTGCAGCCAGGCCTGGACCTCGTCGACGCCCTCGATGTGCTTGCCGTGCACATCGAGATGGGCCAGCGCCTCCCAGGGGCCGGCCCCGGGCAGCACCTTCTCGGCCTCGGTCCTCATCTCGGCGAGCAGCCGGTGGTACTCGGACCAGCCGTAGGCATACGCCTCGTCGAGATCCAGGTCGGTGCCGTTGAAGTAGCGCGACCAGCGGACGTACCGCTCGCGGCCCACCGTGTCCGGCGCACCCTCGATCGCGGGGGCGTACACATCGCGCATCCAGTCCCGGAGCGCCACGACCGACTCCGTGGCCTGCCGGGCGCCCTCGTCCAGATCGGCACGCAGACCCGCGGGCCCCGCGGCCACGAACTCCTGGAAGAAGCCCGGACCGCCGTCCCCCGCCCACTCGTCGAGCTGGCCGATGAAGGTGGCGGTGGCGCGCGGCCCGCCGTACAGCTTGCGCTCCAGGCCGAGTGCGAGCGACTCGCGGTAGCCCTCCAGCGCGGCGGGAACCGCGCGCAGCCGGTCCACGACCGCCGCCCAGTCCTCGTCGGTCTCGGTCGGCGTCACCGTGAACACCTCACGGACGCTGTGTGCCGGGGAGAACAGATTGGAGACCTTGCGCAGCCCCTCATCGGCCTCATGAACGGCGAGTTCCGCCGTGAGTCGCTCGCGCAGGAGGCGGCCGCAGCGGCGCTCGGCGTCGCTGTCCGCGCCGGGCAGTTGTTCGGCGGCATCGAGCTTCGCCAGGGTGGTGCGGGCCAGCTCGGCAAGAGCCTCCTGCCCGGCGGGGGAGAAGTCGGGAAGGCGGCGCGAGCTCTCCGCGACACCGAGATAGGTGCCGGCGATCGGGTCGAGTTCGATGAATGCGTCGACGTAGGTGTCGGCGACCTGGCGGGGCAGCGCGCTGCTGGATGTGTCTGACATGCGGACATCCTCGTACGGCGGAGGCCTCCGCGTCATCATTATTCGGCCTCAGTGGCCCGACTCCGCCGATTCTCCGGATGGTGGCAGCAGCGGCCCGCACTCCCACTGCTGGAATATCAGCCTGGTCTCGACCCTCGCCACCTCGCGGCGCGAGGTGAATTCGTCCAGTACCAGGCGTTGCAGATCGGCCGTGTCCGTGACCGCGACATGCACCAGATAGTCGTCCGGGCCGGTCAGATGGAACAGCGCGCGGGACTCCGGCAACGTCCTGATGCGTTCGACGAACGGGCCGATGAGCTCTCTGCGGTGCGGCCGCACCTGTACGGAGAGCAGCGCCTCCAGACCACGGCCGAGCCGTGCCGGGTCCAGACGCAGCTGGTGGCCGAGAATGACGCCTGACCGGCGCAGCCTGGTCACCCGGTCCAGGCAGGTCGACGGCGCGACGCCGACCTCTGCGGCCAGCTCGCGGTAGGTGGTCCGGGAATCGTTCTGCAGCAGCCGCAGAATGTGCAGATCCACCGGGTCAAGAGCGACGGAATCGGCCATCTGCCGAACGTAGCACGGGAGATGGCCCAGTGGATCCGGTGTTTGTTCAGAGTGGTGACATGGACACCGAATCCTTGATGGCGCCCCCGACGAGACCCCGGTCCAGGGCGCTGGCCACCGAAGCCGTGCACGCGGGCCGCGACGATCTCGCGGCCCTCGGACTGCACGCCCCGCCGATCGATCTGTCCACCACCTACCCCTCGTACGACTCCAGGGGTGAGGCGGAGCGGATCGACAACTTCGCCGCCACCGGCGCCCGGCTCGAAGGGCCGCCGGTCTACTCACGGTTGGACAACCCGACGACGGCCCGGTTCGAGACCGCCCTCGCCCGGCTCGAAGGGACCGGGAGCGCCGTGTCGTTCGCCAGTGGAATGGCGGCGCTCACCGCCGTGCTGCTGGTCCGCGCCGGCATGGGACTGCGCCATGTGGTCGCCGTCCGGCCGCTCTACGGCTGCAGCGACCATCTGCTCGGCGCCGGGCTGCTGGGCACGGAGGTGACCTGGACCGATCCGGCGGGCATCGCGGAGGCGATCCGTCCGGACACCGGTCTGGTGATGGTGGAGACGCCCGCCAACCCGACGCTCGCCGAGGTCGACATCCGTGCGATCGCGCACTCCTGCGGCTCCGTGCCGCTGCTCGTCGACAACACCTTCGCCACCCCGGTGCTCCAGCGGCCCGTCGAGCACGGTGCCCGGATCGTGCTGCACAGCGCCACCAAGTACCTCGGCGGGCACGGCGACGTGATGGGCGGGGTTGTCGCCTGCGACGAGGAGTTCGCGGCCCGCCTTCGGCAGGTGCGTTTCGCCACCGGCGGGGTGCTGCATCCGATGGCCGGGTATCTGCTGCTGCGGGGCCTGTCCACGCTTCCGGTACGGGTACGGGCGGCGTCCGCGAGCGCCGCCGAACTGTCCCGCAGACTGACCGCCGATCCGCGCATCGCCAGGGTCCACTACCCGAAGCTGGGCGGGGCGATGGTCTCGTTCGAGGTGTACGGGGATCCGCACCGGGTGATCTCGGCCGTGCGGCTCATCACGCCCGCGGTGAGTCTGGGCAGCGTGGACAGCCTGATCCAGCATCCGGGCTCCATCAGCCACCGCATCGTGGATGAGGGAGACCGGCAGGCCTCCGGCGTCGGGGACCGGCTGCTGCGCATGTCGGTCGGTCTGGAGGATGTCGAGGACCTGTGGGCCGATCTGTGCCAGGCGCTGAGCTCGCGGGAGGCCGGACGGGAGTCCTCCGTGTCCGGGCAGTCAGCGACCGGCCTGCTCGTACGGGGGCAGTGAACGGACCGGTGTCGCGTCCAGCCGGGCGGTGACGACCAGGGTGCCCTCCTCGATCTGGTAGTCCAACGGCAGGGACAGCGCGCGCATGGCCGCGACCATGCCGGTGTTGGACGACTGGGTGACGGCGTAGACGCTCTCGCAGCCCGCCTCGATGGCGAGTGCCACCAGGCGGCTCAGGAGCTCGGAGCCGATACCGCGGCGCTGCCAGTCGTCCTCGACGAGGAGGGCGACCTCGGTCTCGTCGCCGTCCCAGAGGAGGTGGCCGAGGGCGACCAGCCGGCCCGAGGCCGTCTGCACGGCCAGTGTGCGGCCGAAGCGAGGACTCAGCAGGTGGTCCAGGTAACGGTCGGCGTCGTGGACCGGCCCGTGGTACCGCAGCCGCAGCGTCTGCTCGGAGCAGCGGTCGTGCATCGCACGCGCTGCTCCGAGGTCGCTGCTGTCCGCGCGGCGCACGGTGATCTCGTTGCCCTCGGGCAGGGTGAGCACGTGCTCGCTGCGCGGGACGCGGGGGCCGAGCCGGGCATCGAGCTCGACCAGGGCACGCGCCCTCGCAAACTCGGTCGGCGTGAACGGAAGATAGGGCCGCTCGATCGTGATGGCACCTCCGGACGGGTCGCGCAGCCGCATCACCGTCTCCTCCAGCACTCCTTCGACGGGCGTGAGCTCACCGGTCGCGCGGCCGGTGATCGAGACGGCGGGCAGCGAGTGGATGGTGCACCGTCCGAGCAACTGTCGCAGTGCGAGGGGGAGTTCGGCCGCGTCAAGGGCGGTGCGGGTGGCGAGGCCGAGGACGCGCGTCGGGGCGTCGACCAGATCGTGCGTGTCGGCCCGCTCGATCCAGGTCGAACTGCCCCCGGCGGCGGAGATCGCCCGGCTCAGCTGCTGGGCCGGGAGCGGGGCGGGCGCGCGCAGCAGGAATTCGTCGACCGTGCCGTGGGCCAGCGGGTGCGTCTGCAGGGTGAGGATATCGACCCGGTGCCGGGCGAGGGCGCCGCACAGCACCGCCAGGCTGCCGGGGGCGTCCCGCACCGTGGTCCGCATCCGCCACAGCACCGTGCCCTCGGGGGACGGGGACGGGCCCGCAGCGGTGGGCGTGCTCAGCAGCGCGGTCGTGGCGGCGTCGGCGCGGTGGGCCGGGGCCGCGCCGACGCCGTCTCCCCCTCCCTCGGCTGGGAGGTCGGAGCCGGTCGGCGGCGGGGCGTGGCTGTGCCGCCGTGCCCACCAGGTGTGGAACCCGGCCGTCACCGCCAGGGCCACGGCCGAGGCGATCAGTAGGTACGGTCCGTCCGGCTGGTGCCCGATCAGGTTCGCGATGGCGTCGGCCACCGCGACCGCGGTGAACAGCGCGGCCAGCTCGGTCACGTCCCGCCGCCAGTGGTGGGAGCGGCGGGCAGTCTTCGCGGATGTCACATCAGTCATGGATTCACTCTGACCGAGCGTTGTTGCCTGATCACGAACACTCTGTGACTGATGGGTTAAGTATGGATCTAGTCCGTTATCCTCACTTTCGGCGTATTGGTGACCTGCCCGATCGCGTGCCCGCCCCGTGTGCCCGATCGCTCGCCCGATCTGTGTGCTTGATCGCCTGCCCGGTCTGTGTGTCCGATGCGTCTGCCCGCTGCGTCCGGCTGATGCGTCCGCCTGATCGTGCCCGCTGTCTCGGTGCGGCAGCTCCCGCTCTCCCGGCCGGTCCCGGGCCGGACAGGAGCCGCCGCACCGCCGGCCCGATCGCTGCGAGCCGGCAGAACCCGCGGGTCACACCACGATGTCCTGGGCCTTCACATCTGCCCCAGGCCCCGCTCCCAGGCGGCTTGCAGGCGTACCGCCTGGCGTACCAACTGCGACGATCCGCCGCGCGCGGCCGTTTCGGCGAGCCCGGGTATCGGCTCGCCACCGCCCACCGCGCCACAGTTTTCCGCGCACTCGGCGGCCACGGAGAGCAGGTCGCTCAGCCCCCGCGTCCCCTTCTTGTTCGCCAGGAGTCCGGGCAGAACGGGGACCAGCACGGACAGCACCGTCCGGTATGCGCCCGTCGCGGCCGCGGTACGGGCGGAGTCCGCGAGGCGGTTGGGTTTCACCAGCCTGTGATCGAGGAGGATCGCCAACTGCTCGCCGAGCGACGTCGTGTCCAGCCGTTGCTGGGCCGCGAGTATCAGCAAGGCGTCCACCGCCGACAGCCGGTCCTCCGGATACCGGGCGCCCAGCCCGTACCCCACGGCCAGATGGATGGCCTCGGCGGCAGACCCACCCAGTTCGACCAGGCCGAGGAGCGGCCGCGCCGCATCCTTCAGCTCATCGGTGGTACACGTCGCCATGGCCGGCAGCAGCCACGCGGCCAGTGTCTCGCTGTCCTCGGGCAGGGTGGCGAGCCAGGAATCCGGGTGGTCGTTCCCGTGGTCGCAGGTGCGATGACGCGGGGTATGGGCGCTGCCCAGCCAGTGGAAGGAGCGCGGGAACTCCCGCTGAATGAAAGGGTGTTCATCGCTCGCCATCAGGATGCGCCGGGTCCAGTCGGCAGGCTGCCGCTCCACCCAGCCGCGGGCGGTGGACTCCTGTCGTTCCAGATCGAAGCGGTATACGGTCGCGAGCGGTCGGTCCGCCCGCAGCCAGGCCGCCAGCCGGTCACCTTCCGGAGTGCCGAGCCGGTCGGCCGCCCCGGCCGCCTCGGCGGCCTCGTGCTGACCGTCGCGCCGCACCCGCAACAGGGCCTGGGCGAAGTCGGCTTCCCCGGGCCGCACTCCGAGCTGCTGATACGTACGCAGCCGCTCGATCAGCACGGCAGGGTCGAGCGAGCCGGTGTGCCAGGTCGGGAAGGCCAGCAGGAATGGTGTGCTGCCGGTCAGCACCGCGTCGGCGGCTTCCCACAGCCGGGCCTTCAACACTCCCTTGAGCGCGGCATGGGCACAGACACTGCTGCCGGACCAGGCCGCACGCCCCTCATGCACCGCCTGAATCGGAACCCGTCCGAGAAGCACGGCCACGACCAGGGTGATTCCGGCCTCCGAGCGGAGCCGCTGCTCGATCCTCTTCTGCGATTCGTCGACGAGCCACCAACTGCCGGCCAAGGCGTCCCGCAGCGCCTCGGTCAACGCCGGCCGGTCGGTGTGGGCGTGGCGGACCAGCCCGTCCAGTGCCCGCTCGAAGGCGGTGACATCCCGTGATGCGGATCTCGCCAGGACCACCACCTCCTCGACGAGCTCGGGCAGCGTCGCCGGCGCCGGTTCGATACGCCGCAGGACGGGGGCGGACGGCAGGAGCTCCACGTACGGCTCCGCCGCCGTACTGTCGTCCATCAGGTCGCCGAACGCCTCGGCCGCCGCCGTACGGAGTGCCGGACCCAGCAGCGAGGCCGACAGAGCGGTTTCCGCTCGCACCGCCGCGTCGACGGTGGGCAGATGCCGTGCGACGAGTTTGAGTGCCCGCTCCTGGATGTCGATGTCGGCGTGCCCGAATGCCTCGGCGACGACGGGCAGCAGTTCGTCGGCGGCCGACGGATCGCGGCGCAGCGTCTTGCCGATCAGCACCAGTTGGGCACGGACGAGCTTCTTCTCCGGGCGGAACAGCAGGGAACCCGAGACCTCCGCCAGGGACCGCACGGGCAGTTCGCCGTGCCCGTCCAGCCGGGCGAGCACCTCCTGGGCGTGCCCGGCCACGGTGGAGATCCCGTCCGCCGCCATGGCGGCCCAGTCCGCCACCCGCTCCGCCTCCTCCTCGCGGGTCAGCGCGAGCTGACGCAATACGGCGAGGAAGAACCGCAGTTCGCCGGGCCTTCCACCGCGGATCAGCCGGGCCACGCAACCGTCGACGAGCGAAGCCCGCTCCAGCAGACCCTCATCCGCGAGGACGGCGAGCGCCACATGCCATCGGCTCGGGTCGTCCGGTTCGTCGAACCAGAGCATCTGCGACGGCAGCTCCGCCACCTCGAAGAGCCGCGGCACGAGAACGGTGACATAAGGGTCCGCACGGAGGACATCGGCCAGCGGTCGTCTCTTCTGCTGCCACTGCGAGGCCGAGACCGCTTCGGCCCAGCCCCGTACGAAGCCGTCGGTGGTGGGAACAGGGCACCGCGAGGTCTTCACCAGCCCGGTGATCAGCTCATAGGCGGTCTCCGCCGTCCCCGGACGGGCCGCCAGCCGGTGCGCGACGTCACCGAGCCACTCGGGGTCACGGTCCGCGAGGACGCTCAGGAGCATCGGGTAGGGAGGCCGTGACCAGATCTGCAGGTCCCGGCTGCCGATCCAGGCGGCGCAGCCCGCCGCTCCCGTGTGACAGCCGGCGCCCGCGACCAGCAGGGCCTTGCGGATCCTGTCCTGTTTCTCCCAGGGCCAGCTCCGCGCCTCCTTGCGCAGCTCCTTCAGCTCCGCCAGCGCCGACCTGCGTCCCGCCCGGTCCAGCCCGGACAGCAGGGCCGGCACGTCCAGCCTGCGTGCCTCGCGTACGGCGGTGAGCAGCTCCTTCATCGCGCACCCCCGGCAACCGGCGCCCCGCGACGGAGCATTCGGACGGCCAGGGCGTGCTTGCACGGGCCCCGACGCCCGCGGTAGTCCGCCCACCACTGACAGGTGCAGCTCAGCATGCCGTCCTTCTCCCTCACTTGATAGCGGCGGTCTCCCGAGGCCACGGCTGCCGTCTCCCCGTCGAGCACGACCGCACCCGAGCCGGCCAGCTGCCGGGCCGCCACCAGACGCGGATTGTGCCGTTCGGCCCGGTCGGCGTCGTACGGCAGCTCGCGGTGGAAGTAGGACGCGTCGGCGAGGTCGTAGCCGACCCGGCCCGCCGTCCCCAGCCGGGTGAGCGCGGCCCTCACCCGTTCCACCGGGAGCCCCGACTGCTCCGCCAGGTCGGCGGGATCGATCCGCGGCTCCCAGGCCAGCAGCACGGACACCAGCTCCGCATCGGCCGCGGCATCGTCGGTGGCCAGCGCTTCGAGCACGCCGCCCTCGCCGGAGAAGCCGCGCGAGACATCGGGCGAGAGCGTCAGGGTGAGGCGCATGCCCGGCAGCACCACCTCCCATGCGCTCGCGGTCGCCGCCCCGTCGGCCACCGGTCCGTACACCCGCAGCGAGGTGGCGTGACGCAGCACCCGCTGCAGCACCACCAGACGCTCGGGGCCCGGCAGACACACCGCCCCCGTCACCGGACGTGTCGTCGGACGGAGCGTCTTCCCGGCCGGGACCACCCACTGGGCGCCCCGCGAGGCCTTCTGGGTCGAACGCGGCAGCGAACGCAGGAACCGGACGGCCTCGGCCGCCGACAGCTCGGCCCGCAGATCGAAACCCGCGGACACCACCTGCGCCTCCGCGAAGCCGCGCAGCCAACGGGCGGGCAGGGGAACCTTCTTCTCCACGACCGGACCGTCCAGCGTGGTGACGGCCATCTCGTCCGGGCCGACCCGCATGTGCAGCGGATCGTCGCCCGCTATCCGCGAGAGCGCCTCCCGCAGCGGATTGTTGACATCCACATTCGTGGTGCCATGGTCCGTCCGCGCACCGTCCAGCCCCTCCTGGAGCACATCGAGACGTGCGTACACCCCGCAGCAGCCGGAGAACGACTCGAAACGCAAACGGTCGCCGTTGCCCGTCACCACCGGGTCGAGGGACGAGGGCAGGGTGGGTCGGTAGTAACGCGCGGACGCCACGTCCGCCACGGCCAGCAGACCTCGGGCGGCGATCCTCGGCGAGGTGAGAAAGCCGGAGAAGAACCGGGGGTGCGGCTCGGTGCCCCGCGGGGTGAGACCACCGGAGGTCTCCAGACCGAGGAGCTGCCCCGCCTGTGAGGAATCCAGGGCGGACGGGCGTGAGTAGGCCAATGCCTGAACGGATCGGGTCATGGAAAAACCGTAGATCCCACCACTGACAATCGGCCCCCGGCCATCGCCCGGGGGCCGATCGCCGGGCGTCGGTTCACTGCCCGACGCGCCCCGGCTGCAGCACCTTGCTGAACAGGACGGAACCGCCCTGTGCCCGCAGCCGCACGGTCAACTCACCGCTGTCGCCGTCGATGTCGACCTCGCCGAAGTACTGCGGCGACTCCATCGGCGACACGTTCGCCCGGTCGGGCGCCCGCACGAAGACCCGGTCCGGACCGAACGTCGCGTCGAGCGCGTTCGCCTGGAACTGACCTGCGGCCAGCGGCCCCGACACGAATTCCCAGAACGGCGCGAAGTCCTTGAACACCGCACGCTCGGGCTCGTAGTGCTGTGCCGACGTGTAGTGCACATCCGCCGTCAGCCAGACCGTGCCGGTGATCCGGCGGTGCTTGATGTACCTCAGCAGTTCCGCGATCTGCAGCTCACGGCCGAGCGGGGCTCCGGGATCGCCCTGCGCGACCGCCTCGAAGTCCGTCGCACCATCGGTGACCACGAGTCCCAACGGCATGTCCGCGGCGATCACCTTCCACACCGCGCGGGACCGGGACAGCTCGTGCTTGAGCCATTTGAGCTGCTCCGCACCGAGGATGCCCGTCGTGTCGTCGGGCTGCCGGCCGGGCGAGTTGGCATTGCGGAAGGACCGCATGTCGAGGACGAACACATCGAGCAGGGGACCGTGGCGCACCACGCGGTGCATCCGACCCTCCCCGGACCGGGCATGCAGCGTGGAGACCGGGAAGTACTCGCGGAACGCCCGCATCGAACGGGCCGCGAGCACATCCACGTTCTTCTCGGTGTACCGGGCGTCGTCGAGGATCTGCCCGGGATACCAGTTGTTGCGCACCTCGTGGTCGTCCCACTGAACGATCGAAGGGACCTGGGCGTTGAACTCACGGAGGTTGTGATCCAGCAGGTTGTAACGGAAGTTCCCGCGGTACTCGGCGAGGGTCTCGGCGACCTTCGCCTTCTCCTCGGTGGTGACATTGCGCCAGACCCGCCCGTCGGGCAGGGTCACGCTCGGCTCGATCACCCCGTCCGCGTAGATGTTGTCACCGCTGCAGAGGAAGAAGTCCGGATCGAGGCGGCGCATCTCGTCGTACACCACGTAGCCGCCGATGTCCGGGTTGATACCCCAGCCCTGCCCTGCGATGTCGCCCGACCACAGGAACCGCACCCCGTCCCGGCGCCGGGCGGGCGCCGTCCGGAAGGTTCCGTACACCGGCTCCCCGGTGCGGCGGGGGTCCTGGGGATCGGCGAGTGTCACCCGGTAGTGCACCTGCTCGCCCGGCGGCAGTCCGTACAGCGGTGTCGTCCCGGTGAAGTCGGTGCCGGAACCGACGAGTGGACCATGCCATGTGCGGGCCCGCCGGAAGGACTCCGTGGCCGATGTCTCCACGATCATCCGGGCCGGTCGGTCCGACCGCACCCAGATCAGCGCCGAGGACGAGGTGACGTCGCCCACCTGCACGCCCCACGCCGCGCGCGGCCGGCCGGACAGGGCGAAGGCGGGGGCCGCGGCGCCCGCCGCCGGGAGCGTGAGTGCGGCCGACACGGCGAGCGAACCGCGCAGCACACTGCGGCGGGCGGGGGACGGAATTCGCGGACGGTTCGACATCGAGGCGCCTCCGGGGCAGTGGTCAGCGGGACGAATGGGTGGGGGGCGAGCGAACCCACCCTTGTGCCCGTCGGCGGCGCGCACACCAACCTCAGATGAACACCCGGCCCCGCCCCTCGCCGGTACCCGGTCCGTTCGTGTCCTGCCGAGCCGCCGTGAGCAGTCGTACGCCCTGCTCGATCTCGGACGGAGCCAGATGCGCGTATCCGAGGACCAGGCGCACCGCCCGGTCCTCGCACGGCACGGTGCCGCAGGCACCGAGCGGCCGCAGAGCGACTCCGGCCCCGGCCGCGCGTGCCATGAACAACGGCTCCGGGCCGTACCGTTCGGGCAGTGCGGCGATGATGTGGAGACCTGCGGCGATCCCGCTCACCTCGGTTCCGGGGAAGTGTTCCGCCAGCATCGAAGTGAGCGTGTCGCGGCGCTCGCGATAGGCTCGCTGACAGCGGCGCAGCTGCCGGTCGTAGCCGCCCCGGGTGATGAAGTCGGCGAGGACCGCCTGGTCGACGGCCGGATTGCCCAGATCCATCGTGCGCTTGCGGGCGACGATCTCGTCGGTCATGGCCGCCGGTGCGAGGAGCCAGCCGAGCCGGAGCCCGGGTGCCAGCGATTTGCTCACCGAGCCGGTGTACGCGACATGCTCCGGGTCGAGCCCCTGCAACGCGCCGACGGGGGCGCGGTCGTAGCGGAAGTCGCCGTCGTAGTCGTCCTCCACGACCAGCCCGTCCACGGCGCGTGCCCAGTCCAGAAGCCGGCTGCGACGGGCGGCGGAGTAGGCGATTCCGGTGGGGAACTGGTGCGCCGGTGTGGTGACGACCGCGCGCACGCCCGAGCGCACGAGGGGCTCGATCGCGAGACCCTCGTCGTCGAGCGGCAAGCCGATGGTGGTGACCCCCGCGGATGCGAACAGCGCGGAGTGTTCGGGACTTCCGGGGTCCTCGACGCCGACGGTCCGTATTCCCCGCCCGTGCAGCACGAACCCCAGCAGAGTCGTCGCCTGCGCCACGCCGGAGCACACCACCAGGCGCTCGGGATCGGCGACCACCCCTCGGCGCCTGGACAGCAGGGCGGCCAGGGCGTCCCGCAGTCCGGGCAGGCCGCGCGGATCGGGATAGCCGAGCGTGCCGTGCGGCAGCCGGCCGAGCACCGAGCGGTACGCGGCGGCCCAGGCACCGCGCGGGAACAGCGACAGATCGGGCGTGCCGGGCCGGAAGTCCACGCGTACGCCCGCGGCGCGCGGAGCGAGATCACGCGCCCCCGGTACCGGTGCCCGAACCGCTTCGCTCACCCAGGTACCCGCACCACGTCCGCTGCGCAGATAGCCCTCGGCCGTGAGCTGTTCGTACGCCTCGGTGACCAGCCCCCGAGACACCCGCAGATCGGCGGCGAGCGCACGGCTGGACGGCAGCCGCGTACCGGGAACGAGACGGCCGGAACGCACGGCTTCGCGCAGGGCCGACTGCAGCGCGCGACCGCGCCGACGGGCCGGCTCCGCAGCAGCCGGCAGCAGCAACTCCCAGGCGGCGGAGCCGAACTCGCCGTCCTCCGAACGGTCCGGCCGCGGATTGGTCCCCGAAGACATCATGGAAGTGGACCTTAAACCGGACCGCCCGGCTGCCTAGCGTCGATTCCATGAACGTCAGCTCTCTGCGCGGGGCGATCCTCGCAGCCTTCGCCTGCATCCTCGTGGGTGCTTCCTTCACCGCCAACAGTGTCCTGGGCGCATATCCGTACGCGGGCGGCCAGGCGCTGCGCTACGGCCTCGCGGCGCTTCTGCTCGTACCCCTCCTGGCCCGTGACAGGCAGTCCCGGCCGACCACCGCGCTGCGCACCCTCACCCTGCGCCAGTGGGGACGGCTCGCGCTGCTGGCAGCCATCGGCATGGTCGGCTTCAACCTTGCCGTGCTCAGCGCGGAACGATCCGCGGAACCTGCCGTTCCAGGGGTGTTCGTCGGCTGCGCCCCGATCCTCGTCGCCGTACTCGTACCACTCGTGGACGGCCGCCGGCCGACACGCACGGTCCTGTACGCGTCCGCGCTCGTCGCCGCCGGGGCCTTCACCGTCCAGGGCTGGGGTCGCACGGACCTGGCGGGCATCCTCTGTTCGGTCGGTGCTCTGGCAGGCGAGGTCGGCTTCGCCGTCCTCGCCGTACCGGTCCTGCGACCCCTCGGACCGAAGCTGCTGTCCGCCACGGTCTGCGGGATCGCCGCCGTCGAGTCGGCGTGGCTCGGCGTGGTCCTGGACGGCAGCGATGTTCTGCGGATGCCCACTCCGGCGGAGGCGACGGCGCTGCTGTGGCAGGCGGCCGTGGTCACCGTCATCGGTTTCGTCTGCTGGTACATGGGCATGCAGCGCATCGGCGCGGAGCGCGCCACGCTGTTCTCCGGCCTGATCCCGGTCTCCGCCGCGCTCACCGCACCGCTCGTCGGTACCGGTTCGTACGGCACCGCACAGGCGGGCGGCAGTCTTCTGGTCGGGCTGGGTGTCGCCCTCGGATCGGGAGTCCTGTCCCGGAGCGGAGCGGCCCGGGGTACGGATTCGGCGACCGGCGCGGTGTCAGCGACTGGTGTCCAGGATGACGCGCGCCACGAGCGCCGGATCGTCGTTCATCGGCACATGACCGCAGCCCGGCAGCCGGACCAGCCGGGCGTCGGGGATGGTGTGCTTGGCCCTGATTCCCTGCCGGCGCAGCAGGATCCGGTCCCGGCTGCCCCAGGCGACGGTCACCGGCAGCCCCGGCACATCGTCGGTGAACGTGACGCCGCGCCCGGTGGCGAGCGTCTGGTGGAATCCGGTCGCCTCGCGCAGGGCGATGGTCTCCGCGACGACGGCATCGGCTGAACGTCGGCCGGGCCGGGCGTAGATGGTGCTGGTCAGTGCCGTGCGCCCGGCCGCGCTGTGCGAGAGCCGCTCGATCAGCGGGACCGGCATCGACAACGCGGCCTGCCGCATCGCCCGCAGCGTCCCGAACGCGTAGCGTCGCTCGCTCCCGGTCCAGAAACCGGCGGGCGAGAGCGCTGTCACCGACCGCACGAGCTTCTCCCTGCCGAGCTCCAGCGCCAGCAGACCGCCGAGCGAATTGCCCGCCACATGCGGCCGGTCCAGACCGAGCTCCTCGCAGAACGCTCCGAGGACCGTGACCACGGTCGGCAGGTCGTACGGCAGTCCGTCGGGCAGTTCCGGCGAGGCGCCGAAGCCGGGGAGATCGACGGCTGTCACATCCCGCTCCACGGCGAGCACGGACAACACCGGGTCCCAGGCCTGACGGTGGTGGCCGATGCCGTGAAGCAGGAGCAGAGGCTCGCCGGCGCCGGTCCGCTCATACGCCACGGAAACGGTCCGAGGCCCTCGGGGCGAGTCGACGCTGAACGAGACCGTGGTGGCCATGCTGGTGCTCCCGGGGTGATCCGGCATGAAGGGGCCATGCCTGAAGGCGACTTAGACGTCTCGTCAATAACAATTACCGTTCAGTAGCCCGCAGTTCAAGAGGGGGATGCGATTCGCGCTGGACAGGGTGCGACGGGTCGGCTGGGATGGAGGGGTGACAGCCGACACCACGACCGATGTCTTCGAGAAGCACCGTCCCGTGCTCACCGGCGTTGCCTACCGCATGCTGGGCCGGGTCGCCGATGCCGAGGACGTGGTGCAGGAGGCTTGGCTTCGCTGGTCCTCCGCGTCCCGTGAGGACGTACGGGAGCCGCGCGCCTTTCTCGTGAGGATCATCACCCGCCTCGCCGTCGACCGGCTGCGGCAGGTGCAGTCGCGGCGTGAGGCGTACGTCGGGCCGTGGCTGCCGGAGCCGGTCGTCACCGATTTCGGACCGGCTGTGCCCGACACCGAGGGACAGGCTGTCCTGGCCGACTCCGTATCCGTCGCCGTGCTCGTCGTCCTGGAGTCCCTGTCACCGCTGGAGCGGGCCGTCTTCGTGCTGCGCGAGGCGTTCGGCTTTCCGTACGCGGAGATCGCCGTCGCTCTGGACCGGACCGAGGCCGCGGTGCGCCAGCTGGCAGGACGTGCACGGCACCACGTGGAGGAGCGCAAACCGCGCTACGACGTCGACCCGGCCCACCGCCGTGACCTCACCGAGCGGTTCCTCGCCGCGGCGGCGGGCGGCGACATCGAGGAGCTGCTGGCCCTGCTCGCGCCCGACGCGCGGCTCGTCGGGGACAGCGGCGGAAAGTCCAAGGCGCCGCTGCGGATCATCGAGAGCGCCGACAAGGTCGGCCGCTTCCTCTTCGCCGTCGCCCACGCCCAGGTCGAGGAGCTCGGCTTCCGCCTCCTGGAACTCAATGGCGGGCCGGGCCTGCTGTTGTTCCTGGGTGGAAAGGTCGACTCGGTCGTTCAGGTGGACGTCAAGGACGGGCTCATCCAGTGCGTCTATATCGTGCGGAACCCTGACAAGCTCATCCGTTTCGCCGACCTCCCGGAGGCGTAGCGGCCGCCGGGTCACCGACCACGCTCTCGGCTGGCGGCGGTGACTCCGGTTGCCGGGGGACCCCGCTGCCGTCCGCTGTTCGAAGCTCCGCGTCCTGCCCTTGGGTTCCAGTGGTCGTGGGGCTTTGTGCTGCGCTCGCCTCACAGCACCACGAACGTCCTGTGAACGCTCTGCGGCAAAGTCCCGTTTCGCTGCGTGACCGACCGAGGATTGGTCTTGACCAAGGGTGTGTACCGTCCTATGGTCTCAACGTTAAGACAGGAACCTTTAATAAATAACGTCGCGGAATAGCCGCTGGGTGATTGCGGAGGACAGGGTGGGGACCACGCAGCTGGAATCGGTGCAGGAGCCGAAGTACTGGCACCTCAAGACCGTGCTCAGTGAGGCACTCGACTCGGATTTTGCGGTGGGGGAGATCCTGCCCAATGAGCGCGAGCTCGCCGCCCGCTTCGGAGTCGCCCGAGCCACGCTCCGGCAGGCTCTGGAACAGCTCGAACTCGAAGGAAGGCTGCAGCGTCGCCGCGGCGTCGGGACCACCGTCGCCCCGCCGCGCGTCGGGGTCGCGGTCTCGACGGCACGGCGGGACTGGTCCGGCGGCGGTGCGGCGGAGGCATGGCAGCCGGTGGACTGCACGGCGGCGGTCGCGCCGTCCTCGGTGACGGCCGTGCTCGATGTGGAAGCCGACGAGCCGGTGCACATAGTGCGCCGTATCCGGGTCTCCCACGGGCAGACGGTCGCGGCGGAACTCCTGTACGTCCCGTCCTCGTCCGTGCCCGAACTCTCCGCGATCGACGCCCCGTCCGGGCCCGCGCGGGCCCGCGGGCTCCTGCGCGAGCTGCACCGCCTCGGCCTCGACGGCCAGGACCGGTCGGTGGAGCTCGGCTCGGCACGGGTGGACGACGCCAAGGAGCTCGACCGGCTTCCCGGCGCTCCCGTTCTCGTCGTCACCACCCGCTACCTCGTGGCGGGCGGTACCGCTGCGCTCTCCGTCGCCACGTACCGCGCCGACACCTGCCGGCTCACCTTCGGTGACTCGGGCGACCTGGAGATCAGCCACCACGACCAGGAGCGCCAGGCCTCCTGAGTACGGCCGGCTCCGGGCCGGTTCTCCGCCGATTCTCTGTCGGTACGCACGGCCCGTCGCTCTCAGTGGCGGGCCGTCACCGTTCCCTCCACCGCGAAGAGCTGTTCCTCGACGTGGTCGAGAGCCAGCCGCAGGGCACCGGTAGCCACCGCCGCCTCACCGAGCAGCGACAGCGTGACCCGTGGCGGCCGGAGGCAGTAGCGGGCCAGCTCGCTGCGGAGGGGATCCAGCACATCGTCCAGCCCGGTGGCCCAGCCGCCCACCACCACGAGCTCGGGGTCCAGCGCCAGCACCAGCGCCGCCACATCGTGCACCAGGCGCTGAATGAACCGCTCGACCGCCGCCTGCGCCCGGACATCGCCGTGCCGGGCCTCCGCGAACACATCGGCGACCGCGGGCTCGTCCAACGGATCCAGCGGAGTGTCCGTCGTGGACAGAAGCCGCTCCGGAGTCACTTCGCGGCCGAGCAGATGCAGCGCGCCGATCTCACCCGCCGCACCGCCGAAACCACGGTGCAGCCGCCCGCCGATCAGCGAACCGGCGCCCGGACTCAGCCCCGCCAGAACGAACACGATGTCGTCGGACTCGGTGGCCGCGCCCTTCCAGTGCTCCGCGACCGCCGCGGCATTGGCGTCGTTCTCCACCAGGACGGGGCAGCGGAAGGAGCGCCTCAGCCGCTCACCCAGCGCGAGACCCGTCCAGCCCGGCAGGGCGGTCCCCAGCCGTACCGTCCCGTCCGCCTCCACGATGCCCGGACTGCCGACCCCTACCGCGCGCAGACTGCTTCTGGCCACACCCGTACGCCGCAGGAGGTCGGCCACCACGGCCCTGACCTTGTCGAGCCGGTCGTCGGCGCAGGCGGTCTCCAACACCTCGCGGGCGCCGGCTCCGATGATCCGGCCGTCCAGCCCCGACAGCAGTGCGGAGACGCGATGCGGGCCGATCTCGATGCCGAGCAGATGCCCGGCCTCGGCACGGAACCGGAACCGGCGGGCCGGCCGCCCCTGGCGTCGGGCCTCACCCCCGTCGGGCACCGACTCGACGACGAGTCCGGCCTCGAAGAGCCCCTCCACCACACCCTCGACCGTCGGACGGGATAGTCCGGTGATCCGGGTCAGGTCCGTCAGAGTGGGGGAGTCGGCGCCACGCAGAGCGTGCAGCACCACCGCGGAATTGATACGTCGCAACAGCGACGGATCCCCACCGGTCAGCCGGCCCACGGTGTGTCCTCCCAGCTCGAGCGCATGTCAGGCGGATGGTACTCGTTGCCCAGGTGCGGGGCGACCATGGGCCGCAGTGGGTTCCCTCCGGGCAGGGATATCAGCTCGGAGCGACGAACCCGGATTCGTATGCCGCGATCACCGCCTGCGTACGGTCCCTCGCACCCAACTTGGCGAGCACGGCACTGACATGGGTCTTCACCGTCTCGACGCCGACCACGAGCTTGGCGGCGATCTCCGCGTTCGACAGGCCACGAGCCATCAGCCGGAGGACCGCGGACTCCCGCTCGGTCAGTGCTGCCCGGTCCAAGGCCGCGCGCGCCTTGCTCGTGCCGTACTCGGCGGCGAGTTGCCGGACCGCCGCCGGGAAGAGCAGCGACTCACCCTCGGCGACCAGGCGCACCGCATGCACGATCTCGGCGGGCCGGGCACGTTTGAGGAGAAAACCGTCCGCCCCGGCACGCAGCGCCTCGTAGACGTATTCGTCGTTCTCGAACGTGGTCACCACCAGGATCTTCGGCGGATCCGGCACCGTGCGCAGCACCACCCGCGTGGCCTCGATGCCGTCCATCAACGGCATCCTGACATCCATGGCCACCACGTCGGGGCGCAGCTGATGCAGCAGCGGGATCACGGCGGCGCCGTCGCCCGCCTCGCCCACCACCTCGATATCGGGCTGAGCCTCGAGGACCGCGCGCAACCCCGCGCGGACGAGGGGTTCGTCGTCGACCAGAAGTACGCTAACCGGCATTGGGCCAGCCTAAGGGCTGTCCAGTAATCCCTGGCGGCGTACGACGACAGTTACGGCACCTCGCCGTGTTGCCGGAACGTCCGCATGTATCCGATACACCGATGGCCAAGTGCCTTGCGACGCACCGCATCCGACGCCGCGCCGATTCCCCCGGGGACTACAGGGCAGACCTCAAACCGTTCAACGGAAGGCTCGCGTGCACCCGCCATTCCCCCTCGTGCGGACCCGTCCTGGCCATTCCACCCAGCAGTGCGGCCCGCTCCCGGATGCCCCGCAGCCCGCTCCCGCCGCCCGGCGCGGCTGTCGAATCAGCTGTCGAGTGAGTGAGCGGATTGGTGACCTCCAGCTCCAGCCGGCCGTTGTCGACGGTGATGCGCACCCGGACAGGGACCGTACCCGAATGACGCAGCACATTGGTGAGGGATTCCTGAAGGATGCGATACCCCTCGCGGGAGACCGCGCCCGGAACCTGCTCCAGCGGACCTGATACGTCCGCGTCGATCTTCGCCCCCGAACCGCGCGCGGAGTCCAGGAGCCGGTCCGCTTCCACGAGCGTCGGCCGCTGCCCCACCGGCGTTCCCGATTCGCGCAGCACCCGCAGAACCCGCTCCAGATCGTCGAGCGCCTCCCGGCCCGTCTCCTCGATCGCGGCCAGGGCCCGTTCGGTGAACTCCGGGTCGCGCGCCGTCCGGGCCGCGCCGGCCTGGACGACCGCGACCGTCAACGCGTGCCCGATCGAGTCATGCAGCTCACGTGCGATGCGGTTGCGCTCCAGCAACTGCTCGGTTCGCTCCTCCAGAGCGGTCAACCGCTGCACCGGCGAGGGACCGAGAAGCCGTTGGGCGCACGCGGTGATCAAGTGGCCGCTCATCACGACGATGGGGAGCAGCAGCAGGAGGGGCAGAGGGGAGAGCAGGGCATACCACCAGTGCGGCTCCACTCCGCGGACCAGCCATTCGTTGCTCGGGCCCCTGCCGGAAGCGGTGAGAACGAGGTCCACCGCGGTTGCCGACAACCACACCGTGGCGTACCCCACGGGAAGGGCGAGCACCATTCGTATCTCCAGCCACAGCAGGGTTCTCCAGCGATCGGCCCAGGTGGCCGCCGTGGTCGCGGAGATTGCGGCATCAGCTCTGCCTCGCTCCTCCGGCGTGAGCAGAAGCTGTGCCTGCACTCCCTCGGCGAGCCGCATACCGGGCACCAAGCCGACCGGTACGGCGATCGCCATGGGCACCCACGGGGAACCCGGCGCGATGAACAACCACACGCTGTAGCCCGCACCCGGGATGAGGAGATGCAGCCACCGGGTGTAGGTGACAGATGCGGTGAGCGGGCGCAGGAGGCGGAACATGCGGCCATCGTGTCAGTCCGCACGGGTGCGGCGGCTCCCCCGAGGGAGGGAGATGATCCCCACCCGTGGGGGAGGCGGGGCGCTGGGCGCGGCCGCGAGGCTTGGGACATGACCAGCATCGACGTCCATGAACTCACCAAGGAATTCGGTACGACCCGCGCGGTGGACAACCTCACGTTCAGTGTGCGACCCGGGCGCGTCACCGGATTTCTGGGCCCCAACGGCGCAGGCAAGTCCACCACCATGCGACTCGTCCTCGGCCTCGACCGGCCCACCGGCGGCAGGGCCAGGATCGGCGGGCAGCTCTACGCCGCACTCGACGATCCGCTGCGCCGGGTGGGCGCCTTGCTGGACGCCCAGGCCGCCCATGGCTCGCGCACCGCACGGAACCACCTGCTCGCCCTGGCGGTCAGCAACGGCCTCGGTGCGAGCAGAGTCGAGGAGGTCCTGGAGGAGGCCGGCCTCGGCGAGGTCGGCGGAGCCCGGATCAAGACCTTCTCACTCGGTATGCGGCAGCGACTGGGCATAGCGGCCGCGCTGCTGGGCGACCCGGAGGTCGTGATGCTGGACGAGCCGTCGAACGGCCTCGATCCGGAAGGCATCATCTGGATCCGGGAGCTGATGAAACGGCTTGCCCGCGAGGGACGCACGGTCCTGGTCTCCAGCCACCTGATGAACGAGACCTCGTCGTTCGCCGACCACCTCGTGATTCTCGGCCGGGGCCGGCTCCTCGCCGACCTGCCGATGCAGGAATTCCTGGATTCCCGCAGCAGGCCCCGCGCAAGGGTGCGCACGACCGAGTCCACGCGACTGCGCGATGTCCTGATCCGCAAGGGATACGACCCTGCGCAGGATGACGACGGCTGTTGGACCATCGAGGGCGCGAAGGCCGGGGAGATCGGCGTGATAGCCGCCACCGAAGGCATTCCCGTCCTCGAACTCACCGACGAGCAGGCCACGTTGGAACAGGCCTACCTCGACCTCACCGCCGACGCCACGGAATTCGCATCGGTATCGACCTCATCCGCCAACCGTCAGGAGGCCTGACCATGTCGACCACCGCAGTGCTGCGTTCCGAGTGGATCAAGATGAGATCGGTGCGGTCCGTCGTGGGATCCTTGATAGCCGTTCTCCTCGTGACACTTGCCATCACCTTGCTCGCCTTCTCCACCATCGGTCAGTCCGAGGCGGACAGTGCCGATGCCGAGCCGGTCTTCGATGCCTTCTACGCACTGAACTTCGGCCAGATCGCGGCCATCAGCTTCGGGGCGACCGCGCTCTCCTCCGAGTACCTCAACGGAGCTCTGCGGATATCGCTCGCCGCTGTGCCACGCCGCAACCTCTTCTACGCTGCCAAGATCGCCGTCGTCGGGGCGTCGGCACTTGCCGTCGGCCTCGTCACCAGCTTCAGCGCCTTCCTCGTGGGACAACTGTTCATGGGAAAGTATGCGATCGATCTGGGGGAGCCGGGCGCTCTGCGGGCAGCCTTCGGAGGCGGGATCTATCTGGCGCTGATGGCCCTGTTCGCGGCCGGATTGACAGTGGTGCTGCGCAGCGCCGTGGCCGTGCTCAGCCTGCTCATCCCGTTCGTGCTCATAGTCGCTTTCGTGGTCGGTAGCGTCGCGGGCGGGGCCGCGCAGTATCTGCCGGACCGGGCCGGACAGTTGGTGCTCCACCAGAACCCCGGAGGAAGCCTCGGACCGTGGGGCGGACTAGGGGTGACAGCGGCTTGGGCGGCGGCCTCGCTGCTGGCCGGCTGGTGGACGCTCCGGCGCAGGGACGCGTAGCCCGTCGATGCGATTTCAATACGGAGCAGGACGGCTGAAAGCATCTCAAAATGCATGGCAAGGAGCGGCTTGTCAGTGCTGGGCGGTTTACTGGCGGCATGACCACCGCACATCACCTCCGCCTCATCGACGCGATGCGCACCTTGGACTTTCCCACGGAGCGCATCCGGTCTGGCTCGGGAGTCAGCGGGCCCGGGTATCACTCGGCGTCCCTGCATGCGGATGTCGATCACTGGGACGACGACGAAGTGCGGCGACTGGAGCACCGGGCCCAGTGCCTCGCAGAGCATGACGCGTTGCTGACGCTGCTCACCGGTCGCTGGGGAGAGCCGCAGATGATCAGCCTGTGGAGTGCACAGGAGCGGATGACCGCCGGCGAGGAGATACCGGAGGCGTGGGCCGAGACGGTTGCGGGCTGCGAGTACCTCCAGCTGTGGAGGATCGAGGACCGTTGGATCGCCATCGGGCTCTACCTGGAGGAGGAGGGGTTGAACGTGGTGGTGACCGAGATCGATCCGCCCTGACATGAGCAGGCTGCTGTCGGCCGGATGGGCACGAGACCGTTTGCTGCGATGGCCCGGTCGGGGAGCACCTCGTATGACGGGCCTCGCCACTGCCCGCCGTCCTGGAGCCCGGTTGTGGTCCTGGCGAGGGGCCCGGACACCGTTCGCTGCGCGAAGGGCCCGTCGGCTTGCCGTCTGTCACGGGGGTGCAGGTGGCTGTCCACGTCGATGGGCCCGACACCTCCCTGCACGGTGGGCCTGGGACTGTCGCCGGGGACACGGGCGAGGGCGGCACGCACCCGGCTTCTCGGCTCGGGGTGGCCGGGGCAGTGATGTCGGGCATGGACGATGACGACCGGTACGCGGCCATGGGGCCGAGGACGGGCCATGGCCGCCACTACGCGGTCATGAGCGCCGAGCCTTGGCGAGGGCGCCGGGGGCGTCAGGGTTCCTCGGTGGTGATGGCGGTGTCGCGGTCGACGGCGGCAAGGAGACGTCCGTACTCCTCCGCCATCGTCTGAGCGGTCCAGTGGGCGTTCAGGCCGCTGGGGTTGGGCAGGGCCCAGACACGGGCGCCGCCGATCGTGTGGTCCTGCGGACCGATCCGGGCGGTTCGCCTGCCGAAGGCCGTCCGGTACGCCGTGACCCCTACGACCGCCAGCCACTGCGGTCGCAGCTCTTCGACCTTGGCTGCCAGGATCTGGCCGCCCTCGCGGAACTCCTCGGCAGACAGCTCGTCCGCCCGAGCGGTGGCACGGGCGACCACATTGGTGATGCCCAGGCCGTACCGCAGCAATTGGGTCTGTTCGGCCGGCTTCAACTGCCGAGGCGTGAAGCCGGACCGATGGAGTACCGGCCAGAACCGGTTGCCGGGGTGGGCGAAGTGGTGGCCCGTCGCCCCTGTCATCAGGCTCGGGTTGATCCCGCAGAACAGCACACGCAGGCCGCCCGCGACCACATCGGGAACGGTGCGGTCGCGGGCGGCCTGGAGCTCTTCGGGCGTCATCCGGCTGTGGTCGAGGCCGTCAGAGGATGGAGCCCGGCGTGTATGCGGCGGCCTCGGGGTGCTGCTTGGCGATCTCCTCGATGCGGGAGATCAGCGCGGTGACCTGGTCGCCCGCCGCTCCGGTGAAGGAGAGCTTGTCGGCCATCAGCGCGTCGAGCTGCGCACGGTCCAGCGGGATGCGATCGTCGGCGGCCAGTTTGTCGAGCAGCTCATTGCGCTCGGCGCCCTGCTCGCGCATGGCCAGGGCCGAGGCGACCGCGTTCTCCTTGATCGCCTCGTGCGCGACCTCACGGCCGACACCCGCGCGCACCGCGCCCATCAGGACCTTGGTCGTGGCGAGGAACGGGAGGTAGCGGTCCAGCTCACGGGCGACGACGGCCGGGAACGCCCCGAACTCGTCGAGCACCGTCAGGAAGGTCTCCAGCAGACCGTCGAATGCGAAGAAGGCGTCCGGGAGCGCCACCCGGCGGACCACGGAGCAGGACACGTCGCCCTCGTTCCACTGATCGCCCGCCAGCTCGCCGGTCATCGACGCGTAGCCGCGCAGGATCACCATGAGGCCGTTGACGCGCTCGCAGGACCGGGTGTTCATCTTGTGCGGCATCGCGGACGAGCCGACCTGACCTGGCTTGAAGCCCTCGGTCACCAGCTCGTGCCCGGCCATCAGACGGATCGTCTTGGCAACCGACGAGGGCGCCGCGGCCAGCTGGACCAGCGCGGTCACCACGTCGTAGTCGAGCGAGCGGGGGTAGACCTGGCCGACCGAGGTGAAGGCCTGCGCGAAACCGAGGTGCGCGGCGATGCGCTGTTCGAGGTCGGCGAGCTTCCCGGCGTCGCCCCCCAGCAGGTCGAGCATGTCCTGCGCGGTGCCCACGGGGCCCTTGATGCCGCGCAGCGGGTAGCGGTCCAGCAGATCCTCGAGCCGGCCGTACGCCACCAGGAGCTCGTCGGCCGCGGTCGCGAAACGCTTGCCGAGCGTGGTCGCCTGCGCGGCGACGTTGTGGGAGCGACCGGCCATGACCAGCTCGCGGTACTCGCCCGCCAGTTTGCCGAGCCTGGCCAGGACCGCCACCGTGCGGTCGCGCATCAGCTCCAGGGAGAGCCGGATCTGAAGCTGCTCGACGTTCTCCGTGAGGTCCCGGGATGTCATCCCCTTGTGGACCTGCTCGTGACCGGCGAGGGCGTTGAACTCCTCGATCCGGGCCTTGACGTCATGCCGGGTGACCTTCTCGCGCTCGGCGATCGAGGCCAGGTCGACCTGGTCGATGACACGTTCGTAGTCGGCGAGCGCTGCGTCCGGCACCTCGATCCCGAGGTCCTTCTGAGCGCGCAGCACCGCCAGCCACAGCCGGCGTTCCAGCTTCACCTTCTGCTCGGGGGACCAGAGGACGGCCAGCTCCGTGGAGGCGTAGCGGCCGGCCAGGACATTGGGGATGCGAGGCTTCGCAGACACAGCAGTCACGTGTCCAGAGTTTACCTGTCGTTTTCAGTGGTTCGTGAGCGCCCACAGAGTCCATAAGGTCCAGGTCAGCGGCACCTGGACCACCGTTTCACGTACGGCGTGTGAGACGCGCGCGAGACGAAACGGCCCCGGCCGGTGATTCCAGCACCGCCGGGGCCTTGAGACGAAGCCCTTCCGATCAAGGAAGCCGAACCCGTGCAAGGCCGTGGCCTGAGCACCGAGCCGGGCGGCCTCCTCGCGGCTGTCCTCGATGCACTCGCCGGTCAGATGCACTCGCCGGCCCTGAGGAGATGTCCGTCCGCATCCCGACCGCGTCGTGCACGCCCGGGTGGAGCGGATCCGGCAGGGCGACGACTCTGGTCGGCCTGCGGACCACCCGTGGGCCCGTCCTGCGCAGCACCCCTCCTCCGGGTACTGCCACCGGGTGCTGCGGAAGAGGAGGCAGGCAGGCCGACGAGCGCGCCGTGCGCCGTCACGATGCCGCTCCTGGACCACGGCCCGGTCCCCCTCACCTGCCCGGCCCGGTCCCCCTCACCTGCCCGGCTCGGTGCGCCGGACACACCGAGCATCCGGTCGAATGCCGGTTCGTCCTCGCTCATCTTCACGCCGGCGGCGAGGGAGAGCACGACCCAGTGTGAGACGACGAAGCCCCGCCGGATACTTGAGTTCTAGTGGCCGTCACAACACCCCAGCTCAGGGGCTGCGAAGGAGTGCAGCGTCCGGGGCGGGCACCGTTGTCCTGCGGCTCTCTGCTTTCGAGCACGTGGAGCAACAAGGCGGTGACGACACGTGTGGCGCGGATGTGTGAAGGGCTGCACCGGGTGCCGTGCACCTCGTCAGACCGGGTGCCATGCACCTCGTCAGCAGGACGCGGTCCGAGGTCCGAGGCCCGCCGACGGCGTCTCCTCCTTCGCCGGCGTCACGGCGGGTCGGTGCCCCGGCGACCGGCCTGCGCGCTCTGTCACGTTCCGAGAACGTCGGACCCGGGCCCTGCGCCACCGGTCACCGACACCGAATGCGCCCCGTCACCCCGCTGCGGGAGTGCCGACGGCGCAGGGCCTCAACGCCATCCGTAGTAGAGCGAGTCGTGCGCGGTGTCCGGGAGGTACAGAACATCGTTCCCGTCCGAGTCCCGTCGCACCGCGAGCCGGTCCGCGCTCACGCCCGGCGCGGCGGACTGCGAGGTCCACGTGCTGCCCGACTCGGTCGCGACGAAGACGCGGTCGGTGCCGGAGCCGGTCACGTAGTAGACCCGCTGGGCGTCCGTCTCGTCCCAGGTGATGCCGAGGGCCGCAGCGGTCTGGCCGCCGGCGTACACGGTCTGGCGGGCCCAGCCGCCGCCGCTCGGATACGCGTAGTAGACGCGGAAGTTGCCGCCGCTGTCGGCCGAGCGGTAGCGGTAGGCGACCTTCGGGGTGGAGCCGTCGAGGGTGAGCTTGGCGCTCTGCACCGCCGGACCCGTGTAGGCGTTGTCGATGCTCCACTCCTCACCCGTGGTGAGCTCCTGGATCACGTCGGACGTGCCAGGTGCCACCGGGGTGGTCACGGCCGCGCCCGCGCTGTCCGCGAAGGCGCCGGTCGACGGGTCGTAGTGCAGGTAGGAGAGCTGGTGCCGGAACCCGGTCGCCGGGGCTTTGGCCCACTCGTAGACCCTGCTGCCCAATTCGTTCAGGCGGAGAGTTGGTAGTTGAGTCGTTCGAGCCTGCTGTGGCGGGCGCGGTCGAGTGGCCCGGTGGTCCAGTG
>NZ_JBHVWT010000041.1:0-50174 GCF_042882135.1 Streptomyces sp. NPDC058240
AACTCCACCGAACCCGCGTCATACAGATCCGTCGCGTACTCGATCGTGATGTCCAGACCACCCGGCCGACCATCCACCGAACGATGCTCGGCGAACGAGAACGTCAGATCGAACTTGGCGAACCTCAGCCAGGTGAAATCCGATTCGGTGTCCAGGTCCTCGGCGACGAGCGTCGGCGTGGCCGCGTCCGTCAGTGTGAGCATCACCTGGAACAGCGGGTGCCGGGCTGCGGACCGGTCCGGGTTGAGGGCTTCGACCAGCCGGTCGAACGGCAGGTCCTGGTGGCTCCAGGCGGCGAGGTCGGTCTCCCGGACCCGGGTCAGCAGCTCACGGAAGCTCGGATCGCCGCTGGTGTCCGTGCGCAGGACAAGGGTGTTGACGAAGAAGCCGACGAGGTCGTCGAGCGCCTGGTCCGTACGGCCGGCGATCGGCGAGCCGAGCGGGATGTCGTGCCCGGCGCCCGAACGGGACAGCAGGGTCGACACCGCCGCCTGGGCCACCATGAACACCGATGCGCCCGACTCGCGTGCCAGCTCCGCGAGCGCGGAGTGGACGTCCGGGGAGAGGTGCACGGTGTGGGTGGCGCCGCGGTAGGAGGCGACGGCCGGCCGCTGCCGGACGGCGGGCAGGGTGACCTCCTCCGGCAGGTCGGCCAATGCACCTCGCCAGTAGTCCAGTTGACGGGCGGCGACGCTCTCCTGGTCCGCGGGGTCGCCGAGCACGCTCCGGTGCCACAGTGCGTAGTCCGCGTACTGGGCGGGCAGCGGCTCCCAGGCGGGGCGCTCGCCACGCGAGCGGGTGGCGTACGCGGTGCTCAGGTCGCGCATGAGCGGCTGGTAGGACCAGCCGTCGGAGACGATGTGGTGCATGACCACCAGGAGTACGTGGTCGTGCTCGCCGAGGCTGAACAGCCGGGCACGGAACGGCAGATCGCCCGAGAGGTCGAAGATGCGCTCGGACTCGGCAGTGAGCAGTGCGGCGACGCCGTCCTCGGTCGCCGGGGTGACCGGCAGCTCCACCCGGACACTGTCGGCGGGCAGGATCCGCTGGTAGGTCCGGCCCTCGGCCTGGCGGAACACGGTGCGCAGGCTCTCGTGCCGTCCCGCGACATCGGTGAACGCGGACTCCAGGGCCGCGACATCGAGGTCACCTCTCACCCGGACGGCGAGCGGGATGTTGTACGTCGCCGACGGGCCCTCCAGCTGATCGAGGAACCAGAGCCGTTGCTGGGCCGCCGAGAGCGGCAGCGGTTCCGGCCGTTCCTGGGCGGTCAGGGCAGGGCGGGCGGACTCGCCGCCGCCGGTGGCGACGTACTCGGCGAGCAGCGCCACGGTCGGGTACTCGAAGAACTGCCGCAGCGTCAGCTGGACATCGAGGACGGTGCGCACCCGGCTGACCAGCCGGGTCGCCAGCAGCGAGTGGCCTCCGAGGGTGAAGAAGTCGTCGTCGATGCCGATCGACGGCAGGCCGAGGGAGTGGGCGAACAGGCCGCAGAGGACTTCCTCGACGGGGTTGCGCGGAGCCCGGCCACCCGGTGCCGCGCCGGCCCGGGGAGCGGGCAGTGCGCGCCGGTCCAGCTTGCCGTTCGGAGTCAGCGGCAGGGTCCCCATCGGGACGACCGCCGAGGGCACCATGTACTCGACGAGCTGCTCGCCCGCATACCGGAGGAGTTCGGCTCCGTCCAGGACGCCTTCCTCGACGGGTACGGCGTAGGCCACCAGGCGCTTGTCGCCGGGCCGGTCCTCGCGGACGATGACCGCGGCCTGGGCGACGGAGGGGTGGCGGACCAGCACGGTCTCGATCTCGCCGAGCTCGATGCGGTTGCCGCGCAGCTTGACCTGCTGGTCCGCGCGGCCCAGGAACACGACTTCACCATGCTCGTTCCAGGCGGCCAGGTCGCCGGTGCGGTACATGCGGCTGCCGGCGGGTCCGTACGGGTCGGCGGTGAAACGCTCGGCGGTCAGGGCCGGCAGCCGGCCGTAACCCTGGGCCAGGTGCGGCCCCGCGACATAGAGTTCGCCGGTCTCGCCCGGGGCGGTGTGGCGCAGCTCGGCGTCCAGGACGTACATGGCGGTGTTCGCCATCGGGATGCCGAGGTGCAGCCGGTCGAGGGTGCGCACCTCGGGGGTGAAGGCCTGGTAGCTGCAGAAGACGGTCGCCTCCGTGGGACCGTAGACGTGCACGAACGTGGTGTCCGGGCAGTGGTCGAGAGCCCGTTGGAGGGCGGTGGCGGACAGGACGTCGCCGCCGGTCCAGATCTCGCGCAGCTGCTTGAGGCCGTCGATCGCCTCGCTGGCCATGGCGTCGAAGAGGGCGGTCGTGAAGTAGGCGGCGGTCACCCGGTAGCGGGTGATGGCGTCGGCCAGCTCGCCGATGTCGATCTTCGGTGCGGACAGCACGACCGCCAGTCCGCCACGCAGCAGCGGCACCCACAGCTCGTAGGTCGAGGAGTCGAAGGGCAGCGGCGAGTAGGCGAGCACCCGCTCGTGGGCCGCGGCGCCGAAGCCCGGGTCCAGGGCCAGTTCGACCACGTTGCGGTGGGTGTTCACGACGCCCTTGGGGGTGCCGCTGGAGCCGGAGGTGAACATGATGTACAGCGGCTGGTCGGGGTGGACCGTGACATCGGGTGCGGTGGCAGCCGTGTCGGCCGTGGCGCTCGCGTCGTCGAGCCGCAGGGCGGGCAGCTCCCCCGCGAAACCGGTGTCCCCGGCCGGGCGGTCAGTGACCAGGAGGGTGGCCCCGGTGTTGCCGAGGATCCAGGCGAGCCGCTCCTCGGGCTGACGGGGGTCGAGAGGGACGTACACGCCGCCGCTCTTCAGCACGGCGAGGACCGTGATGACGTAGGCGAACGAGCGGTCGAAGAGGAGGCCCACCGCGTCGCCCGGCCGTACGCCCTCGGCGACGAGCCGGTGCGCGAGGGCGTTGGCCGCGCCGTCCAGCTCCCGGTAGGTGAGACGGCGGTCCTCACGGACGAGGGCGACGGCCTCCGGGGTACGGGCGGCCTGCGCGGCGAAGAGAGCGTGCAGCGCGCCCACGGGAAGGTTCTCGGCCGTGTCGTTGTACCTGGCGACGTGCGCGGGGACGCCGACGCCGGGGGAGAGAGCCGGATCGGTTTGCGGCTGGGACATCTCGACACCTTCTTGGTAGCTCGGATCTCGTGGTCTCGCGGCGTGCCGGGAGACCGACGGAGCCACGGTGGATGACGTGCAAATGGTGCGAAGCAGGGTGGTGGAGCGGGGGGATCAGCCGGTGCGGGAGGCCGTCGCGGCGTCGGCCGGCAGCAGGACGTCGTCCGCTTCCAGGGCGTTCGCGTGGTACTTGCCGACGGAGCTGATCAGCAGCCGGAGTTCCAGGGCGATGGCCTCGACCAGCCGGACCAAGCCGGCTTCGGCGTCCTCGTCCACGGCGAGCAGTGCGGCCCGGCCGAGGCCGACGGCGCGTGCGCCGAGCGCCAGCGCCTTCGCGGCCCTGCTGCCCTCCCAGATCCGCCCGCTGGCGAGCAGGCAGTGGTCGGTGCGGCCGATGCGGGTGAGGCACTCGCCGAGCGGGAGTCCCACCTGGCCGAGGAAGGCGGTCGGCGCCCAGGCGGTGCCGCCCTCCGCGCCGTCCACGGTGACGGAGTCCGCGCCGGCCGCCCAGGCGGTGGCCGCGGCGAGGGCCACGTCGCGGCCGGGGTGCAGCTTCACCCACACCTTCGCGCGGGGGAAGTTGTTCCGCATCAGCCGGATCTGCTGGCGCAGGATCTCCTCGGTGAAGGTGCCGGGGCTGCTGATCCGCAGCACCGAGTCGCTGTCGGCGCCGAACACCGCGTCCATGGCGTACTGTTCGGCGACCCTGCCGCCGGCCTCGCGGCCCAGGACGGTAAGACCGCCGAGCCCCGGTTTGGCGCCCTGGCCCACCTTCAGTTCGAAGGCGAGCCGGCCGGTGGCCAGCAGCGGCTCGGACACCGGGTCGCTGTAGACCAGGTTCCACACCTCGGCGTCCGCGTCCTCGGTGGACTGCTGCACCACCACGCCGCCGTGCTCGTCGTCGGCGGCGGCCGTGTAGGCGGCGATCCGGCCGAGCAGCGGGGAGGCCGCGGAGTCGGCGGCTGCGCGGTAGCCGTTGACCGGCACCACGTTCTCCCCGATGACCATCGGGATGCCGAGCTGCCCGGCCTGGCGTCCGGCTGCCTCGCCCAGGTCGTGGCTGGCGACCTGGGTCGAGCCGAACGCGGACACGTAGAGCGGCAGCCTGGAGGCGAACCCGCCGACCCGGGTGTCCAGTTCGACGTCCGTGTACAGCGGTTCACGGGCCAGGTCGATGAGCTTCTTCAGCCGCTCCGGCATGAACACCGGAGGTACGATCCTGGCGCGCTCCAGCAGGTCGTGCGGGTCCTGGCCGGCCGGGATCGCGCCCAGCATGCTGCTGCCGTAGGACTCCAGCGCGGGGAAGACCCCCGCCGCTCCGGCCCTGGCCCGGTGCCGCACCTGTTCCTCGGGGAAGCCCGCGGCGCTCAGTACCGCACTCATGCCGACACCACGCCGGGGAGCTTCGGGTAGGCGCTGGCCTCCCAGGCGGCGGTGCGGCCGGTGACGTACCGGGTGAAGCGCTCCAGGCCGATGCCGAACCCGGAGCTGGCGGGGATGCCGCGGCGGGCCAGGTCGAGGTACCAGCCGTACTTGGCGGGGTTCTCGCCGGTCTCGCGCATCCGGGTGACCAGGGCCGCGTAGTCGTGCTCGCGCTCGCTGCCGCTGGCCAGTTCGCCGTAGCCCTCGGGGGCGATCAGGTCGAAGTTCCGCAGGACGCCGGGGCGGTCGGTGTCCTCCTGGTCGTAGAAGCCCCGCGAACCCTTGGGGTAGTCGACGACGAAGAACGGGCGGCTGGTCTTCGCGGAGAGGATCTCCTCGCCCTCCCAGTCGATCTCGGCGCCGGGGTCCTGCGGGTGGCCGAGCGCCACCAGGTCCGCGGTGGCCTCCTTGTGCGTGGTGCGGCCGAACGCCCCCTGGACCACCTCCCGGAAGGCGTCCCGGTCCCGGCCGAGGAGCTCAAGGTCCCCCGGCATCTCGCGGACGACCTCGTCGACGACATGCGCGACGAGCCGCTCGGCGAGCTCCATCGCGTCCTCGCGGCGGGCGTCGCGGATCTCCACGTCGATCTGGTGGAACTCGGCGAGATGGCGGTGCGTGACGGCCGTCTCCAGCGGTTCCAGCCGCACGTTGGGCGCGATGTAGAAGATCTTGTCGAAGGCCAGCAGCGATGCCTGCTTGTAGAGGATCGCGCTGGTCATCAGCTTGTACTTGTGGCCGTAGAAGTCGACGTCCACCTGCTTGGAGCCCCGGATTCCCGGGTCGGTGACCGGTCCGATGACCGGCGGCAGCAGCTCCTGGAACCCCTGCGCGGTCAGGAAGGCGCGGGTCGCCGCGAGCATGCGGCTCTGCACCCGCAGCGTGGCACGGGTCGGTTCGGCGATCAGGTGCTGGTCGGGAGAGGCCGGGAACGAGGGCGCGACGCGGCCGTGGGACTCGGCGATCGTGCTGGTCATGGTGCTACCTCCTGGGTGTGCTGCCGATGGGCTGCCGGGCGACGGGCCGCCGTGGGGAGCGAGGGGCGGGAAGCGGACGAGGGAACGATGCGGTCGTGCCGGCGCTGGACGAACGACAGGGCGTCGAACAGCCCGGCGGCGGTGAGCCGCCGGCCGCGGTCGCGGACGGGCCCGAGGGGCATCGCCCCGATCTCGGACCAGGTGAGGCGGCCGGACCCGTCGATATGACTCCGGGTGCGGCCCGCGTTGTCGGGGTGCAGGCAGTAGGGAACGTCGAGGTATCCGCGGGCGAAGGCCTTCAGCAGGGCCTGCCCCAGGTCGTCGTCCAGGTTCAGCACGGCATCCACCAGGGCACGGGCCTCGGCGTAGACGGCGTTGTCCGCCGGGTCGGAGCTCGGGACGGGTACGTTCCCGGGCCGGTGGCCGGTCGCCGTGCGGTGCCGGGCGGCGGCCCGCGCGGCGACCCGGAGGGCCTCGACGTTCTCCGCCACGGTCGGGATGCGGTGCGCCTCGGCCTCGGTCTTCACGATCAGCCGGGCCGCCCCGGTCTCCACGGCCAGTTCGGCCGAACGTTCCAGGAGTTCCAGGGAACCGTGCCGGGTCTGCGGGTAGAGGCCCATGTAGGTGTAGAGGACGATGTGCCAGTCGGTGTCCGACAGGAACTCGCCGGCCAGCCGGTGCAGCGCGTGCATCGCGTCGCGGTCCTGGGCCGCGTTGGTCTGCTGGGCGTAGCTGAGCGAGATGCTGCGCAGCCCCGCCCGGTGGAAGAAGAGTGCCTCCAGCGCACTGATCGCGACGAGCAGTCCGGGCGGGCACAGCTGCCCGAGCATGCAACCGCCGAAGGTCTCCAGATGCGGTTCCGCCCCGGTGGCGCGCAGTCCGGCCAGGAAGTCGCAGCTCTCCTGCCAGTTGCGTACGGAGTCCAGGAGCGGGGTGCGTCCGTAGGGCAGGCAGTAGGAGACCGGTCCACCCTCCGTCGCGTCCAGGCCGAGCCGGGCCAGCGCGGCCACGATGCGCTGGGGACGTGCCGATCCGTGCCGGATCTGCACCGGGAAGCCGGCGTCCCGGACGCCGTCGAGGACCCAGCGCGAGGTGTGCGGGCTGTAGGAGGTGATGGGGAACCCGTTGAGCGGGACGCCGCCGTTCAGGGCGCGGGCCGCGGACGCCTCGTCGTTGACCCGGGTGTAGCTGTCGATGGTCATGGTGCCGACGACCGCGTCGGCCGCTCCCTTGGTGGCCAGCAGTCCGGCCCTCATCAGAGCGGGGTCGGAGAAGCCCATGCGGGGCTGCACCACGAGTGTTCCGCGGGCCTGCGCCCCGGCGACGAAGCGGCCGAAGGAGAGCGGTCGCCGGTGCACGGTGGTGCGGCTCCCGGGGACTGCCTCCTGGACCGGCGCGGTCATCGTTCCACCTCCTTGGGAAGCGAGTCGACGTAGGACTCGAAAGCGGCGATGTCGACGCCGTCCTGGAAGACCGCGTCGAACCCGGCCCTCATGAGGGCGTCGGCCTCTTCCTCCCCGTCCCCGGACACGCCGAGCTTGCCGCCGATGACCGCGGGCAGGCCGGTCAGCTCCCAGCGCGACCGGATGGCCCCGATCAGGGGCTCGGCGTCGTGGAAGCCGTGCCCGTTGACACTGCTGACGACCAGGAGGTCGGGCTGGAACTTGCAGCAGGACTCGATGATCTCGTCCTCGGGCACGCAGGAACCCAGATTGACGACCTTGTGCCCGAGGTCTTCGAGCAGCAGTTGGATGTAGATGAGATTCCAGGTGTGAGCATCGGATTGCAGTCCGGTGACAACAACATCCAGCGGCCCGGATCGATGACGAGCCGCCCATTCCGCAGGCTTCATTGTTCGCTTCGTCCACATCATTGGATGACAAGGGGAGAAAGAGGTCCAGGCTTGCCCGGAACTTCCTTTCGGCCACAACCGTAGATTCGCTCCCGAGGCGTTTCCGGCGTCACCGGCGGCAACTGGGCGGCAACAGAGGAGCAGTTGACCGACAGTCCGGTGCCGGGCCCGCGGCGGGACGTGAGACTGGCCGCACTGCACCCGCAGAATTCAGCGCCCGGCCCCGTGCACACCGCCGGCGAAAGACCGAGGAGTCATGACATGGCAGAGACCGGCCACAGCGTCCGTGCGGCGGACGTGCTCGCGGACGTCCTGGCGGAGGTACGGGAACGGGTCGACCGGCGGGAGGCGCTGGGTGAGGCCCAGGTCGCCGTGCTCGAAGCCGCGGTGAACATTGTCCGCGCAGGTCAGCTCGGGTTCGAGGTGATGCCGGTGGAGCGTTCGGAGCTGGTGCGCGAGGCGCTCGGCGCGGTGCGCGCGGCCACCGTGGCGACCGGGGTCGCCCTCAACTACGCGCACCAGGCGGCCCGTGTGCTCACCTGATCCGGCGGTCCGTCGATCCAGCGGTCCGTGGTGCCGCCGATCTGCCTGGACTTCTGCCCGGCGAACCGGTCCGCGGCTCCTAGCATTTGATGCAGCCGAAACACTCAGACACACCCGACGACATCGCGTACAACTTCGTCCAACCGAGGTGGAAATCATGGCAACCAACCCGTTCGAGGACTCCCAGGGCCGCTATGTAGTGCTGGCCAACGAAGAGGGTCAGTATTCGCTGTGGCCGGCCCGGATCCAGCAGCCGGCGGGCTGGGAACTGGTGAAGGACGAGGGCAGCAAGCAGGAATGCGGCGAATTCATCGAGGCGAACTGGACCGATATGCGACCGCGTTCGGTGGTTGCGGCCATGGGTGGCTGAACCCATCGGTCGTCCCGTTCCGGAAGGGCGGGTGCGGGGCGCAGCACGCGCCCCGCACCCGCCCCTTTTCCGTACGGCGACCGGCGCGGGTCCCCGTACCCGGGACATGCGAAAGGCCCCTGGCGGACATGGGTGGTCTCGGTCGTGAACCCATGTCCGCCAGGAGCCGATGGTGCGGGGCGGTCAGTCCTGGACGCCGCGTACGCACCACTCCAGGACCGCCGCAGCGGCGGTCATCTTGTGGTGGGCCTGCCGCCAGGCCCGGCTCGACGGGCCGTCGAGGACCTCGTCGGTGACCTCCTCGCCACGGACCGCGGGCAGGTCGTGCAGGAAGACGGTGCGCGGGCCTGCGAAGCGGTCCATGAACGCGCGGTTGATCTGGAAGCCGTCGAAGTCCCGGAGCCAGTCGGGGTTGTCCTTCGTCACGCCCATGGTCTGCCACCGGCTGGTGTACACCGCGTCCACCGGCCCCTCGACCGCGTCGGCCGTCACGACCTGGCTCACCAGGGCCTTGCCGCCGCTGAGTTCGTCCGCCAGGTCCAGGGTCTCCTTGGGCACCTCGTAGCCCGCCGGGCACAGCAGGGTGAGGCGCAGGCCGGGGGTGAGGGCCGCGGCGAGCGCGAGGGCCGCGCCCGAGCTGTTGCCCTCGCCGACGGCGAGCAGGTGCAGACCGTCGAGCGAGCCGAACTCCTCCGCCAGGGTGGCGAGATCGGCGATGGCCTGGGTCGGGTGCTCGTCCAGGCTCAGGGCGTTGACGACGGCCAGGTCCTCGCTGCTGCCGAGCCGGCGGATCTCCTCCACGTCCCCGTTGGTGCGTACGACGAGCGCGTCCAGGTACTGCCCGAGCACCCGGGCGGTGTCCTCGACCGTCTCGCCGGTGGAGAGCTGCAGTTCGTTCGGACCGAATGTGATCACATCGGCGCCGAGGCGGGTCGCCCCGCTCCAGAAGGATGTACGGGTCCGGGTCGAGGACTTGCGGAAGTAGAGACCGACCTGGCGTCCGGCCAGCGGCTTCGGCACGATGCCGTCGCGGCCGAACGTCACGGCGCGCCGGACGAGGTGGTCCAGCTCGGCGGGCGTCAGGTCGGCCAGGGAGATCAGGTTGCGCATGGGTGAGGTGCCTTTCACGAGGACGAGGACGGGGTCGGGGTCGGGGTCGGACTGCGGAACGGGGGGCGAGAGGCCCCGGGTGGCGCGAGGGGGCGGGAGGGACACGAAGGAGGGCGCGGGGAGGCCTCGGACGGGACGCGGGCGGGGCTTCCCCGGCGTCCCGGCGGGGCGGTCCTCATTCGGTCAGTGCGACGGCGAGAGCGGCGGGCCGGGTCTCCTGCTCCGCGTCGAGGACCGCGCGGACCAGATTGAGCACGGTGAAGCCCACCGGGTCGCCCGCCGTGGTGGGGAGCCGGCGGATCAGGCCGCGGACCAGCAGGGCATGCACATCACGGGCGGTCTCGGCCAGGGAGGTGCCGCAGGCACGCGCGGCGCCGTCCACCGTCCACGGGTCCTCCAGCGTCGCCAGCGTGCGGAGCAGAGCGGCGGACTGCGGGTCGAGCCCGGTCACGGCGGCGGTGAGCCGCTCGCCCAAGGTGGGGCCGGCGGCGGGATCGGCGGGCGTGACCCCGTCGAGCAGGACCAGCGGTGTGGTGCGGGCGATGTCCAGGAGCTGCTGCGGGGAGTACAGCAGCAGCCATGAGGCGGCGGCTTCCAGCGCCTGCGGCATGCCGTCCAGGGCCCGGCAGATGTGGGCCACGGTGGTGACGACGGAGTCGGTGGGAAGGAAGTCGGGTCGCATGTAGCTGACATGAGAGAGCGTCAGCTCGACGGCGTGCCGGTCCGCGACGAGGGAGCCGCCCACCGGCTCGGCGGCGAGATCGGCGGCGGTCGGCACCGCCAGTGGAGCCAGCGGGAGCAGCCGTCCACCGGGCAGCTGGACCGGACGGTCGGTGGTGGTGAGTATTTTCAGGCGCTCGCAGACACGCAGCAGACTCAGCAGGCGAGGGGTGACAGATGGTGACGCATCGTGACCATCCAACACGATCAAGGTCACCTTGGACCCTATGAGCGCGGCCAGTTCCTCGAATTCCTCGCCGTCCCGGACAAGTGCGCGAACCCACCCGGTCACGGTCGCCTGCGGATTGTTGGGGTCCGTTCCGGTGGTCTCCGCGGTGTCGTTCAGGGAGACCCACAGCACCGGAACCCGGTCCCGGGCGTGAATCACCGAGGCGGCCTCCTGGGCGAGCCGCGACTTTCCCACTCCCGGCAGACCCACCAGGGTCAGCAGCCGCTCGTGATCCGTGCGCAACCGGGCTGTCAGCGCTTCCAGTTCCGGGCGCCGCCCGATCAGCGGGCGCAGCGGAGGGGGCGGTGTGGCGAGGCCGGTGCCGTAGATGTCCTGGAAGACGCGCCCCACGGCCTTTGCATCGACGGCGAGTTCCAGCTCGACGCGCCGCGCGTCGCTGAGCCTCATGGCATTGGCGAGCAGCTTCAGCGTTTCCCTGCGCGGGTGCTGGACCCGACCCAGTTCCAGGTCTCGAATGGCTCGGACACTCACCGTGGAAAGCCCGGCGAGCTGTTCCTGAGTGAGTCCCGCCCGCCGGCGCGCATTCTGCAGCAGAACGTCGAGCCCGGGTGCGGGCTGGGAATTCATCATTGTCTCCTCGGTCTCCACATGCTCAGAAAACGCAATGGCCGGTTACCCGACCGCCCAGGACTGTCCGGAACACACGGCCCGGTCCGGGATCTTTCCGGTCCGCTCACGCTCCGTACGCTCCGTACTCTCCGTGGCAGCGAAGGCCTGCCGTCGATGAACAGACTCCATCGAGCCATTCCCGAACTCTTCCCGGTGCAGTACCGCGAGTTCCTTCTGCAAGGGCTACGATCGCCTCGCGCTGGTGAGGCGCTGCGGGTGCGCAGAGCTGAGGGGGAGGATGCGTGTCAACTGCAGAAGAGTTTCGGCTGCGCTTCAACATTCTTGGCCCGATTGAGGGTTGGTCCAACGGGAAGCGCCTCCGGCTGGGCGGTGTCATACAGGAGCGAGTTCTGGCCACTCTGCTTCTGGAGCCCGGAAAAGTGCTTCCGGTTTCCCGGCTGGTCGAGGCGGCCTGGGACGAGGAACCGCCGACGACCGCACCGCACCAAGTGCGCAAGGCAGTTGCCGATCTCCGAAGACGGATACCCGGCGGTGCCGACGTCCTCGTCACCGACGGGCCCGGCTATCGCGTAGCCCATGAACAATGTGAAATCGACGTGGCCGAATTTGGCCTACTGATACGCAAAGCGAAGCTCGCGGCGTCCGACGGCCGGACGGCCGAAGCCGCCGAGATATTGCGCGGCGCCCTCGCACTCTGGCGCGGACCTGTTCTGTCGGGCGGCGGCGGTCCGGTCATCGAGGCCGCGTCGACCTCCATCGAGGAGCGCCGGCTGACCGCGGCGGAACAGCTCTTCGAACTCCACCTCGCACTCGGCGAGGCCGCCGAACTCGTCGTCGAACTGCGGGAACTGGTCCAGCAGCACCCCTTGCGCGAGTCCCTGCGCGGCCAGTTGATGATCGCCCTGTACCGGTCCGGGCGGCAGGCCGAGGCCCTGGACGAGTACGGCAAGGTGCGCGAGCTCCTCTCCGAGGAACTCGGCATCGACCCCGGCCCCAATCTGACCAAGCTGTACGAGGGAATCCTGCGGGAGAGCCCCGAACTGGCCGGCCCCGAGCCGGCCGCCGCCCCCGTCGTCGCCGTGGCGCTGCCCGCCGAACCCCCCAGCACCCTCCCGTACGACCTCGCGGACTTCACCGGCCGGGACCGGGAACTGGCCGAAATCCTGCACGGCGCCAAGAGCGGCGGCGAGCAGGGCCCCCAGATCGTGGCCATCGACGGCATGGGCGGCTGCGGCAAGACCTCGCTCGCGGTGCGGGCCGCGCACCGGCTCGCCCCGGACTACCCGGACGGCCAGCTCCACATCGACCTGCGCGGATACACCCCGGGCGACCAGCCGGTGACCGCCGGCATCGCGCTCGACACTCTGCTGCGGGCCGTCGGCGTGCCGGGCAATCTCATCCCCGACGACGCGCCCGCCCGCACGGCCCTGTGGCGTGCCACCCTGGTCGGCAAGCGGCTGCTGATCCTCATCGACAACGCTGCCGACGCCGCCGCCATCCGTCCGCTGCTGCCCCTCTCCCCCGGCTGCCTCGTCATGGTCACCAGCCGGGCCCGTCTGGTCGATCTGGACGGCGCGCAGTGGATCTCGATCGGGGTGATGCCGCCCGAGGACAGCGCGATGCTGGTGGCCGAGACGCTCGGTGCCGAGCGCGTCGCCGCCGAGCCCGAGGCGGCCGTGGAACTCGCCCGGCTCTGCGGCCACCTCCCCCTCGCGCTGCGGATCGCCACCGCCCGGCTGCGCAACCGCCCGCGCTGGACGCTCCAGTACCTGGCGGAACGGCTGCGCGACGAGACCCGCAGGCTCGACGAGCTCAGCTCGGGCGCCCGCAGCGTCTCCGCCACCCTGCGCCTGTCCTACCAGGCCCTGGACGAGGAGTGCCGGAACGCGTTCTCGACGCTGGCCCTGCACCCGGGCAGCGAAGTGGACGTTCACGCGGCCGGTGCGCTGCTGGGCTCCTCCGCCCGGGACGCGGAGGACCTGCTGGAGATGCTGCTCGACGTCCACCTCGTGCAGCAGCCGGAGATCGGCCTCTACACCTTCCACGACCTGGTCCGCAGCTTCGCGCAGAGCCTGCTCGTCGAGTCCCCCGAGGACTCCGGGGCGGTGGAGCGGCTGCTGGGCTACTACCTGACCGCCACCGAGGTGGCGTGCGACCTCCTCTACTCCGGGCGGCGCAGGCGCAGCACCGGTATCGAACCCTCCGCGGCCGAACTGCCGGACCTCGGCACGCCCGAGCGGGCGCGGAAGTGGTTCCAGCGCGAGCAGACGTCGCTCCTCGCGGCCGTCACGCTCGCGGAGCGCCGGGGTCACGACCGCTATGTGGTGTGCCTGGCCCGCAATCTCGTCTTCCAGCTCAACGACCTCGGTCTCCTGGAGGAGTTCGGCGAGCTGAGCCGGGTCGCGGTCGCCGCCGCCGGCCGCCTGGAGGACCTGGCGCTGCTGGGGGTGAGCCTGTCCAACCTGGGCGTCGCCTGCTGGAAACTCGGCCGTCTCACCGAGGGCCTCGAAGCCGCCCGCAAGAGCCGGGACGTCGCGATCCGGCTCGGCGACCTGCACACCCAGGCCCACAGCGAGAGCATCCTCGGCCAGTTCAACAGTCTGCTCGGCGACTTCTCCGCGGCCCTGGGCCACATGGAGACGGCGATCGCGCATGAACGCGACCTGGACATGCCGCGCGCGGAGGCCGAGAGCCTGACTATCCTCAGCACGCTCTACGAACAGTGGGGACGGTACGAGGAGGCGCGGGACGCGGCCCAGCGGTCGGCCGAACTGAGCCGGCAGCTGGGGCAGCACGAGGGGTTGCCCGGCGCCGTCACCGACCTCGCCTTCGCCCACGTCGGCCTGGGTGCGTACGAGGAGGCCGACCGCTGCCTGGCGGAGGCCCGCGCACTGTACGGGGACGCCGGCAACGAGGTGAACCTCGCCCTGACCCTGGCGTTGTCCGCCGATGTGGAGAACCGGCTGGGAAGGCCGCCCTGCGTCCCGGACCAGGCGGAGCTCGCCCTCGACATGATGCGGACGAACTCCTCGCCCCTGCGCCGGGCCAAGGTGGAGAACGTGGTGGGCCGGCTGCGCCGCCGGCAGGGCGACGCGGCGGCGGCGCTCGCGCTGCACACCCACGCGCATGAACTCGCCTCGTCCCTCAGCTACCGCATCGAGCAGGCCTACGCGCTCGCGGGAATGGCCGACGTCCTCGGGGACACACCGGACGCGGCCCGGTACCGGGCGGAGGCCGAGCAGCTCTTCACCGAGATGGGCGTACCGGCGGATCACCGGCGCAGCTGACGCCCGCCCGCCGTCGCCGTACCCCGGAACAGCCCGCGCGCACGGCAGCCGCCCGGCCGGGGCCGCCGCCCCGGGACGGACAGCGACGAGCCCCGCACCGTGACTCCGGTGCGGGGCTCGTGTGTCGAGGCGGTGGGATCACATGGCGGGGGACGTCGGGCCCTTGTCGTCGTCGGTGCCCTGCGTGCCGATCACGGTCGGACCCTTGTCGTCGGTGATCGTCCGGGCGACGATCGTCGGGCCCTTGTCGTCGGCGAGCACGTGGGTGCCGATGACCGTCGGACCCTTGTCGTCGTCGGTCCCCCGGGTACCGATGATCGTCGGGCCCTTGTCGTCGGCGACAACCTGCTGAACACCCCGGGAGTCGTGCGACTGCCCCACCTCGACGGCCGTGCCGATACCGAAGGCCAGCGTCGCCGCGATGATCCCGAAGAGTCCAGCAAGCTTGCGTCCCATGTCCCGCCCCTAAGTGGTGTTTGTGAGGTTCTGCGGTGTTCCGCTTCCCGACACCACTGATGTTGCTGATCGGCGTTCCCGGTCCGTTCCTGCCCCGATACCGCCGCAGGGAACTGCCGCGGGAACGGACCGGCAACGGCTATTCCACGTCGAGCTGACAGGCGGCGACCCGGGGCCCGAGGGGGGTGAGCACCACACGCGTACGGGCCGTTCCCGACTCGTGGCCGGCCAGGTCGAGCAGCGATCTCACGAGGGAACGGAGCACCGCGCGCTCCGTCTCGTCCAGGACCGCCGGACCGGCACCGTTCCCGGGCGGCCACTCCACGATCCCGGCCACCGTGTGCATGCCGTTCTCGGTTCTGGTCTCGACGCTCAACTGGGGGCCCTCCAAGGACTCCGGCGCGGTGTACGGATGGGACTGCACACCGGACGCCACACGCTCGGCCCACCGTTCCACGGTGGACAGGTCCTGGAGGGCCTGGCGCAGTTCCGTCCCGTCGGGCGAACGATCCCTGGGGTCCTTCACGGAGTACTCCTTCTGCAGACAACTACAGAACGACCCTTGCCCTACCCGCTCCCGGTTCCCTCCCGAACAGTTCCCGCTTTCTTCCCGTTCCCGCGTTCGCTAAGGGAACGCAGCGGTAATCGATGGCCGCATGATGGCCCCGTTCCACTCAGACAGGGATCCGTGGTGATCCGCAGAGGATGCGACTTCCTGGGGGATTGAGGCGTGGCAACCAAACCATTCGTCGGCTCGGGCACGATGTGCCGGATGCCGGCGCACAAGGGATCCGGATCCTGATGGGCACCCGGATATCAACGGACATTCCCGGTCGTTTTTCGGGAATGGGGCCCTTTCTCCTCGTCTGGTCCGGTCAGGCGGTATCCCTGGCAGGAAGCGCGGCGGTCCGGTTCGCCTTCATCGTCGAGGTGTGGTCGTCCGGCGGGAACGCGACCGCCGTCACCATCCTCTCGCTGTGCGCCATGCTGCCGCAGGCCGTGTTCAGTCCCATTGCGGGCGCAATCGTCGACCGTATACCCAAGCGCACCGCGCTCCAGATAGCCGATGTCGGCGGGCTCCTCGTGGTGGGCACGCTGGCGCTGCTCCACTACCTCGGCACCTTCCACGCCTGGCAGGTCTATCCGGCCGCCGTACTGCTCGGCGTCTGCGCCGCCTTCCAGTTCCCGGCCCTGTCCTCGGCCGTTCCCCTCCTGGTCCGCAAGGACCAACTGGACCGCACCAACGGCCTGCTGGCAGGTGCGAAGAGTGCCGCCGGGATCGGCGGCCCCGCGCTGGGCGGTCTGCTCGTCACGCTCTTCGGGATCGGCCCGACGCTCCTGGTCGACCTGGCCAGCTACGCGTTCGCCCTCATCGGCATCCGGATCGTGCGCTTCAACGGCGACCGGGTGACGAAGGACGCCGCCGCGCCGCGCAAGCGGATCACCGCCGACGCCGTCGAGGGGCTGCGCTACCTGTTCCGGGTGCCCAGCCTGCGCGACCTGATCGTCAACTTCTGTGTCGTCAACCTCGTCATGGTCTTCGGCTTCGCCCTCATCTCGCCGATGGTGCTGATGCGGGCCGGCAACGGCGCACTCGCCGCGGTCAACACCTCGGTCGGTATCGGCGGAGTGGCCGGCGCCCTGCTGATGGCGGCCTGGGGCGGTCCCGCAAACCGGGGCCGGGGCATGATGCTCGGCGTGGTCGGCATGTGCCTGTCCGCCCTGGTGGTGATGAGCCTGGTGGACGGGGTGACCGGCTGGTGCCTGGCCATCCTGGTCGGCGCCCTGCTCATGACGGTGGTCAACGCCTCGATGCAGACGATCGTGCAGACCAAGGTCCCCCACGAATGGCAGGGCCGGGTCTTCGGCGCGGTGATGTTCCTGTCACAGATCTCCGTGCCCATCGCCATGGCCATCTCCGGACCGCTCGCCGACCACGTCTTCGAACCGCTGGCCGCCCGGGGGTCCGGGCTCTTCACCGTGCTCGGTCCCCTCGTCGGCGACGGTCCGGGCAGCGGCATGGCGGCCATGTTGTTCCTCGCCGGCATCGGCGGGACCGGGGTCGCCCTCTGGGGACTCGCCAGCCGCTCGATCCGGGACATCGACACCCTGCTGCCCGACCTCGACGCGCCGCAGGAGCCCGTCGAGCAGAGCGGCGGGCAAGGAGGTGAGCGGGATGAGGTGCGTGCATGAACTGTTCGAGGAGCAGGTGGCACGGACGCCCGGCGCGACAGCGCTGATCCACGGCGGCGAACGGATCGACTACGCCGGACTCGACGCGCAGGCGGCCCGGTTGGCGGGTCTGCTGGCCGCGCGGGGCATCCGGGCCGGTGACACGGTCGGGGTGTACCTGGAGCGCTCCACCGCACTCGTCGTGACGGTGCTCGGCATCCTCAAGGCCGGAGCCGGCTACGTGATGCTGGACCCCGGCTTCCCCGCCGAACGGCTGCGCGCGATGGCCGAGGACGCGAGGACGGCCGTGGTCGTCTCGGCCCGGGACGCCGCGCCCGGGATGCTCGACGTGGCACAGGTGCACATCGAGGACGCGCACGGGGCGCAGCCGCTGCCGCGCGGCGCTGTCCCGGTCCGGCCCGACGACATCGCCTGCGTGATGTTCACCTCCGGCTCGACCGGGCGGCCGAAGGGCATCGCCTCGTCGCACCACGCGATCACGTCCACCCTCACCGGGCAGACCTTCGCGTCGTTCGGCCACGGCGCGGTCTGGCTCCAGTGCGCCCCGCTGTCGTGGGACGCGTTCGCCCTGGAGCTGTGGGGGCCGCTCATGAACGGCGGGGCCTGCGTCCTGCACCCGGGGCAGCGGCCCGAACCCTTCGTGATGGCACGGCTCGTCGCCGAGCACGGCATCACCTCCATGTACCTTTCGGCATCCCTCTTCGACGTCATCGTCGACGAGTACCCGCAGGTGATGGACGGACTGCGGGAACTCGTGGTGGGCGGCGAGGCCCTGTCCGCGCCGCACGCGGCCCGCGCCCTGGAGCGCAGTCCGCGGCTGCGGCTGAGCAACGGCTACGGGCCCGTCGAATGCATGATCTTCCTGACCGTCCACCCGGTGACCCGCGCCGAGCTCGGCGCGGGCCCGGTGCCGATCGGCCGTCCGCTGGCGGGGAAGCGGCTGTACATCCTCGACGAGGAGCTCCGTCCGGTACCGGACGGCCGCACCGGTGAGATCTACGCCGCCGGGGCGGGCGTCGCCCGCGAGTACCGGGGACGGCCCGCGCTGACCGCCGAACGCTTCGTCGCGGCCCCGTCCGGTGAGCGTGTCTACCGCACCGGCGACCTCGGGCGGCGGCGTGCCGACGGAGTCCTCGAATACCTGGGCCGGGCCGACAGCCAGGTGAAGATCCGGGGCTTCCGGGTGGAGCCGGGTGAGGTCGAGAGTGTTCTGGCCCGGCACCCCGGCATCGACCGGGCGGCGGTCGTCGCCCATGAGCACCCGGCGGGCGACCGCCAGCTGACCGCGTACGTCGTACCGCACGGCGGCGCCCGGCAGAACTTCCGGGAAGCGGAGTTGCGCGCCTACGCCCGCGACGCACTGGCCGACTACCTGGTACCGGCGGTCTTCGTGCCGCTGGACGCGCTGCCGCTGACCCCCAGCGGAAAGCTGGACCGGGCCGCCCTGCCGGAGCCCGGATCCGCGACGGCCCTCGCGGGACCGGCGGCGGTGAGCGGCACCGTGGCCGCGCTGTGCGACCTCTTCTCCCAGGTGCTGCGCACGGACCCGGTCGGCCCGGACGACGATTTCTTCTCCCTCGGCGGCCATTCCCTGCTCGCCGCCCGGCTGCTGGGCCGGATCCACTCCGCGCTCGGCGCCGAGATCGACATCCGCGGGCTCTTCGAGGCGCCCACCCCGGCGCTGCTGGCCCCGCTCGTCGACGCCGCTCCCCCGGCACCCCCCGCGGCCCCGGCCGCGCCCGGCGCCGCCCCCGGCTCGCTCCCGGTGTCGCACGCGCAGCACCGGCTGTGGTTCCTGGACCGGATCGGGGCCGGTGCAGCGTACAACCTGCCGATGCTGGTCCGGCTGCGGGGCACGGTCGACCCGGCCGCGCTGGACGACGCCCTGGCCCGGGTCACCGACCGTCACGAAGTGCTGCGCACCGTCTTCGAGGAGTCCGACGGCGCCCCCGTACGACGGGTGCTGAGCGGGGCGGCCGCCCGGCCTCCCTTCCGTCACCTGCGGCTCACCGAGGAGGCGTTGGACCGGGAGATCGGGCGGGAGGCCCGCCACCGCTTCGACCTGCGTGCCGAACTCCCGGTACGGGCAACACTGTTCACCAGCAAGGAGCGCCCGGACGAGCACGCGCTGCTGGTGCTGGTCCACCACATCGCCGGGGACGGGTGGTCCCTGCGGCCGCTCTTCCGCGATCTGTCACGCGCCTACGAGGCACGGGTCCGTGGTGCGGACCCGGCCGGACTCGCCCCGCTCGCCGTCCCGTACGGGGAGCACGCCCGCCACCAGCTCGACCGGCTCGGCTCACCGTCCGATCCGCACGCGCTCGCCGCCCGCCAGCTCACGTACTGGCGCAAGGAGCTGGACGGGCTGCCGGCCGAAGGTCCGCTGCTGCCCCGCCGCGCCGGGCGCCCCGCCGTACCCGGTCCGGCCGCGCAGGTCGTGGTGTGCCGGCTCGACGCGGCGGCCCACGCCCGGGTGGCCGACTCGGCCCGTGCCCGGGGTGCCACGCTCTTCATGGCCCTGCACGCCGCGCTGGCCACCGTGCTGGTGCGGGCCGGCGCGGACGAGGACCTGGCGATCGGCGCACCGGTGGCCGGACGCGCCGGGGACGGCAGCGTCGAGGACGTCGTCGGGTTCTTCGTCAACATGCTGGTGCTGCGCACCGATCTCTCCGGCGACCCCACCGCGGCCGAAGTGCTCGCCCGGGTGCGGGAGACGGACCTCGCCGCGTTCGGCCACCAGGACGTGCCGTTCGAGGACGTGGTCGGCTCCCTCAATCCGGCGCGCTCCCCCGGCCGGCAGCCGTTCACCGACGTGGTCCTGGCACTCCAGAACAACGCGCGGGCCGAGGTCACGCTGCCCGGTGCCGAGCACGGCGTCGAGATCGTGCGCACCGGCGCCGCCCGGTTCGAACTCCTGGTGGACGTCACGGACTCCACCTCGGAGCTGGGCGCACCGGACGGGCTGACGCTGACGTTCGAGTACCGCGGGGAGGCGCTGGAGGCGGACTTCGTCCAGTGGCTCGCCCACGCCCTCCCCGAGGCCCTGGAGGCGGCCGCGTCCGCCCCCGACACACCCTTGTCGCGGCTGGGTCTCACCGAGCCGCCCCGGCGGGCCGGCGAGAGCGACCGGATCGCGGCACCGGCCCGGCCCCGAGGCATCGCGGAGCGTCCGATGACCGCTCTGGAGCAGGAAATCGCCGCCGTGTGGTGCGAGGTCCTCGGTGTGCCGAGCGCCGGCCCGGACGACGACTTCTTCGCACTCGGCGGCAACTCCCTGCGCGCGGTGCGCGCGGTGGCCCGGCTCGGCGCCGGCCGGCCGGTGACCGTGGCCCAGCTGTTCGCCGCGCCCACGGTCGCCGCCTTCGCCGCCGAGCTGGAACGGGCGGCCGCCCGGCCCGAGCCGGACGCCGCGTCCCCCATCCCGCGCCGCCCCCGGGTGCCGCGCCGTCCGCAACCCCAGACCCAGCCCAGCAGGAAGCAGGAGGAGTGGCAGTGGACCTCAGTGTGATGTTCTTCGGTGCGGACAGCACCACCGCCGGCGAGGCCCGGCACACCGAGACGTACGAGGACATCCTCGCCGTGGCCAGGACCGCCGACCGGCTCGGGTTCCACGCCGTCTGGACCCCCGAGCGCCACTTCCAGCAGGTGGGACAGGTCTTCCCCAGCCCGCCGGTGCTCAGCGCGGCACTCGCCGTCGCCACCGAACGGATCGGGATCCGCGCGGGCAGCGTCGTCCTGCCGCTGCACCACCCGCTGCGGGTGGCGGAGGACTGGGCCGTCGTGGACAACCTCTCGCACGGGCGGGTGGGTCTCTCCGTCGCCACCGGCTGGCACTCCAAGGACTTCACGCTGGCCCCCGAGCAGTACGCGGACCGCCGGCAATCCGCCCTGGAGACCATCCCGCGGCTGCGGTCGTTGTGGGCGGGCGAGCCCGCCGAGTACCCCGACGGCACGGGCACCCCGGTCTCCGTCACGCCCCAGCCCCGGCCCGTGCAGGACACCCTGCCGCTGTGGATCACCACCTCCGGCAACCCGGAGACCTGGGAAGCGGCCGGACGGCTGCGTGCCGGAGTGCTCGGCGCGACCGTCGGGCAGAGCCGGGACGAGCTGGCCGAGAAGATCGCCCGCTACCGCACCGCCTGCGCCGCCGCCCCCGACCAGCGGGGCACCGACGCACACGGCCGGGTCACGCTGATGGCCCACACCTACGTCGGCACCGACGACGCGGAGGTCCGCCGGATGGCGGGCGCCCCGCTCAAGACCTATCTCGCCTCGTACGTCCGCCAGACCGCGGCCAACCGTTCCGCGGACGCCACGACCGCGGGGCTCACCGAGGAACAGACCGCGATGCTCGCCGACTTCGCGTTCGAGCGCTATCTGAGCTGGGGCAGCCTGCTCGGCTCCCCCGGCCACTGCGCCAAGATGCTCGCCGACCTGGCCGAGCTGGGCGTCGACGAGATCGCCTGCTTCATCGACTTCGGCATCGGACGCGACGACGTACTGGCCGGGCTGCACCGGTTGGCCGAACTGAAAGAGAACCTGTGATGAGCGCCCCCACCTTTTCGCGCCCCGTCCCGGGTGCGGCGTCCCCTTCTTCCATGGCCGACCGGTTCGGCGCACTCGGCAGGGAGCAGCGGGTCCGCCTGATGCGTCGTCTGCTGGAGGCGGGGCGGGCCCGCGAGATACCCGCCGTCATACCGCCGCGCGACCCGGCCCGCCGGGTGCCGCTGAGCCCCGCGCAGCACGACCTGTGGGTGTACGACTCGCTGTATCCCGGTACCCCCGCGCTCAACCTGTGCGCCGCCTACCACTTCGAGCAGGCCGTCGACCCGGCGCATCTGGAGGCGGCGCTGACGCTGATCCAGCGTCACCACGACATCCTGCGGACCCGGATCGTGACGGACCCGTCGGGCGAGCTGCACGTCGAGTTCAGCGACGACGGGACCTTCGATCTGGAGCGCGAGGATCTGCGGGGCACCGGCAGGACGATCGACGAGGCCTTCGAGACCTTCCGCAGCCGTCCCTTCGACCTCGGCCGGGACAAGCTGATCCGGGCCCGGTTCGTCCAGGTCGACGAACGGCGTTCCACCCTGATGCTGAGTCTGCACCACACCATCAGCGACTGGTGGTCGTTCGACGTGCTGCAGAACGAGTTCGCGCAGGCGTACGGCGCCCTGCGCGACGGCCTGGAGCCGCCCCTCACCCGGCCGGCCGTCCAGTACGCCGACTTCTCCTCCTGGCAGAGCGAGTTGGAGGAGTCCGGGGTCTTCGCCAACCGGCTCGACTTCTGGCGGCGCTATCTCGCCGACCCGCCCGGTCCGCTCACCGTGCCGGGCTCCACCGTCTCCGTCACCGAGGGCGACGGCATCGCGCAGGTTCCCTTCCACGTCGACGCGCCGACCACCGCCGCCGTGCGGGCCCTGGCCCGGGAGCGCGGTGCCTCCGTCTACGTCGTCCTCATGGCCGCCTTCGCCGTCCTGGCGCACCGGGTCAGCGGCGCCGACGACCTGGTGATCGGCACCCCCATCGCCAACCGCGCGGCCAAGGGCCTGGACCAGGTCATCGGGTACGTCATGAATGCCGTGCCGACCCGCTGGAACGTGACTCCGGACCGGTCCTTCGCCGACGTGCTCGCCGGGTTCGCCGTCGATTTCCCGGACCTGATGGCCAACTCGGACGTGCCGGTCGGCCGGATCGTATCGGCCGCCGCGCCCGAGCGCAGCGCGGGCCGGGCCCCGCTGTACCAGTGGGTGTTCATGCACCTGACGCAGCAGCCGAGCGTCTCGGTGATGAAGGAGTTCGCGGAGCCCGAGCGCATCCACACCGGCGGCGAGCACGACCTCGTCGGCGTGGTGAAGGACAGCGGTGACGGCATGGAGGGCAGCTTCGGGCTGCGTACCGATGTCTTCAGCCCCGCGACGGTGGCCCGCTGGACGCAGTGCTACGTCGAGCTCCTGCGGCAGATCACCGCCGACCCCACCGCGCTCATCGGGGACATCGACCTGGTGCCCCCGGCCATGCGCGATCAGCTGCTCGCCGGATCCGCCGGGCCCACCGCCCCCGCCCCCCTCACGCTGCCCGAGCTGGTGGCCCGGCAGGCGGCCCGCACACCGGACGCACCGGCCGTCGAGTCCCCGGGGCAGACCCTGAGCTACGCCCGACTCGACGACCGGGTGGCCCGGTTGGCGGGCAGGCTGGTGCAACTCGGGGCCGGTCCCGGGCGGGTCGTGGCCCTCGCCCTCGCCCGCGGCAGTGACTGGCCGGTGGCGGCGCTGGCCGTCCAGCGCGCCGGCGCCGCCTATCTGCCCCTCGACCCCGCCCACCCGGCCGAGCGGATCCGCCGGGTCCTGGCCGAGGCCGCGCCCGTGCTCCTCGTCACCGAACCGGGCGCCACACCCCTGGAGACCGGTCTGCCGGTCCTGGTCCTCGACGAGGACGCCTGGGCCGGGGAACCGCTGCCGCCGGGTGGCCCGGAGCCCTTCGATGCCGCCCACGTCATCCACACCTCCGGCTCCACCGGCACCCCCAAGGGCGTGGTGGTCACCCACGCCGGAGTGGCCGCGCTCACCCGGAGCCTGGTGGACGGCATCGGGCTGGACGCCGACAGCCGGGTGCTCCAGCTCGGGCCGCCCTCGTTCGACATCTCCGTCGGCGAGTTGTGCCTGGCCTTCGGCTCGGGCGGAACCCTGGTGCTGCCGCCCCCGGGTCCGCTCGTGGGCGAGGCCCTCGGGACGGTTCTGACCGAGCGGCGGATCTCCTGCGCGTTCGTCCCGCCGTCCGTGCTCGCGACCGTACCGGCCGGCCCGCATCCGGATCTGCGTGCCCTCGTCGTCGGCGCGGAGGCCTGCCCGCCGGAGCTGGTGGCCCGCTGGGCCGCCGGGGGGCGACGCTTCCACAACGCCTACGGGCCCACCGAGTCGACCGTCGTCTCCACCGTCTCCGGGCCGCTGGAGGCCGACGGCACGGTGCCGCCCATCGGCACACCGGTGCCGGGCACCACCGCCTATGTCCTCGACGAGCGGCTCCGGCCGGTGCCGGCCGGAGCAGGCGGTGAGCTGTACCTGGCGGGTGCCGCGCTCGCCCGTGGCTACCTGGGACGTGCCGCGCTCACCGCCGAGCGGTTCGTCGCCGACCCCTACGGTCCGCCCGGCAGCCGCATGTACCGCACCGGCGACCTCGCCCACCGCGACGACAGCGGCAGCACGTACTACCTCGGGCGCGGCGACGAACAGGTGAAGCTGCGCGGGCTGCGGATCGAACCGGGTGAGATCGCCGCCGCGCTCGCCGAACACCCCACCGTGGAACGGGCGGTGGCCGTCGTGCGGCACGACCGGGGCGACAGCGCGCAGCTCGTCGCGTACGCGGTGCCCGCGCCGGGAGCGGAGATCGACGAGGACGCGCTGCTCCTGCACGCCTCCGGGCGCCTGCCCGCGGCCATGGTCCCGGCCGCCGTGGTGGCCCTGGACGCGCTGCCGTTGTCGTCCCACGGCAAGCTGGACCGGGCCGCCCTGCCCGCGCCCGCCGCACGGACCGCCGACGCCGTCCGGCTCCCCGGTTCGGCGCGCGAGGAGATCCTCTGCGGGCTCTTCGCCGAGCTGCTGGGCCTCGAACAGGCCGGTGCCGACGACGACTTCTTCCGGCTCGGCGGCGACAGCATCATGGCGATCCAGCTCGCCGCACGGGCGCGGGCGGCCGGACTCGTACTCTCGCCGCACGACGTGTTCACCGTACGCACCCCGGCCCGGCTGGCCGTGCTGGCCCGTACGCCCGACGTCGACGCCCCGGCGCAGGAGGACACCGGGACCGGGCGGCTGCCCCTCACCCCGGTGATGCACTGGTGGCGCGAACAGGTCCGGGACACCGCCACGTTCACCCAGTCCATGCTGTTCCCGCTGGCGCCCGGCACCGGACTCGCGGCGATCGAGGAGGCCGTCTCCGTACTGGTCGAGCGGCACGCCGCGCTGCGGATGCGCCTGGTGCGCGAGGACGACACCGGCTGGGAGCTCCAGGTGCCCGAGGAGAGCGCGGCCGCCGACGCGGCGGCCGTCCGGGTGGCCGTGCCGGCGGACACCGATCTCCACTCCCGGGCGACGGAACTGGCACGCACCATCACCCTCCGGCCCGAGCACGGCGAGATGGTGCGGGCGGTATGGCTCGATCCCGGCTCCGGCCGTCCCGGCGCCCTGCTGCTGACCGTGCACCACCTGGCTGTGGACGGTTTCTCCTGGCGGGTGCTCGGGGAAGAGCTCGCCGCGGCGCTGGACCACCGCTCCGAGGGCGACGCCGCACCCGCGAAGACCGCCTCGTTCACCCGGTGGTCCCGGCTGCTCTCCCAGGAGGCCGGGCTGCGGCTCGACGAACTCCCCTGGTGGAAGCGGCAGCTGGCGGACGACACGGCCCGTCTCGCCGACGGCCGGGGTGCGGACGGGCAGCGGGAGACCCTCACCTTCGACCTGGATCCCGGGCTCACCCGCAGTGTGCTCCTCACCCTGCCGGGCACCTTCAACTGCCGTCCCGACGCGGTGATGCTGACCGCCCTGACCGCGGCGGCCGTCCAGCGGCGGGGCACCGGATCCGCGCTCCTCGTCCACCTGGAGGGCCATGGGCGCGAGGTCGTCTCCGCCCAGGTCGATGTGTCCGGCACCGTCGGCTGGTTCACCACGCAGTACCCGGTCCGCCTGGACATCGGTGCCGCGTCGGTGGCGCCCGGCGGTCAGCCGGGAGAGGCCCTGAAGTGCGTCAAGGAGCAGCTGCGGGCGGTGCCCTCGGGCGGGCTCGGCTGGGGTCTGCTGCGCTACCTCAACCCGGAAACCGGCCCGGCACTCGCCGCGCTCCCGGTGCCCGATGTCCGCTTCAACTATCTGGGGCGGTTCGGCGCGGGCGACGCGGCGGGCGGGCGGCTGCTGGAGCCCGGCCCGGACGCCGTGCCGCTGGCGCACACCCTGGAGGTGGACGTGCTGGCCCGCGAGAAGAACGGCGAGCCCGTTCTGGAGGCGAGTTTCTCCTACCCGTCCGGGGTGTTCACCGAGGACGAGGTGCGCGCACTGGCCGGGGCGTGGTCCGAGGCGCTCGGCGTCCTCGCGGACACGTGCGGACCGGACGGCGGAGCCGTCCACACCCCGTCCGACTTCCCGCTCGTCGACCTCACCGGTGACCAGCTGGAACTGCTCGGGCAGGACATGGACTTCGGCGATCTCGACGCCGACTTCGACGGTGCCGGCTCCGCCGGCGACGAAGGGGAGCGACGATGAACGCGCGCATCGCGGACGTGCTGCCGCTCTCCCCGCTCCAGGAGGGCCTGCTCTTCCACGCCGCCCGGCAGACCGACGGCCCCGACCCCTATCTGGTGCAGGCCCGTTTCCTGATCGGCCCCGCGATCACCGGGGAAACGGTACGGGCCTCGGTCACCGCGCTCCTGGACCGGCATCCCAATCTGCGCGCCTGCTTCCGCCACGAGCGCCTGGACCGGCCGGTCCAGGTCGTGCCGAAGGCGGTCCGGGTGCCGTGGACCGAGGTGGACCTGGCGGGCCTCGCCCCGGACGAGGTGCGGGTGCGCACCGACGAGGTGCTGCGCGAGGACGCGGCGCTCCGCTTCGACGTGGCCCGCCCGCCCCTGGTCCGTGCCACGTTCCTGCGGCACGACACCGGTGCCGAGCTGATCGTGTCCTTCCACCACATCCTGCTGGACGGCTGGTCGATGCCGGTCGTCGAGCGGGACCTCGCCGCCCTCGTGGCGGGCCGGCCGCTGCCGCCCGCCGCGCCCTACCGGGACTACCTGGTGTGGCTGGGCGGTCAGGACCGGAACAAGGCCGAAGCCGCGTGGGGCGAGTCGCTGGAGGGCCTGGAACGGCCCGCGCTGCTGGCCCCTGCCGGACCGGACACGGCACCCGACCGTTCGCGGCTGTGGCTGACCGCCGGCCTCACCGAGACGCTGATCCGGCGGGCCGCCGCGGCGGGCGTCACCCTCAATACCCTGGTGCAGGTCTCCTGGGCCCTGGTCCTGGCTCGGCTGACGGGCTCCCGTGACCTGGTCTTCGGCGCGGTCGTCTCGGGGCGCCCGCACGACCTGCCCGGTATCGAGTCCATGGTGGGGCTGTTCATCAACACCCTGCCGGTGCGGGTGCGGCTGCGGGACGGCGAGCGGGTGGAGGAGCTGCTCCGCCGGATCCAGGACGAGCAGTCCCGGCTGCTGGAGCACCACCACGCCCGCGCCGCCGAGGTACAGCGCGCCGTGGGGGCCGGTGAGCTCTTCGACTCGATCATCGCCTTCGAGAACTTCCCGCGGGGTTCCGGGAGCGACGACGGCCCCGGCACCGTCCGCCTGGCGAAGGTGTCGGACGCGACGCACTACCCGGTCACGATCGCGGCGGTCGCCGAGGACCGGCTGCTGCTGTCCGTGAGCTGCCGCCGGGGCATCTCCGCCGCCGCGGTCGCCGAACACCTGGCGCACGTACTGGAGCAGCTGGCCCGCTCGCCGCGGACACCGGTGGAGGACATCGACGCCCTGCCCGAGGCGGAGCGGCACCGCCTGCTGGCCCTGGCCGACGGCCCGACCCGCGCGCCCGCCGCACCCGCCACCCCGACCGGGCGATTCGCCGCCCAGGTGGCCCGTACCCCGGACGCGCCGGCCGTCGACACGGACGGCGAGACCCTCAGCTACGCCGGGCTCGACGCCGCGTCGGACCGGCTGGCCGGCCGCCTCGTCCGGGCCGGTGTGGCGCCGGGGCACACCGTGGCCCTGCTGCTGCCCCGTTCGGCCTCCATGGTCGTGGCCCAGCTCGCGGTCCTCAAGGCGGGGGCCTGCTGGCTCCCCCTCGACCCGGCGCACCCGTCGGAGCGGCTGGCCCGGCTGATGTCCGCGGCGGCACCCTCCCTGGTCCTCACCGCGGGGACGGATCCGGCCGCCGCCCGGCTGCCCGCCGGTACCGCGCTGCTGGACGTCGCCGAGGAATCCGGGTCCGCGTCCGCCTCCTTCGACGGTGTCCCCGCCGATCCCGGGGCCGCCGCCTGCGTGATCTACACCTCCGGCTCCACCGGAGAGCCCAAGGGGGTGGTGGTCCCGCAGCGGGCGATCACCGAACTCGCCACCGACGGCCGCTTCGCGGGCGGTGCCCACGACCGGGTGCTGCTGCACAACCCGTACACGTTCGACGCCTCGACCTACGAGGTGTGGGTCCCGCTCCTGAACGGCGGGACCGTGGTCGTCGCCCCCTCCGAAGCGGTCACCCCCGACCTGCTGGAGCGGGTGGTCCGGGAACGGCGGGTCACCGGGCTGATGCTCACACCCGAACTGCTGCGCACCGTCGCGGAGATCGCGCCCGGCGCGCTGTCCGGGCTCCGCGAGGTGTGGTCCGGCGGCGACGTCCTCGCGCCCGACACCGTGCGCCGGCTCCGGGAGCACTGCCCGGACACGGTGGTCGTCAACGGCTACGGCCCCACCGAGACGACGGTCTTCGCCACCGCGCACACCGCGTCCGGGGAACCGGCGGGGCACCCGGGCGCCGTTCCCATCGGGCGTCCCCTGGACAACACCCGCGCCCATGTCCTGGACGTCCGGCTGCGCCCCGTCCCGGCGGGCGCCACCGGTGAGCTCTACATCGGCGGCAGCGGGCTCGCCCAGGGCTACCTCGGGCGGCCGGTTCCCACCGCGGAGCGGTTCGTCGCCGATCCGTACGGACCGCCGGGCAGCCGCATGTACCGCACCGGGGACCTGGCCCGCTGGACGCCGGACGGCGTGCTGGAGTTCGCGGGCCGGGCCGACGACCAGGTCAAGGTGCGTGGTTTCCGCGTGGAGCCCGCCGAGGTCGAGGCCGCGCTGGCGGGCTGCCCCGGCGTGGCGCGGGCCGTGGTCGGCGCCCGGCCGGACGCGGCGGGCGGCAAGCTGCTGGCCGCCTGGCTGGTGCCGGAGCAGGACGCGGACCGGGAGGAGCAGTGGCACCGGACCCTCGCCCGGGTGCGGGCGCACGCCACCGAGCAGCTGCCCGCGCACCTGGTGCCGTCGCTGTGGGTCCGCATCGACGAGGTGCCGCTCACCCGCCACGGCAAGGTCGACCGGGCCGCGCTCCCCGACCCCGGACCCGGCGGGGAAGCGGCGGCCGACCGGGCACCGCGCACTCCGCGCGAGCGGGAGCTGTGTGCCCTGTTCGGCACGGTGCTCGGTGTCCCCGCGGTCGGGCCCGACACCGACTTCTTCCTGGCGGGCGGCCATTCACTGACCGCGCTGCGCCTGAAGTCGAAGATCGAGACGGTCCTCAACGTACGGATCCCGGTCTCCGCCCTGTTCGACGCGCCGACCCCGGCCGCTCTGGCCGCCCGGCTCGACGCCCCACCGTCCACGAACGGCCCCGCTCCCCGGACACCGCTGCGCGCCGCTCCCGGACGCCCGTCGTCCGCGACGGCGCCGGAGGAGCCGCACCACAACAGCCTGGAGCCGGTGCTCACCCTGCGGACCGGTGGCAACCGCACCCCGCTCATCTGTGTGCACCCGGGGCTCGGTCTCGGCTGGTCGTACGTGAACCTGCTGCCGCACCTGGACCCGGCCCGCCCCGTGCACACCCTGCAGAGCCCGGCGCTGCTGAGCGGCGTCGGCCAACTCCCCCCCACCATGGGCGAGATGGCGGACCTGTATCTGCGGAGTGTGCGTGAACTCCAGCCGCACGGACCGTATCTGCTGCTCGGCCGGTCCTTCGGCGGTCCGCTCGCCTACGAACTGGCGGTGCGGCTGCGCCGGGCCGGCGAGGAGATCGGGATGCTCGCCGTGGTGGACGCCATGCCGATGCCGGACGAGATCAGGCGCACGCCGCCGGACCCCGCGGCCGTCGAGGACGAGATGCTGCGCATCCTGCTCCATTCCCATGCCCCGGAGCTGCCGTTGCCGGCCGGCCCGCTGGAGCGGGCAGAGGTGTTCTCCATGGCCCGCGACGGTGCCTTCGACGGCCTTTCCGCCGCCCGCCTGCACACCCTCGTCGACACAGGGGCGCATCACACCGCGCTCGTACGGGAGTGGCGCCCGTCCGGCTACGACGGCCGGACGACGCTCTTCTCCGCGACGCACGACGACTGGCCGACCACGGCCGAGAAGACCGAGGCCTGGCAGCGCGTGACCGCCGCGCTCGACGTGCACGAACTGGACTGCGGTCACAGCGACGTACTCACTCCGGGCCCGGCGGCCGAGATCGCCGCGGTCCTCGAATCCGCCCTCCGAGGGGACTGAAACCCATGACCGTCGACGCCGTCGATCTCATCGACCTCTACGCCGGGGAGGGCGGCGGGGACGAGGAGTACGAGTTCCCCGCCTCCGACGCCCAGAGCCGCCTGCTGGTCCTCGACCAGCTGAATCCGGGCTCCCCCCAGTACAACGTCCCGGTCGCCTTCGCGGTGCACGGGTCCTTCGACACCGCCGCGTTCGGCCGCGCGCTGAACGCGCTCGTCGCCCGCCACGAGGCACTGCGGACCGTCTTCCGGACCGCCGAGGACGGCACCCCGGCGCAGCGCGTCTCGGCCGTCGGGCGGGTGCCGCTCACGGTCCGGCGGGACGTGCCCGCCGACCGTGCGGACGCCCTGGTGCGCGCCGAGGCCGCCCGCCCCTTCGACACCGCCGAGGGGCCGCTGCTGCGCTGCACCGTGTACGCCGTCGACGACGGCAGCCACCGGGTGCTGCTCGTCGCCCATCACCTGGTCTGCGACGGCTGGTCGCTCGGCCTCATGCTGGAGGGGCTGTCCGAGGGGTACCGGCACGAGGCCGGGGGGCAGGCGTACCGGCCGGCCGAACTCCCGCTCCAGTTCCCCGATTACGCGGCCTGGCAGCGGGAGCGTGCCGCGGACGGTGCCTTCGAGGCGTCCGTGGAGCACTGGGTCGACCGGCTGCGCGGCGCGCCCGCCGCCATGGAGCTGCCGCTGGACCGCCCGCGCCCGCCGGTCCGCACGGCCGCCGGGGGCACCGAACGCTTCCTGCTCGATGCCGAGGTCAGGGAGCGCCTGGCCGAGGTGGCCGCGGTCCAGGGCGCCACCCCGTTCATGACGATGTTCGCGGCGTACGCCGCGTTTCTCTCCCGCATCTCGGGCGGCGAGGACCTGGTCATCGGCTATCCGGCGTCGGGGCGCGAGCGGCCCGAACTCCAGGAGATGGTCGGGATGCTGACCAACACCCTGGCGATGCGCGTGGACCTGTCCGGCGACCCCTCGCTCGACGAACTCACCCGCCGTGTCCGGGCCTCGATGCTGGCGGCGCAGCCCCACCAGGACGCACCGTTCGAGGCGGTCGTCGACACCCTCGCCCCGGTCCGTGAGACCAGCCACGACCCGGTGGTGCAGGTGGCGCTCAGCTACGAGGACGAGGTCGCGCCGGAGCTGGCACTGGCCGGCGCGACGACCGAACGGCTCCCCCTGACCCTGGACACCGCCAAGTTCGACTTCCACCTGTTCATGGAGCGGTGGGGCGCCGGACTCGCCGCCCAGTTCATCTACCGCAGCGACCTGTTCGAGGCCGGCACGGTCCGCCGCTGGACGGACAACTTCCGCACGCTGCTGGCCGGGCTCCTCGCGGACCCGTCCGCACCGCTGTCCGCCGTGGAGCTGGTGCCGGCCGACGAGCGCCGCCGGATCATCGCGGGCGCCGACCGCCTCGCGGAGGCCGCGCCGCTGGACCGCCTGGTGCCCGACCTGATCGCCGACCGGGCGGCCGAACACCCCGATGCCACGGCCCTGGTCTGCGGCGACCTCCGCCTGAGCTATGCCGAACTGCTCGCCAGGGCCGACGCGCTGGCCGCCCGGCTGCGCGCCGCCGGGGTGCGGCCCGGCTTCCGGGTCGGTCTGCTCCTGCCGCGCTCGGCCGACCAGGGCATCTCGGCCCTCGCCGTCCTGCGCGCGGGCGGCGCGTACGTACCGCTGGACCAGGCCCACCCGGAGGCCAGGCTCCGCCACATGGTGGAGAGTTCGGGCACCGGACTCCTCCTGACCTCCCGGGAGACCGCGGAGAAGGGGGAGAGCCTGGAGGTGCCGTGCATCCGGGTCGACCGCCCGGCCGTCACGGACCCCGTCACCCCGGGGGCCGCCACGCCCGGTGCCGCACCGGGCCCCGAGGACCTCGCCTACGTCCTGTTCACCTCGGGCTCCACCGGCGTCCCCAAGGGCGTCGCCATCGAGCACCGGGCGCTGCTCAACCTCACCCGGGCGGTCCGGCACTCCTTCCCGGTCGACGCCGACGACCGGGTGCTGCAATTCGTGTCGTTCGGCTTCGACGTCGCCGTGTCCGACCTCTTCTTCCCCTGGGTGGCCGGAGCGGAACTGCACATCCCGCGGGAGGACGAGCGGATCGGCGAGGCGCTGCTCGAACGGCTGCGGGACTCCCGCATCACCTATGTGTTCCTGCCGCCGTCCGCCGCGATGCTGCTGCCCGACCTGACCGGGCAGCTGCCCGACCTGCGGACCGTCGCGGTCGGCGGCGAGGCCTGCCCCGCCGAACTGGTCGAGCGGCTCAGCGCACCCGGCCGGCGGATCGTGAACGCGTACGGCCCCAGCGAGGTGACCGTCTACGCGACCACCGGGGACCTCACCCCGGGTGAGCCCGTGGTGCTCGGCGGCGCCGTGCCCGGGGCCCGGGTCTACGTCCTCGACGAGCGGCTGCGGCCGGTCCCCGCCGGGGTGGCCGGTGAGATCTATGTGACCGGTGCCTCGCTGGGGCGGGGCTACATCGGCCGGCCCGGCCTGACCGCCGAACGGTTCGTCGCCGACCCGCACGGCGCACCGGGCACCCGGATGTACCGCACCGGGGACCTGGGCCGGATCGACGCGCACGGCCTGATCCACTACCTCGGCCGCTCCGACCTCCAGGTCAAGCTGCGCGGCGTACGCGTCGAACTCGGCGAGATCGAGACCCTGTTGGCAGGCGCGCCGGGCGTCGCCCTGGCGGCGGCCACCGTCCGTGGCACGGGCACCGCGCAGCGGCTCGTGGCGTATGTCGTGGGCCGGGACGGGGCGGCGCCCCCGGACGCGGAGCTGCGCGCCCATCTCGCCCGACGGCTGCCCGGGTCCATGGTGCCCGAGGTGTTCGTGCGCCTGGACGAGATGCCGCTCAGCAGCAACGGCAAGATCGACCGGGCCCGGCTCCCGGAACCCGCCACCGTGCGGTGCCGGCCGGACGGCTCGACCACCGTCGCGGGCACCGCGACCGAGCGGCTGGTGGCGGGCCTGTGGGCCCGTGTGCTCAACCTCGAACTCGTCGCCGTCACCGACCACTTCTTCGATCTGGGCGGCAATTCGATCCGGCTGCTGAGCGTCCTGTCCGCCCTGCGCGAGCTGGGGACGTACGGCGAGCTCAGCCTGGTCGACCTGTTCCGTCACCCCACCGTCAGTTCCCTCGCCGCCTATCTCGACCGGGCGGTCGCCGGGACCGCAGCCGGGGCTCCCGCAACCGCCCCTCCCGCCGACACGGCCGCCGCGCGCGGCGGTGACCGGCACGCACGACGCACCGCCGCAGCCCGACGACTCAGCTACCGGAAAGGCACCACACGATGACCGAGAACGCCAGCGCCGCCGAGCCTCTCGCAGCCGACTCCGCGATCGCGGTCGTCGGGATGAGCGGTCGCTTCCCCGGCGCCCCCGACCTGGACGCCTACTGGGCGAACCTGCTCGGCGGGCTCTGCTCGGTGACCGATTTCACCGAGGAGGAACTGATCGCCGACGGCGCCGACCCGCAGGAGGTGCGCGGCCGCGACCACATACCGGCCAAGGGCCATCTCGTGGACGCGGACCGCTTCGACGCGGAGCTGTTCGGCTTCAACCGCACCGAGGCGGCGGCCCTCGACCCCCAGCACCGGCTGCTCCTGCAGACGGCCTGGTCCGCGCTGGAGGACGCCGGCCGCAGCCCGCTCGGCGGAACGGCGCGTACCGGCGTGTACGTCGGCGGCGGCCCCACCGAGCACATGCTGGCCGCGCAGACCGACCCGCGGCTCGCCGCGTCCATCGGGGCGCTTCAGGTACGCATCCTCACCGACCGCGAGTTCCTCGCCCCGTGGATCTCGTACCGGCTGGGCCTGGAGGGCCCGAGCCTGACGGTGCAGACGGCCTGCTCGACCTCGCTGACGGCGGTGCACCTCGCGGTGCAGTCCCTGTTGCTCGGCGAGTGCGACACGGCGCTGGCCGGAGGCGTCGCCGTGGACACGGTGCGCAAGCGGGGCTACATCCACCAGCAGGGCGGCATCTACTCGCCGGACGGCCGCTGCCGTCCCTTCGACGAGCGGGCCGGCGGCACCGTGCCCGGCAACGGGGTGGGCGTGGTCGTGCTGCGCCGGCTGTCCGACGCGCTCGCCGACAACGACCCGGTCCGGGCGGTCATCCGGGGCAGCGCCGTCACCAACGACGGAGCCACCAAGGTCGGGTTCACCGCGCCCGGCGTCGACCAGCAGACCGCCGCGATCGTGGAGGCCTGGGCGGCGGCCGGTCTCGACCCGGCCGACGCCCAGTACCTGGAGGCACACGGCACGGCCACCGCGCTCGGCGACCGGATCGAGGCGGCGGCGGCGACCGCCGCGTTCAAGGGCGCGCTCGGCACCGGGCGGATCGGGATCGGCTCGGTGAAGTCGAACATCGGCCACCTGGACGCCGCGGCGGGCGTCGCCGCACTGATCAAGTCGGTGCTCATGCTGGAGCACGCGACCCTGGTGCCGAACGCCGACGCAGGCAGACCGCACCCCGAACTGGGCTTCGACGACTCGCCGTTCCACCTGGTCGAGCGGGCGACCGCCTGGCCGGAGCCCGAGCTCGGTCCCCGGCGGTCCGGGGTGAGCTCGGTCGGCATCGGTGGCTCGAATGTGCACGTGGTCCTGGAGGAGGCGCCCCGGCGCAGCGATGCGGGGGAACCGGACGCCCAGGGCGCACCGGAGGTCCTGCTGCTGTCCGCCCGCACCCGGGAGGACCTCGCCGCGATGGCCGGCCGGCTGGCCGGGGCGCTGCGGGCGCCGGGTGCCCCGTCGCTCGCCGACACCGCGTACACGCTGTGCCTGGGCCGTGCCCCGATGGCCGTGCGCGGCTATGTGCGGGCCGGGGACCGGGCGGGGGCGGCGGATCTGCTCGCCGAACTGGCCTCGGGCGGTGCGGCGGGCCTGGGCGGGCCCGACCCGCTCGGCGAGGCCTGGCTGGCGGGTGAGCCGGTGGTGCGGGAGGGCGGCGGCCGACGGGTCGCCCTGCCGTCCTACCCCTTCGCCGGGGAGAGCCACGGCGCCTACCGCCTCGGCCCGGTCGCACCGGGCGGCGAGCAGCCGGAGCAGGGCGGCGGTTCCGCCGACCTGGAGCAGGGCGTCCGCGCGCTGCTCGCCGACGCCCTGGGTCTGACGGACACCGACGACCCGGAGATGACGTACTTCGCGGCCGGCGGCGACTCCCTGACCGCCGTCCACCTGGTCGGCTGCCTCCGGGACGACTTCGACCTCGACGTCCCCATCACGCTCTTCCTGGAGCAGCTGACGCTGCACGAGATGGCCCGCCGGATCGTCGCGGCCGGGGAGGGCGACGACTCCCTCGACGCCCTGCTCGCGGAGTTCGAGGCGGAGTGAGTGAGGACACCGCACAGGGCTTGGGCCCCGACCCGGAAGGGGGTCGGGGCCCAAGCCCTGTGCGGTGCGTGGTGTCAGGCGAACGTACGGGCCGATCGACCGGGCACGCGCGCGGCGATGAGATCCGCGACGAACGTCAGGTGGTCGCCCAGGAAGAAGTGGCCGCCGGACAGTACATGCCGCTCGAAGGGACCTTCGGTCTCCTGTTCCCATGCCTGTACGCCCTCGGCGGAGACCCGGGGGTCGCTGTCACCGGTCAGCGCGACGACCGGGCAGCGCAACGGCGGCCCGGGTACATGGATGCGGGAGAACAGCATGGCGTAGTCGGCGCGCAGCGGTGGCAGCGCGAGCTGGAGGATCTCCGGATGGGTCAGCAGTTCGTCGTCCGTGCCGGACAGCAGCCGCAACTCCCCGATCAGGTCCTCGTCGCTGGGCGGGTCGGGCAGCCGCGCGGTCCGCGGCAACGCCGGGCCCTCGCTGCCCGAGACGAACAGCGCCGCGGGCTCCCGCCCCTCGGCTGCGAGCCGCCGCGCGGTCTCGAACGCCAGGAGCGCGCCCATGCTGTGGCCGAACAGGACCAGCGGCCGGCCCCCGCTCGCGGGGAGTGAGGCCAGCACCGCGTCCACGACATCGCCGAGCCGTTCGGCGAACGGCTCGGCCATGCGGTCGTGCCGCCCGGGGTACTGCACGACCAGCGCTTCAGCCCTCCCCCCGACCTCGGTCGTCAGCGAGTGATAGCCACTGGCCGAACCACCTGCGTGCGGGAAGCACAGCAACTGCGCTCCGGCGTCGGGGGCCGGGCGGAAGCACCGTATCCAGTTGTCCACGACATCCCTTCTCTCGTGTTCTCGGTCCGGTCCGTGACCGAATCCGTGAACGGTCTCCGCTCACTGTTCGGCGGCGATCCAGCTTTCCAGCTGTTCACGGGTGGTCGCCGGGTCCGCGACGAGAACGGCGAGTTCGTCGTCGCGGGATTCCAGTGTCGTCAGGGCGGGGCAGTGGTGGCAGGCCTCGACACCGACCTGGTTCCACCACTTGCAGTGCGGGCGGAGGTGGCACCGTGGCACGGCGACCGGTCCGGGCTCGGCCGGTACGGTCGTGATCCGTTCGATCAGCCCGCAGGCCTCGCCGACCCGGTTCGCGCAGTCCGATACGCAGTGCGACGCGAACCGGAGCACCCGGTTGGGGGCGATCCCCTCCGGAATGCTACCGAGAACTTCGGCGGCGGGTACGGGTTCGGCCAGGTAGACGACCTGATCGTGCTCCCCGGACCGTACGCCGAGGACAACGGTCTCCGGGCGGCTGGCATCACCGCTCGGGCACCATCTGAGGGGGCTCTCCTGCCCGTCCCGGGCAAGGTCCGCAGTGCTGTCCACGGTGCTCACCTCCTATTCGTCAGCAGGAACGCGGGACAGTCGAGTTGAGGACCATGCCACCAATGACTCCATCGGTGACGGCACCCTTCTGCTGCTCGGCGGCGACCGCCTGCGCGATGCTCCTCGCGAGCTGCTCCTGGGTGGTGATCCGCTCCGGGCGCTCGGCGGCAGCGGCGCTGGTGGTGCCGCCGACCGTGACGAGACCGGCAACGAGAGCCGCGGCAGCGGCCGCCGTACGAATGCTGTTGTTCATCCCTGTCCTCCATGGCGTCGGTCATTGCTTACAGGAGTCGACGCTAGAGTCCGGGTCCCGGCGCGATCGGCAGTTCCGGCGGCGGCTTCGGGGGCGGCTTCGGGGGCGGCTTCGGGGGCTTCGCGGGAGGCTCGGCCCACCGATTGCTGATTGGGCGAACACTCAATAATGTCGCCGGTATGTCGTCAAGCATGCAGCGGAAGCGGATCCGGAAGTCCCCGTCGGACCGACGTGCGGAAATCGTCGACGCGGCGGCGGCCATCGCCCTGGCCGAGGGGCTGGAGTGCATCACCCTGCGCCGGGTCGCCGAACAGCTCGGTGTCCGCCCCGGTCTCATCGGCCACTACTTCCCCGCGGTCGAGGACCTGGTGGCCGAGGCCTTCGGCACCGCGGCCGGTGCCGAACTGAACGCCCTGCTGCCGACGGACCGGGCAGCGGGAACACCCACGGACCACCTCGCGCGCTTTTCTTCGCGCTCGCGACGGGCGCCGCGTACGACGACATCAGCCGGCTGTGGATCAACGCCCGGCACCTCAGCCGCTACCGCCCCGTCCTGCGCGACCGGGTCGGCCACCAGGAAGCCCTGTGGCGGGGCCATCTGGAGGCCCTCGTCCGGGACGGCGTCGACTGCGGCGAATTCCACACCACCGACCCGTATGTGACGACGGTTCAGATCCTGGTCGTCATCGACGGCCTCGGCGCACACGCCAACACCGAAACCGGAGACCGCCCCGAGGTCGTCACGCGTATGGCCGTCAGCACGGCCGAACGCGAACTCGGCCTGGCGAGCGGCACGCTCAACGGGCACGGCGCCGCGCTCGACGCCGGTCGCACCGACGCACGCGCGGGGTCCGGCTCCGACGGCTCCCCCGCCGGTTCCGGGGCCTGAACCCCTCGGTCCGCACGCCGGCGACCGGCCCCGGCCAGGTCCTCGTCCTCGTCCTCGTCCTCGGGACGGGTTGTCAGTGGTCGTTCATAGAATCCCGCCATGAGCGATTCGGTGAGCAGAGACGCGTCGGCCCGTGCCGGATCCCACCAAGTGGCCGACGGGCCGTTGCCCATCGACATGGCCGTCGCCCGCCGGGTCGCCGGGGCGAAGCGGGTCGCCGTGTCCGAAGCCTGCCGGGCCGCCGGGATTCCGGACGGGAGCGGCTGATGGACGCACCGTTCTTCCACCACGGGGATCTCGTGGTGCAGGGGCATCTGGACGTGATGGCTCCGTTCGTGGTCACCGGCTCGTTGACCGTCGAAGGCTGTCTGTCCGATTGCGGCCCGGACTCCGTCGTCGCGGTCGGCGGTGATGTGACGGCCCGCGCGGTGCGCACCGGCGGCGAGATGTCCGTCGGCGGCGACATCGAGGCCGAGGTGGTCCACGGCTACTACAACGACCACACCCTCCAGGCGGCCACCATCCGCGCCCGGCTGGTCATCGAGGACGAACACTGCACGATCGCCGCGGTGGAGGCGGAGACCCACTTCGACCTGGACGACTACCAGCAGGCCTACGGCGACGGGGTGCGGGAGCGGCTGCGCGGACTGCTGGTGGGCGAGGCGTTCGGCAACGAGGAGGACGAGGACGAGGAGCAGTTGGACCGGCCGCTCCTCTTCGACCGCTTGCGCGAGGGGCTACCGGTCTTCCGCGCGAACGACGCGACGGCTCCCCGGCCCCGCGTCACCACCGCACGGGACACCGCGGAGAGGTAACGCCTACGAACACAGCGCCGCCACGACTCTGCCGCGGAGAAGCTCGTACTCCTCACGGAGTCGCACGATCTCCGCAGGCCGTTCGATCACATCCCCGCCGACGACGATCTCTTCCGGGCCGAACTGCTCGCGGGTGAGATCGACCTCGACCCCCATGCCCAGCCGGTTCCACCAGTGGTAGTCCACTCGCTCGCCGTTGACATGGACCTCGCCACGGATCAGATCACCGCCCAGAAGGTCATGCACCACCAGGGCGGTGACGCCGCACTGGTCGCGCGCCGGATTGTCCGAGGTCCAGTTCGGACGGTGATCCGGCGTCGTGGTGTCCGCGCCCCAACCGCGTCGAATGGCCTGCTCGATGTCGTCGAAGTTCCTCGGTGTCATACCGCTCAGCCTCGCAGACGCCTCTGACAATCCGCTCGACCACTCATGCCGGTGCACGGATCTGCCGATGAGCGTGTGGTCGTCGTCCACCTGCCGCGGTTCACCGCCGAGCCGCCGGCCGCGGGACTTCCCGGAGGAGTCCCCGGGCGTTGAACACGGGGGTCCCCCCGCGCGTACCCCTGGGCGAGACGGAAGTCCTGAACACTGCGGAAGGGAAAGCCGGTATGAGCACATCGCGGAACCACGAGGGACGTCCCGGGCGGCGGGCCGTTGTCGTCGCGGCCGGGGCCGCTTCGGTGGCGGCCGTACTCACCGCCTGCGGAAACCAGAAGGACTCGGGCGGTTCGGATGCGGTCGAACCGGCCGGCACCGGAACGGACGGCAGCGACGCCGCACTGGCGAGGACGGCCGACATCCCCGAGGGCGGCGGAAAGGTCTTCGCCGACCGGGGCGTCGTGGTGACGCAGCCGAAGGCCGGAGAGTTCAAGGCGTTCTCGTCGAAGTGCACCCACCAGGGGTGCACGGTGTCGAGCGTCTCGGACGGCACCATCAACTGCCCTTGCCACAGCAGCAGGTTCGACGCCTCGACCGGCGCCGTGGCGCACGGACCCGCCACCGAGCCGCTGCCCGCCAGGAAGATCGCGGTCACGGGCGGCTCGATCACACTCAAGCCCTGACCGCGTCGAAACCGAGGGAGGAGTACGCGGCGATGGCGGCGGCGGCCGGGATCACGGCGAAGCTGCCGCCGGAGTTCCGGGGCGGTGCCGTGTACGACGTCGCCGGACGGTGCCCGAGGTGGACCAGGCAGCAGGCGACGAAGAGCAGTACGAGGCCCGCGTGAGCCAGAAGACGATCTACGACACCGCCGTCGAGCCGATCCTGGCCGCGGCCGGACGCGCCGCGACGGACTGACCGCTTCCGGCGGAGGGGGCCTCCAGGGCGTCCCGCCTCCACCGGCAGGGGGTCGGTGTCCGGGCGCCACGCCGCGGGGCGGGCGGGTCCTCCGGATCAGGCCTCAGGAAGAGCTCCTGACGGAGGTCCGGCTCAGCCAGCAGCCCAGTACGTCGTCCGTGTTCGTGATGGTGGCGACGAGGGCGAGCGTGTTGCGGATCATCGCGGGGGTGTAGTCGGCCGGCACCCCCGCGATGGCATCGGACGGCACCACGGCCGTGTAGCCGAGATTCACCGCGTCGAACACGGCGTTGGGGATGGCGACATTGGCCGAGACCCCGGTGACGACGAGTGTCCGGCAGCCGAGGTTGCGCAGCAGCGCGTCCACATCGGTGCCGGCGATGGGCGAGAGGCCGTGCAGCCTGCGCACGACGAGGTCCTCGGCGGCCACTTCGATCGGCGCGGCGATCCGTACCGCGGTGGTGCCGGAGTGCTGCTGCACGGGCAATCGGCCGGCGGCCCGGAAGAGCCGGGCGTTGCTGTTGGCGCCCCGTCCGTCGGGGCGGCGTTCGGCCACCGCGTGCAGCACCTGGACCCCGGCCTCGTGGGCGGCCGCGACCAGCCGGGCGACACGGTGCAGGGCGCCGGACGACCGGGCCTCGTCGGCCAGTTCGGGCAGTGCGCTACCCGGGCCCACGACCCCCTGCTGGCATTCGACCGTCAGAAGCACGGTGGTGGCCGGATCGAGCTGCTCGGCGAGCTGATTCTTCGACGGCACGGCTGGCCCTCTCTGCGGCGGAACGGGCGCGCGAGGGTAACCGCCATTGCTTGATGAAGGAAGAGGCCCCATGATCTCTGACACGTAGTCAGCAACTGGGAGGAGGCGCCCCCATGACCGCCACTCAGCGACGGGGCCGTCGGATCATGATGACGGACGCCGAACGCGACACCTATCTCACCGAGCAGCGCACCTGCCGGGTGGCCACCGTGGCCGAGGACGGCCGCCCGCACATCGGCGCCCTCTGGTTCACCTGGGACGGAACCTCGCTCTGGCTGTACTCGATCACGCGCAGCCTGCGCTGGTCCCAGCTGCGCCACGACCCGAGGATCGCGGTGGTCGTGGACGACGGGGTGGAGTACGGGGATCTGCGCGGCATCGAGCTCTCCGGCGAGGCCGTCCCGGTCGGCGAGGCGCCCCGGACCGGCGAGCCGTGCCCCGAACTCGGTGTGCCGGAACGGTTGTTCGCGGCGAAGTACTTCGGCATGGACACCATGCCGCACGACGGCCGTCACGCCTGGCTGCGGCTGACGCCACAGGCCATCACCTCCTGGGACTTCCGGAAGCTCGCGGGGCCTTCCCTCACCTGAGAACCCCCACCCCCACCTGCGCCTACGGCGCGTCCAGCTCCTGACCGGCCGCGCGCAGGGCCGTCACCGCCGCCCTGATCGACGGACGCCGGTCCGCGTCGGTGCGCCACACGGCGTGGACATGGCGTCGCATCTTCTGCCGTACGGGCACGAGCCGCACCCCGTCCGGTACCGGCCCCCGGCCGAGTCTGGGCGCCACGCAGACGCCCATCCCGGCGGCGATCAGGGCGAGTTGGGTGTGGTGCTCGCCCGCCAGGTGCGCGATGCGCGGTTCGATGCCCTTCGAGCGGAGGGTGAACATCAGCCAGTCGTAGCAGAACTCGCCCTCGGGCCAGGACACCCAGTCGTCGTCGGCGAAGTCCTCCAGGTCCACCTCGGCCCGGTCGGCGAGCCGGTGGCCGGCCGGCATCGCGATGTCCGGTGCGTCGTCCAGGAGTTCGACCTTGGCCAGGCCACCGGGCACGGGCAGCCGCTTGTTGCTCCAGTCCAGCACCACCGCGAGGTCGGTGTCGCCCCTGATCACGGCACGGATTCCGTCCTCGGGCTCCAGTTCCCGGGTGCGCACGCGCAGTTCGGGGTGGTCCCTGCGCAGCGCGTGGAGCGCCGCGGGGAAGAGTCCGCGCGCCGCGGTCGGAAAGGCGGAGAGCCGGATCTCGCCCACCACCTCGCCGCGCTGCGCCTCGATGTCGGACTGGGCCAGCTCGACCTGGGACAGGATCCGGGCCGCGTGGTCGGCGAGCAGCCTGCCGGCGTCGGTCAGCCGGACCCCGCGCCCGTTCTTGGCCAGGAGGCGTTGCCCCACCTCGCGCTCCAGCTTCGCCATCTGCTGGGAGACCGCCGATGTGGTCACATGCAGCCCCTCGGCGGCGCCGCTCACGGAACCGTGCCGGGCCAGTGCGTCCAGGGTGCGCAGGCGCTCCAGATTCAACATGTAAGCAATGCTACGCAGACCCTCGCACAGAATCTCGCTTGTTCTACGTGGTCCGCTTCGTCATCGTTGAGCCCATGAGCCCCGCCGCCACACCGAAGACCACATCTCCCGCCGAGCCGTCCGCCCCGGCCCCGACGGCTGTCCCGGTGGCCGCCCCGGCTCCGGCAACCGCCGCTCGCCCGGCGCTGGACTGGCGGATCCGGTTCGGGGCGCTCTCGCTCATCCGGGGCTTCAGCTTTCTCCTGATCAAGGTCGGCACCGAGGGGTACGCCCCGTTCCAGGTCACCCTCGGCCGTCTGCTGTCCGGCACGGCGGTGCTGGCCGTCGCGATGGTGGTCCGGCGTGAGCGACTGCCCCGCGGCGCCCGCACATGGGGGCACCTGGCCGTCGCCGCGTTCTTCCTGAACGCGCTTCCGTTCTCGCTCTTCGCCTATTCCGAGCTGACCATTCCCTCGACGCTGGCCGGCATCTGCAACGCGACCTCGCCCCTGTGGGGCATGGCGCTGTCGCTCGTCGCACTCTCCGAGGACCGGCCGACCCGTCGCCGGGTCGCCGGACTCGGGCTCGGCTTTCTCGGCGTGCTGACCGTGCTCGGCGCCTGGCAGGGTTTCTCCGGGCTGGACTTCAGCGGCACGGCCATGGCCCTGCTCGCCTCCCTCAGCTACCCGATCGGCTGGATCTACGTCCGCAGAACGCTGGCGGGCAGCAGCTCTTCGACGCTGTCGCTCACCGGCAGCCAGCTCTTCCTCGGCACGGTGCAGATCGCCCTGGTGACCCCGCTGTTCACCTCGGCTCCCGATGGATTCCCGCTGCTCCCGACCCTGGCCGTGGTGGCCCTCGGGGCGCTCGGTACCGGCCTCGCGGTCCTGATGCAGTACGGCCTGGTGGAGGAGGTCGGACCGACGACCGCGCAGATGGTCACCTACTTCATCCCGGTCATCGCCACCGCCGCCGGAGTGGTCCTGCTCGGCGAGCAGCTGAGCTGGAACACTCCGGTGGGAGCCCTCGTGATCCTGGCGGGCGCCGCTCTCACCCAGAGCAGGGCCCGGAGCGGCCGGGCCTACGGCGGCCGGGCCAGGACCGGGGATCACCCGTAGTTCAGCGGCTTCACCGGTCCCGTCGCTGCCGCCACCGCATCCGCCAGTGGCCCGATGTCGGCCTCGGCGAGCGACGAGACGGTGAGCCGGATCCCCTGGGGCGCGGTCATCCGGAACCGCGCCCCGGGCGCCACGGCCCAGCCGGAGTGCAGCAGCCTGGCCACGGCACCGGTCTCGTCGCCGACCGGCACCCACACATTCATCCCGCTGCGTCCGTGGGCCGCCACACCCCGCTCCGCCAGCGCCCGCACGAGGCCGTCCCGCCGGTCGGCGTATGCCCGCGCCACCTCGACCGGGTCGACGGCATCCGAGCTCCACAGGTGCACCACGGCCCGTTGCAGCAGTCGGCTGACCCAGCCGGGGCCCAGCCGCTGCCGCCCCGCCACCCGGTCGACCGTGACCGGGTCACCGGTCAGCACGGCGACCCGCAGGTCCGGCCCGTACGCCTTGGCGACGGACCGTACGAAAGTCCAACGGTCCGTGGCACCCGCCAACGGGTGGAGCGGCAGATCGACGATGCCGTGCCCGTGGTCGTCCTCGATCAGCAGGACATCGCGGTGTCCGGCGAGGACGCCTCGCAGCTCGAACGCGCGCCCGGCACCGATCGCCGCGCCGGTCGGATTCTGCGCGCGGTCCGTGACCACGAGCGCGCGGGCGCCGGCGTTCAGCGCGTGCTCGACAGCGTCGGGCAACGGCCCCTCGTCGTCGACCGCGACGGGAACGGGGCGCAGCCCCAGCGCCGGTACGAGATCCAGCAGGCTGCCCCAGCCCGGGTCCTCGACCGCCACCGCGTCACCGGGCCTGAGGTGCGCGACCAGCACGCGCTCGATCGCGTCCAGCGAGCCGGAGGTCGCCACCACGGGTCCGGCCGTCACTCCGTCGGCGTCCAGTGCGGCGCGGGCGAGCGCGGCGAACTCCGGGTCCACCGGCGCCTGTCCGTACATGCCGGGCTGCCGCGCGTACTCCGCCGCGACCGCCGCGAAGGCTTCGTCCAGCGCGGGCAGCAGGTCCGGGTCGGGGTTGCCCGCCCCCAGGTCCCGCACGCCCGCCGGCGCCTCGACCCCGAGCGATCCGCGCACCGTACTCGCGGGACGCGGCCGCACCCTGCTGCCCCGGCGCCCGGCCGTCTCGATCACCCCGCGCTCGCGGAGCGTGCGGTAGGCGGCCGCCACCGTGTTCGGATTCACCCCCAGCCGATCGGCCAACTCCCGCATGGGAGGCAGCACTTGGCCGGGTTCGAGCCCACCGGACCCGACCCCGCTCTCCACGCTGGCGGCAATTTCCGATGCGCGCCGCCCAACAATCCGATACTCTCCTAGCACAAACAAGATTATGCACTAGTGCAATGGAGTAAGCAATGTCGGACACCGCATCGCCGCAGACCACGGGCCCGGACACCCCAGCCGGATACGAGCCGACCGAGCGCACCGTCCCGACCCGTTCCCGCGAACGGGCGGCATACGACCGGGAGGTGGTCCACTCGATACTCGACGAGGCGTACGTCTGCCACCTCGGCTTCGTCCGTGACGGCGCGCCCGTCGTCCTCCCGACGCTCTTCGGCCGGATCGACGACCGGCTCTACGTGCACGGCTCGACGGGCTCCCGCCCCCTGCGCGAGGCAGGCCGCACCGACCCCGGACTGCCGGTGTGCCTGACGGTGACGCATGTCGACGGGCTGGTGCTGGCCCGCTCCGCCTTCCACCACTCGATCAACTACCGCTCCGTGGTGGTCCACGGCGTCGCACACACGGTCACCGACCCACAGGAGCGGCGGACCGCTCTCGACGCCATCGTCGACCACGTGGTGCCGGGCCGGTCCGCCGACTCACGGCCCGCCGACGAGAAGGAGCTGGCCGCGACCGCGGTGATCCGGCTGGACCTGCGGGAGGTGTCCGCCAAGATCCGCACGGGCGGCCCCAACGACGACCCCCGCGACCTCGCGCTTCCCCACTGGGCGGGCGTCGTCCCGCTCGCCCGCGGATACGGGACGCCGCTCCCTTCGGACGACCTCGACCCGGCGATCGGGGTGCCGGACTACATCACCGCACTCTGACGCACGCCGAGGCTCGGGCCCACAGCCGGGCAACGGGTCCGCCGTCCCGGCGGTCGGGCCGGCACGGCCCCCGGCTCGCCCAGGACCGCGACGAACCGCTCGATGCCTGCCCGCGGGCCCGGCCGTCCGTCGCCGTCACGTCGCGGCACGCCCGGCGGACAGCTCCCCCTCGGCGGCTGCGCGGCCGGCGTCCGGCCCTTCGGCAGCCCCCGCGGCGAGCCCCGACGCGACGGGACCCGAGGGCGTCCGCGGTGTCGACGACTGGGCGATGAAGGCACCGAACAGCACCATGGCCCCGCCGATGAGCTGGGGAGCCGACAGGTGCTCGCCGAGCATCACCCAGGCGAGCACGGTGGCGATGACCGCCTCGAGACAGGCGACCACGCCCGCCACCGCGGGAGAGAGCAGCCGCACCGAGATCACCCCGGTGACGTAGGCGATCACGGTCGCCAGCAGCACGATCCAGACGAGCAGCAGCCAGGCCGGAACATCCGTGCCGTCCATGCCGGCGCTGCCACCCAGGACCGACCAGTCCATGCCCCAGGGCCGCGCGACCACCGTGAGGACGACCGCACCGCTCAGCAGCCCGTAGGCGATGACACCGACCGGATGCGGCGGTTCGACACCGTCCGCCCCGTCCGCACTCCCCTGGTCCGACAGGACGAAGTAGCCGACCTGGCAACCGGCGGCTCCAAGCGCGAGCAGCAGTCCGACCGCGTCGAAGCTCAGCCCCGACCAGACCTCGACCACGCATGCCAGCCCTCCGACGGCGAGCACCACGCCGACCGCGGCCCGCCGGGTGACCGGCCTGCGCTGGACGAACCGGACCCAGCCGAGAACGAGCGCGGGCGCCAGGTATTCGACGAGCAGCGCGACACCGACGGGGATCCGGGAGATCGCGGCGAAGTAGCAGGCCTGTACACCCGCGACGGCGAGCAGCCCGAAGCCGAGCAGCAGGACCGGCCGGCTGCGCACCAGGCCCCGGTGACGCCAGGCCACCGGCAGCATGACCAGGGCCGCGCCCGCCACCCGCAACCACACCACGTGGAGCGGATCGAGCCCCGCCTCGATCAGCGGCTTGGCCGCCACCCCTGAACCGCCGAATGCGAACGCCGAGGCCAGGGCTAGTCCCAGGCTGGCGCTTCTCCCCTGAGACGCGTGCATCGGCCCATCATGACAGCTGCGGTCAGTAGCGTCATCCCGATGACCCCTGACAGGTTCGCCGCCGGGTACGGGGTTCCGCCGCAGCCTTCCGCATCAGCTCCGGGGGACGGGCGCACACCGGACGATCAGCCTCCGGCCTCCCACACGCCCTGATCGGAAGCATCCGCGATCCGGGCGGCGAGCCGATCCGCGTCGATCCCGCCCCGCACCAGCACCTCGACCGCCCGGCACTCGTGATCCATGGCCAGTGCCGCGAGCAGATCGAGCCCTCCGGCCCGCGCATCGCCGCGCTTCTCCGCCCGTTCAAGCGCTCCGGCCATTGCCGAAGCGGCCGAGGGCGACCAGCCCTCCACCCCTGAGTCCCGCACGGCGGAGTCCAGGTCCGGGACGACCGGAACGGCGCCGGAGTCCTCCACCGAACCCTGCCAGCGGAGTCCGTATCCGATACTGCGCTGGACGAGATAGCCGAGCACTCTGGCCAGTTGAGGGCCGCCCTCGAAGGCCGCCCGCACCGCGGGGTCCGATTCGACGAGGGAGTGCAGCAGATGCGCCGTGTCGATCTGCCGGTCACCGTCGCGCAGTGCACGCCTGCGGGCGCCCGTCACCACCGCGGCCAGCTCCACCGTGAGTCTGGCGTCGAGCTCGGCACGGTTCGGTACGGGCTGTTGAGGAATCCGCGGCGTCCGGTTTTGCACACCTCTTACCCCATCAGACCCGCAGCGCCGATACATCCCCGGAGGGACTCATCTAGGCATCCCACGCAAGTTGGGCACACCCGAACGGTTTCTCCTCCTTGCGGATGAGATCTCGCCATTTCCGGATCCGATCGGTGAAAAGGGCGCGCGCCGCCTTGCCACGCGCTCCCTGAGCAACCGGATGCCGCCCTCGTACGTCCCACAGGCCATACCCCCATGCGACAGCCGGAAGGGAGACCGCGGACGTGTCCTGGTTGGTCGCCCTGCCGGCACTCGACGGGCGGGAGTACGTGTACCGGGTCCACGCACCGGCCGACGCACTGCACGCCGACCTCTTCTGGGCCGCGTTCCACTGCCACGACGACGGTCCGTACCCGCGCGCCTTCGACCGATTCGACGACGCCCTGATCTGGCGCGCGGGAGCGTAAGGAACCGGCCATACAGATCTGACGGTTCATCAGTATTGAATGTTCCAGTCACTGCAGCTACGTTCCGCGACACCGTAACCCGCCGAGAAGGGGTGGTCGCATGGCCGAAGTCAGTGCAGAGGCGCGCATCGAAGCACCGGCCGAGAAGGTGTGGGCCCAGCTGACGGACTTCACCGCGTACGGCCAGTGGAACGCCACTCACACCAGCTTCCCCAAGGGCGGTCCGGCGACACTCGAACTCGCGGCCACCTACGAGGAGAACATGAAGCTCATGGGCTTCCCGGCCGAGGTGACCTGGACGGTGGCGGAACTGGAGACCGCGCGCCTGCTGGCCGCCAAGGGCAAGGGCCCGATGGGCGTCAACCTGTCCATGCGCTACTCACTGACCCCCGACGGGGACGCCACCACGGTCCGCATCGACGGGGAGTTCACCGGCGCCGCGGTCTCCCTGATGGCGGGAAAGCTCAAGGACTCGGCGACGGCCGCGCTCGTCGAATCACTGCGCAAACTGGGCGGACTCATCGCCCCCTGACTCCACCCCGCCGACGGGAAGTGCCTCGCGGCTCGGCCGCGAGGCCCTTGTCACCACATCCGCGGGCACCACGCCCACGGGCTCAGTGCTCGTCGGCAAGGATCAGGTACAGCTTCTTACGGGCGTCGTTGATGACCGTGAGAGCCTTCTGGCGCTGATCGGCCGAGCCGGTCTTCCAGACCTGGCCGAACGCCTCCATCAGGCCGAAGCCGGCCTGCCGGATCTCGTTGACGCTCTCCCAGTCGACACCACGCCCGGCTTCCTCCCAGGGCGCCTCGGGCCCCGACTCCGCCTCGGTGCGGCCGGTGTCGGTGAGCGTGAACAGCTTCTTGCCGCCCTCGCTCGCACTGACGATCAGCCCCTCGTCCTCCAGCAGCTGAAGGGTCGGGTAGACCGAGCCGGGGCTGGGCCGCCAGGCCCCGCCACTGCGCTCGCCGATCTCCTGGATCATCTCGTAGCCGTGCATCGGCCGGTCCTTCAGCAACGCCAGGATCGACGCGCGTACGTCACCACGCCGCGCCCTTCCCCTGCCGCCACCCCGGCCGCGCCCACCCCCGAAGGGTCCACCCCCGAACGGCGGTCCGAACTGCCCGAAGGCCGCCCGTCGCCCCTCGAAGTCGCCACGCCCCTGATGACCGGGCCCGCAGTGCCCACGTCCAGGTCCGAACTCGTGCTCGTGTCCATGTGAACGCATCGTTACGCTCCTTCCATCGTTGATCTGTCGCGATGCGTCAACGATATATCGGAACCGATCGCCTGGCAATCCCTTGCTCGGATGCTGTTTGACCTGTGTCAGTGGGTGTTGATCGATTGCCAGCGAAGGCCGATCGATTGACTTCTGTGCCATTTAGGGATGACTGTCTGCGGGGTTTGTGACAGTGGAGGATGGCCGCAGACGGCGACGATCACTCTGCCCGACGGGTCTGTAGTGTGCGGCAATGACAAGAAGCGAGCGGCTCGCGGAGCAGTTGGATTGGTACTGGCGCAAGAACCTGCGGCCACGGCTGGACGGTCTTACTGACGAGGAGTACTTCTGGGAGCCGGTGCGCGGCTGCTGGAGCATCCGCCCACGTGGCACGTCGGCCGCACCGATGTTGGAAGGCTCGGGGGAATGGACGATGGACTCCGCGTCTCCTGCCCCGGTGCCGGCACCGGTGACCACGATTGCCTGGCGGCTGGCGCACATCATCGTCTCGTGCCTGGGCTATCGGGTCGGATGGTACTTCGGCGGCCAGGACGTCGACTCCCAGACATTCGCCTACGCGGGGACCGCTGACGAGGCGCTGGAACAGCTCGATGAGATGTATGGGAGATGGAACGCGGGGGTCCGCGAGCTCTCGGACGCTGACCTGGACAATCCGCCCACGGTGGGTCCCGAGCGGTTTCCCATGGAGAACAGGGTCCTGCACGTCAACAGGGAGCTGATCCATCACGGCGCCGAGATCTCCCTGCTGCGCGACCTCTACCGCTGGCAGGACGGAGCCGGACCGCACCGAATATGACTTTCGGTAACCGGCGAACGAGCTTCGGAAACTTACGTGGAGTCCGTGACGCTCCATGGCTGCTGCCGCCGATAGGCCTCACGATCTTTAACCGCCGTTCTGCCTTCCCTACGTTCTCCTTCGGGACAGGACAGCGTCATCTTCCGTCGCCGATATGCCTTCTGGCGACAGCGCTGAGAGCATGTCCGGCGCTGTGACCTACGACTTCCTTCTGGCATAGGGCCTGAACATACTGGGCAGCGCGGTAATTCAAGGGATTCGTTGCGGGTCGGGGGGGGGGGGGGGGGGGCCCCCCCCCCCCCCCCCCCTTGGGGGGGAACGTCCCCGAACAAAAAAGAGAGGGGGGGGTTTTTTGCCCCCCTCTCCCTCC
>NZ_JBHVWT010000041.1:50184-50984 GCF_042882135.1 Streptomyces sp. NPDC058240
GTGGGGCCGGTTTTTTTGTGGGGGGGGGGGGGGGGGGGGGGGGGGGGGGGGGGGGGGGGGGGGGGGGTGGGGGGGGGGGGGGGGACCCCCCCCCCCCCCCCCCCCCGACCGATTTGGGTGGAGCCGCAGGTCCCGGCAACGGGACGGGGCTTGGGGTTGTCGCCGCACGTTGCTCTCCGGATGACCGGTAGGCCCGCTGACGGCATCGGGCTGAACACGTGCGCCGTCGTGACTGTCCGCGCCCGGGAGGCAGCGGGTGCCCGCAGACTTCGCATGTCCCCGGGGGTGTCGGTGTCGGGTTCCGGGGCTGGGCCGATGGGCGAGTTGGGCGCGGTGGGGTCGCCCGCCAGCGGTATGCCGCCTGACGGCACCGTTGAGAACACGTGCGACGGCCGCTCTTGGCAGCGCTCGGTAGCAGGGGGACTTCGCAGATCAGACAGGCCGGTGATGAGTCGGTCTGTGGTCCGGAAGGTGCTTCAGGCTTTTCCGTGCGTCGCTGTTGCCGTTCGAGGTAGGCGGCTCGTCGGCAGGCCGACGAGCAGAGAGGGCGGCGCTGTCCGATACGCATCCTCATGATTTTCCTGCAGATCCGGCAGCGTTCCCGGCGCCACTGGCTGGCGGGGTAGCGCTTTCGGTATCTCTTCTGTCGGCAGGCCCTCGAACAGGTCAGCGGCTTGACGCCGAAGCTCGCTTTGGACTGTATGGGGACTCTGCTGCCCAATTCACTGCGGGGGTGAGGGCGGGTCCGCGATGATCGTTCGCGAGGTCGCTTTTCCGTCGTGCGGCCGTGGAGGCGGTAC
>NZ_JBHVWT010000042.1:0-50161 GCF_042882135.1 Streptomyces sp. NPDC058240
CGGGTGACCTTCACCCGGGACGACCGCGAGATCTCGGTCTTCCACACCTGCATCCGCCAGCCCGACTCGGGGGTCGCCGAGACCAGGTCCGCCGAGGACCGCTTGATGGCGAAGACGACGCGGCCCCCGTCGACGGTGTAGCCCTTCACGTTCACGGCCCCGCCCGACGGCTTGCCGCTCGGGCTCGGCAGGGGAGTCGGAGCGGAGCTCCGCGGGGCGCCGCTCGACGGCCTGCGGACCGTGTCGTCCTTGCCGCCCCCGTCGCTGCCGGGCGCGGACTTGCTCGGCTCCGGGGACTTCTCGGGGCGGTACGTGAAGTAGGGCTGCGGCTTCGCTTCTTCGTCCGCGGCGCGTGCCGCGTCCGCGATCGGCAGGGCGAGGGGCGGGTCGTACGCGGTCCCCGACATCACCGTGTGGACGCCCCACCAGGACAGCGTGACCGCAGCCCCCGTGGACAGCGCCCAAGCCATGCCGTGCATCAGTCCTCGTCGCATCGCGGACCATGGTGCACCATGTGCGCCCGCGGTACGCCTGACCCGGCCCGCCGCCGTCGGGGCGCGATCCGACGCGGATGACGCGCGGCCTCCGACGCCGCTCCGCGCGGCCCGTCGCCCCGTACACGTTCCGTCGCCGTGCTGTCAGACGCCCGCCGCCCGCGCCGCCCCGTACACCTCGGCCGCCACGTCGATCAGCTCCGAGGCGTCGCGTGTCGTGCCCTGGAGATCCAGCAGGATCTCCGGAACGCCCGTCGCGGCATGGGCCACCAGGTCCTCGACGATCTGGGCCACATCGCCGTGGAAGGGGGCGCGGTCCGCACCACCGACCGGTTCGGCGCTGTACCTGGCGTTGGCACGGGCGCAGACGCCGACCGGACGCTCCCGGCCGCGCTCGGCCGCCAGGTCCTGGACCCGCTTCCACTGCTCGGCCAGCTGGGCGGCGCCCATGGCCACGGGCATCCAGCCGTCCGCCCGGTCGACCAGCCGGCGGGTGGCCCGGGGGCTGTTCGCCGGCAGATAGACCGGGATGGGGCGCACCGGCTTCGGGCCGACCTCGGACGGGGCGATGGTGGTCAGCTCGCCCTCGTACGAGACCGGATCCGGGCCCCAGACCGCCGCGCACACGTCCAGCAGCTCGTCCAGGACCGCACCGCGCTTCTCGAAGGGGGCGACCGAGGCGGCCGCGTACTCGTCCAGGGACCAGCCCGTGCCGATGCCCGCGATCACCCGGCCGCCGCTCGCGACATCGAGCGAGGCGAGCGAACGGGCCAGCTGGAACGGTACGTGCAGCGGCGCGACCAGGACGCTGGTGCCGAGCCTGGCCCGGCTCGTGGCCCCGGCGGCCAGCGCGAGCGTGATCAGCGGGTCGGCGACACTGCGGTACTGCTCGGGCCAGGGCAGCCCCGGAACGCCGTACAGCCCCTGCGTGGCAGGCTCGGGAAAGATGATCCGCTCGAAGACCCACAGGCTCTCGTAGCCGACCTCCTCCGCCGCGCGTGCCACGGCGGCCACATCGCGGCCGATGTCGTACTGCTTCATCTGCGGAAGACCGAGACCCAGCGAGACCGGCATGTGCGCACTCCTTCTGGCGGGCAGTGGGGCAACCACCGTATGACACTCGACTGTTGCCCGCCGAGCTTCCTGCCGGGGGTGTTGTCGGATGCGATCACGATCCGGGGCGGGTGTGCGCCGCGCGACCGGGGTGACACGCTTCGCCGTCGATGAGAGCAGGGCCCTGTCGAGGCCGGGGCGATCACGAGATATCTTGATGTCAAGCAATGTTGCAGACGTGGAGCGGAGCACAGGGTGACTGACTCGACCATCATCTATACACACACCGACGAGGCCCCGGCCCTGGCGACGTATTCGTTCTTGCCGGTTGTCCAGGCGTACGCCTCGACGGCCGGGGTCAATGTCGAGAGCCGTGACATCTCGCTGGCCGGACGCATCATCGCCGGCTTCCCCGAGCGTCTGGAGGAGGGCCAGCGCATCGACGACGCGCTCGCCGAGCTCGGTGAGCTGGCCAAGCGGCCCGAGGCCAACATCATCAAGCTGCCGAACATCTCGGCCTCGATCCCGCAGCTGAAGGCGGCCATCGCCGAGCTCCAGGCGCAGGGCTACGCGCTCCCGGACTACCCGGACGACCCGCAGACCGACGAGGACAAGGACGTCCGCGCGCGCTACGACAAGGTCAAGGGCAGCGCGGTGAACCCCGTGCTGCGCGAGGGCAACTCCGACCGCCGTGCCCCCGCCTCGGTCAAGAACTACGCCAAGGCGCACCCGCACCGCATGGGCAAGTGGTCCGCCGACTCGAAGACGAACGTCGCCACCATGGGCGTCGACGACTTCCGCTCCACCGAGAAGTCCACGGTCATCGCCGAGGCCGGTTCGCTGCGCATCGAGCTCGCCGGTGACGACGGCAGCACCACCGTTCTGCGCGAGTCGGTGCCGGTGCTCGCGGGCGAGGTCGTCGACGTGGCGGTCATGCGCGTCGCGGCGCTGCGCGAGTTCTTCACCGCGCAGGTCGCCCGTGCCAAGGCCGAGGGCGTGCTGTTCTCCGTCCACCTCAAGGCGACCATGATGAAGGTCTCCGACCCGATCATCTTCGGCCACGTGGTCCGCGCCTTCTTCCCGAACACCTTCGCCAAGTACGGCGAGGTGCTCGTCGCGGCCGGTCTGTCCCCGAACGACGGCCTCGGCGCCATCCTCAAGGGCCTGGACTCGGTGCCGCACGTGGGTGCCGAGATCAAGGCGTCCTTCGAGGCCGAGCTGGCCGAGGGCCCCGCGCTGGCCATGGTCGACTCGGACAAGGGCATCACCAACCTGCACGTCCCGAGCGATGTCATCGTCGACGCCTCCATGCCGGCCATGATCCGCACCTCCGGTCACATGTGGGGCCCGGACGGCGAGGAGGCCGACACCCTCGCGGTGCTGCCGGACAGCAGCTACGCGGGCGTCTACCAGGTCGTCATCGACGACTGCCGTGCCAACGGCGCCTTCGACCCGTCGACCATGGGCTCGGTGCCGAACGTCGGTCTGATGGCCCAGAAGGCCGAGGAGTACGGCAGCCACGACAAGACCTTCGAGATCCCCGCCACCGGCACGGTGCGGGTCCTCGACGGCAGTGGCGACGTCGTGCTGGAGCAGGCCGTGGGCGCCGGCGACATCTTCCGCATGTGCCAGGCCAAGGACCTGCCGATCCAGGACTGGGTCAAGCTCGCCGTCACCCGCGCCCGCGCCACCGGCGTCCCGGCCGTGTTCTGGCTCGACGAGGACCGCGCCCACGACGCGCAGCTGATCGCCAAGGTCAAGACGTACCTCGCCGACCACGACACCGACGGTCTGCAGATCGAGATCATGTCGCCGGTGAAGGCCACCGCGTTCTCGCTGGAGCGCATCCGCCGCGGCGAGGACACCATCTCGGTCACCGGCAACGTGCTGCGTGACTACCTGACCGACCTGTTCCCGATCCTGGAGCTGGGCACGAGCGCGAAGATGCTCTCCGTCGTCCCGCTCATGAACGGCGGCGGTCTGTTCGAGACGGGCGCCGGCGGCTCCGCGCCCAAGCACGTCCAGCAGCTCGTCAAGGAGAACTACCTGCGCTGGGACAGCCTGGGCGAGTTCTTCGCGCTCGCGGCCAGCTTCGAGCACCTGGCGGCGACCACGGGCAACGCGCGCGCCCAGATCCTCGCCGACACCCTCGACCGCGCGACCGGCACCTTCCTCAACGAGGACAAGTCGCCGAGCCGCAAGCTGGGTGGGATCGACAACCGCGGCAGCCACTTCTACCTGGCGCTCTACTGGGCCCAGGAGCTGGCGCAGCAGACCGACGACGCACAGCTCGCGCAGGCGTTCGCCGCGCTCGCGAAGACGCTGGGCGAGCAGGAGCAGACCATCGTCGACGAGCTGATCGCGGTGCAGGGCTCGCCGGTCGACATCGGTGGCTACTACCAGCCCGACCCGGCCAAGGCCTCGGCCGTCATGCGTCCGTCGGAGACGTTCGTCCAGGCCATCGCCGCCATCGGCTGACGAGACGCCTGAGACGGTCTGACGAAACACCTGCGGAGAAGGGGCGCGTCCAGTCGCCCCCATCCCTCCCGCCCCGGTCGGCACCATGCCCGGCCGGGGCGGTTCCGTGTCCCGGACCGGCACCGCGGCCAGGCCGCCGACTCGGAGACTTTCCGCGCAGCCAGAGCCACGGGGAGCCGTTCCGGCGATAGGTTCGGACGCCCGGACCAACCGTGCTGTGGAGGAGGAGGGGCCGTGCTGACAGGCAGGAACGCCGTGGTCACCGGTGGGCCAACACCGTGCGGCCGGGCCCCGGCATCTCCGCCTACGTGGCCAGCAAGGGCGCGGTCGAGCAGCTCACCGTCGTCGCCGCCCATGAACTCGGGGCCCGCGGGATCACGGTCAACACCGTCTCGCCCGGCGCCACCGACACCGAACTGCTGCGCGGCACCAACCAGCCGCAGACACTGGAGGCAGTCACAGGCATGACCCCGCTGCGCCGACTGGGGGAACCCGCGGACGTGGCCGATGCGGTCGCCTTCCTCGCCGGCCACGACGGCCGATGGATCACGGGGCAGAACATCCGCGCGACCGGCGGACTGGCCTGAGCGCCGCCCGGGGAGCCCGTCGCCGGTCCCCGATCCGGGCGTTCACCGGATCGCTCGCCAACGGCACCGGACCGTAAAGGAGTTCGGCCGTCAGCTCCCCGGCCAACGGTGGACCGTCGGCATGAAACGACCTGCCTCCGCCGCCGGTTGACCGCACGGAAGGCCCGCGTTCCGTGTTCCGCGCGCACGACCGTCACGGTGTCCGTCGCGCTGCCGTGGACCGCCACGGCACCGGCCCGCACTCGCAGTCGACACGCCCCTGCCCATGGGCGCCCTGACGGGTGAATGTCACGCGGCGGCGGGCGGCGGGCCACGCACAGCGGCCCCGCGGCTGATTTGCTGCACCTGGAATCTGGCGTGACGCGCGCGGGACCGGTCTGTCGGCCGTCCCGGTGGAAACGGCGCCCCTGCCGGGTGCTCGGTCCACCCGCGAACGACAATCGAAGGAGCGTCCCAGTGACGACGACGGGCACAACAGGGGCAGCCGACGAAGAGGAGGCGTACGCGAACGAGCTTCCGGTCCGTGCCAAGGAACCGGGAAACGTCGTCATCAAGTGGCTGACCACCACCGACCACAAGACGATCGGCACGCTCTACCTCGTCACCTCGTTCGCCTTCTTCCTCATCGGCGGTGTGCTGGCCCTGGTCATGCGCGCCGAGCTGGCGCGTCCGGGGATCCAGATCGTCTCGCCCGAGCAGTTCAACCAGGCGTTCACGATCCACGGCACGATCATGCTGCTGATGTTCGCGACGCCGCTGTTCGCCGGATTCACCAACTGGATCATGCCGCTGCAGATCGGCGCGCCCGACGTGGCGTTCCCGCGGCTGAACATGTTCGCGTACTGGCTGTACCTCTTCGGCTCGATCATCGTGGTCGCCGGCTTCCTCACCCCGAACGGCGCGGCGGACTTCGGCTGGTTCGCCTACTCCCCGCTGACCGACGCGGTCCGCTCACCGGGCATCGGCAGCGACATGTGGATCATGGGTCTGGCCTTCTCCGGCTTCGGCACGATCCTCGGTTCGGTCAACTTCATCACCACGATCATCTGCATGCGCGCTCCCGGCATGACGATGTTCCGCATGCCGATCTTCGTCTGGAACGTCCTGCTGACCGCTGTGCTGGTCCTGCTGGCCTTCCCGGTCCTCGCGGCGGCCCTCCTGGTGCTGGAGGCGGACCGCAAGTTCGGCGCGCACGTCTTCGACCCGGCGAACGGAGGCGCACTGCTCTGGCAGCACCTCTTCTGGTTCTTCGGCCACCCGGAGGTGTACATCATCGCCCTGCCGTTCTTCGGCATCGTCAGCGAGGTCATCCCGGTCTTCAGCCGGAAACCGATCTTCGGTTACATCGGCCTGATCAGCGCGACGATCGCCATCGCGGGCCTCTCCGCGACCGTGTGGGCGCACCACATGTACGTCACGGGCGGTGTGCTGCTGCCGTTCTTCTCGTTCATGACCTTCCTCATCGCGGTACCGACCGGTGTGAAGTTCTTCAACTGGATCGGCACGATGTGGAAGGGGTCGTTGTCCTTCGAGACACCGATGCTCTGGTCGATCGGCTTCCTGGTGACCTTCCTCTTCGGCGGCCTGACCGGTGTCATCCTCGCGTCGCCCCCGATGGACTTCCACGTCTCGGACTCGTACTTCGTCGTCGCGCACTTCCACTACGTCGTCTTCGGCACCGTGGTCTTCGCGATGTTCTCCGGATTCCACTTCTGGTGGCCGAAGTTCACCGGCAAGATGCTGGACGAGCGGCTCGGCAAGATCACGTTCTGGACGCTGTTCGTGGGCTTCCACGGCACGTTCCTGGTGCAGCACTGGCTGGGTGCCGAGGGAATGCCGCGCCGCTACGCCGACTACCTCGCCGTCGACGGCTTCACCGCGCTGAACACGATCTCGACGATCTCCTCGTTCCTGCTCGGCCTGTCGATGCTGCCGTTCCTCTACAACGTGTGGAAGACCGCCAAGTACGGCAAGAACGTCGGGGTCGACGACCCGTGGGGCTACGGCCGTTCGCTGGAGTGGGCGACCTCCTGCCCGCCGCCGCGGCACAACTTCCACACCCTTCCGCGGATCCGTTCCGAATCCCCGGCCTTCGACCTGCACCACCCCACGGTCCGCGCGCTCGACGAAGCCCTCAACCGTCCGGAGACGGAGCTGCCCCGTGCCCCGGGGGACAAGCGGGCGTGACCACGACGGCCCGGGGAGAGGAAAAGCGAGTGGACCCCGACGAGGACAGCGCCCGCGGCCTGGCACAGCTGCAGGGCTACCTGCTGTGGAGCGCCGAGATCGAGGAGGCCCGCCGCATGGCGGGCCGCTTCACCGACGGGCTGCCCTGGCTCACCACGGCACAGCGCGAGGACGTGGAACGGGTCTACACCGCCGACCGTCTCGCCGCATCACGGGCGACGCTCTGCCGTATCTCCGCCCGCGCCACCGCGCTGCACGGCGAGTACGAGGCGCGCTACCGCGTGCTCAAGGCGCGCTGCGTGGCCACCGGCGTCGTGCTCGTCGGCGCGGTCGGCGGCACCTGTACCGCACTGACCCTGCTGACCCGCTGACCGGGTGGCGTCGTCCTTCCGCCGCCCCCAGCAGGCGGACTCGCCCGAGGCTCGTGAAGATGGGACGACGGGCGCGTGCGACGGGGCAGGCGAACGGATGACCGGTACAGGCCCGAGAAGGGACGAACACTGTGGCACGACCCAGGATCCTCGTTGTCGGAGCCGGATTCGCCGGAGTGGAATGCGTACGCCGTCTGGAGCGCGGGCTCATCCCCGGCGAGGCGGAGATCGCGCTCGTCGCCCCGTTCTCGTACCAGCTCTACCTCCCCCTGCTGCCACAGGTGGCGGCGGGCGTGCTCACTCCGCAGTCGGTCGCCGTCTCGCTGCGCCGCAGCCGCAAGCACCGCACCCGGATCATTCCGGGCGGGGCCATCGGTGTGGACCCCAGGGCGAAGATCTGCGTCATTCGCAAGATCACCGACGAGATCGTCTACGAGCCCTACGACTACATCGTGCTCAGTGCCGGGAGCATCACCCGTACCTTCGACATCCCCGGCCTGCTGGACAACGCACGGGGCATGAAGACACTGGCCGAGGCCGCTTACGTACGGGACCACGTGATCGCCCAGCTCGACCTCGCGGACGCCAGCCACGACGAGAACGAACGGGCCTCGCGCCTGCAGTTCGTGGTGGTCGGCGGTGGATACGCGGGCACCGAGACGGCAGCCTGTCTGCAGCGCCTCACCAGCAACGCGGTGAGGCACTACCCGAGGCTCGACCCGAAGCTGATCAAGTGGCACCTCATCGACATCGCCCCGAAGCTGATGCCCGAACTGGGGGACAAGCTGGGCCGCAGCGCCCTGGAGGTGCTGCGCGCCCGTGGCATCGAGGTGTCGCTCGGCGTCTCGATCGCCGAGGCCGCCCCGGAGAAGGTGACCTTCACCGACGGCCGGGTGCTGCCCTGCCGGACCCTGATCTGGACGGCGGGCGTCACCGCGAGCCCGCTGGTCAACACGCTCGACGCGGAGACGGTACGCGGACGGCTGGCCGTCACCCCCGAGATGAGTCTGCCGGGCTTCGACGGCGTCTTCGCCCTCGGCGACTGCGCGGCCGTGCCGGACCTGAGCAAGGGCGACGGAGCAGTCTGCCCGCCCACCGCACAGCACGCCATGCGCCAGGGCCGCAGGCTCGCCGACAACCTCATCGCGACACTGCGGCACCAGCCGCTGAAGCCGTACGTCCACAGGGACCTCGGCCTCGTCGTGGACCTCGGCGGCAAGGACGCGGTCTCCAAGCCGCTCGGCGTCGAGATGCACGGAATCCCCGCGCAGGCCGTCGCCCGCGGGTACCACTGGTCGGCGCTGCGCACCAATGTCGCCAAGGCGCGGGTCATGACCAACTGGGTGCTCAACGCGGTCGCGGGCGACGACTTCGTACGCACCGGCTTCCTGTCCCGTCAGCCGGCGAAACTGCGCGACTTCGAGTACACCGACTCCTACCTCACACCGGCGCAGGTCCGCGAGTACACCGCCGCGCTGCACACCGGCACCTGATCGCGCACCGCCCCGGCCCCCGCTCGCGCCGGGGCCGGGGCCGGGGCGGAGGCCGGTCGGATCAGCTGTTGCCCGCGTGCCCGGCCGTCAGCGCGGGATCCCGCTCGACCACCGGGTCCAGGATGTCGTCGATCCCCTTCAGCAGCTCCGCGTCGAGTGTCACACCGGCCGCCCGGACGTTCTCCGTCACCTGCTCGGGCCGGGAGGCGCCGATGATCGCGGCGGAGACGTTCGAGTTCTGCAGCACCCACGCGACCGCGAGCTGGGCCAGACTGAGACCGGCGCCGTCGGCGAGCGGCCGCAAGCGCTGGACGCGCTCCAGCACGTCGTCGCGCAGCCAGCCGGCGACCATGTTCGCGCCGCCCTTGTCGTCCGTCGCCCGCGAACCGGCCGGGAGCGGCGCACCGGGCTTGTACTTGCCCGTGAGCGCGCCCTGGGCGATCGGGGACCAGACGATCTGGCCGATGCCCAGCTCCTCGGAGGCGGGCACCACATCGCTTTCGATGACCCGCCACAGGGCCGAGTACTGCGGCTGGTTGGAGATAAGCGGCACCCGCAGCTCGCGGGCCAGTCCATGGGCGGCGCGCAGCTGGTCGGCCGTCCACTCCGAAACGCCGATGTAGAGGGCCTTGCCGGAGCGGACGACGTCGGCGAACGCCTCCATGGTCTCTTCCAGCGGTGTCGAGTGGTCGTAGCGGTGGGCCTGGTACAGGTCCACGTAATCCGTCTGCAGGCGGCGCAGCGAATTGTCGATGGACTCCATGATGTGCTTGCGGCCGAGCCCCCGGTCGTTGTGTCCGGGACCGGTCGGGAAGTAGACCTTGGTGAACACCTCCAGACCCTCACGGCGTTCGTTCCTGAGCGCCCGGCCCAGGACGGCCTCGGCCCGGGTCTCGGCGTAGACGTCCGCGGTGTCGAAGGTGGTGATTCCGGCGTCCAGGGCGGCACGGATGCAGGCGACCGCCGCGTCCTCCTCCACCTGGGAGCCGTGGGTGAGCCAGTTTCCGTAGGCGATCTCACTGATGGTCAGACCGCTGCGGCCGAGTCGGCGGAACTCCATGTGGCTGCTCTCCCTGTGCTCGTGAGCGCGGATCATGCATGGCCCGGCCATGCTATTGCGCCGGGCAGGCGCCGCGCGGACAGGCTCAGGCGTCCGGGACGGTGCGGTGGACGGCACGGAGGAAGGCCGCGTTGTCCGGGGTGCGGCGGATCCGGTCCAGCAGCGTCTCCAGCGCGGTCTGCGGGTTCCTGGCGTGCAGCGCGCGCCGAAGTCCCCGTACCACGCGCAACTCGCTGTCCGGCATGAGGAGTTCCTCGCGCCGGGTGCCGGACGCCGGGATGTTCACGGCCGGGTGGATGCGCCTGTCCGCGAGTTGGCGGTCGAGCCGGAGTTCCATGTTGCCGGTGCTCTTCAGCTCTTCGAAGAAGTAGTCGTCGGCGCGGGAGCCGGTCTCCACCAGCGCCGTGGCCAGGATGGTGAGGGAGCCGCCCTCCTCGGCGAGTCGGGCGGCGCCGAAGAGCTGCTTGGGGCCGAGCAGGGCGGCCGCGTCGACGCCGCCGCTGAGAGTGCGTCCGCCCGCGGCGGAGGCGTTGTTGTGGGCGCGGCACAGACGGGTGAGGGAGTCGAGCAGGATGACGACGTCCTGGCCCTGCTCGACCAGTCGCTTGGCACGTTCGACCGCGAGTTCGGCGAGTGCGATGTGCTCCTTCGCGGGCCGGTCGAACGTCGAGGCGAGCACCTCGCCCCGTACGGACCGGCGCATGTCGGTGACCTCTTCGGGGCGTTCGTCGACCAGCACCACCATCAGGTGGCACTCGGGGTGGTTGGCGGCGACGGCGGCGGCGACCTGCTGGAGCAGCACCGTCTTTCCGGTCCTGGGCGGCGCGACGACGAGCCCGCGCTGCCCCTTGCCGATCGGTGCGATCAGGTCGACGATACGCATCGCGGGACCGCCGGACGGTGTCTCCAGCCGCAGCCGGTGCCCGGGGTGGAGCGGGGTGAGGTCGCGGAAGTGCGGCCGGCCGCGAAGCGCCTGCGGGGAGCGGCCGTTGACCCGCTCCACGGCGGAGAGAGTACGGGGGCGGTCGCACAGCCCCTCGACGGCATCGCCGCGGCGCAGGCCGTGGCGGCGGATCAGGGCGACCGGGACCACCACGTCGCCGGGGGAGGGGCGGCCGTCCTGGACGCGCAGCGCGCCGTTTCCCTGGTGTGTGATGTCGAGGACGCCGGCGGTCCTGGTCGCTGTCGTGGCGTCGGTGGTCAACTGCTGTCGGAGCAGCGGGTGTTCGAGAGTGCTGGTCATGGTGGGCGGTCCTTTCGCGGACATGGCGAATGAAGGGGCCGGACGGCGCGGGCGGAAGAGATCACGCCCCGCACGACGGGCGGGAAAGCCCGGACGGAGAAGAATCCGGTCCGAACTGGATGATGTGATGTGCGAAAGCTGGATCGCCGGTCGGAAAAGGACGGGCGCGGCAGCTTCGGAGAAGTGACTCGGCACCGGCGCCTCGAAGCGAGGCCGACACAAGTACCAAAGGTACCGTACCACGACCCTGGGGAACCGGGGCCGGGCCGAAGGCCCCGAAATCCGGTTGCCGCGGCGTTCGTGGAGTGATGTGGTTCTCCGGGCCACCCGCCCGCTCACCCATCCCGACCGGCGCCCCGGGCACGGAGGAGTCACCTTGTCCCTACGCATCACCGCACTGTCCGACCCCGATCGGGCCAGTGGCAGCCACCGTCTGGTCTGGCTCGCCTCCGATCCCGAGGGCAGCCCCGTCGGGTCGGCGTTCCTGCGCGTCTTCACCCGCGAGGGCCAGGACCACCTCGCGGAACTGGAGCTCCACGTCCATCCGGCGGAGCGCCGCAAGGGCATCGGCTCGCGGCTGTTCGACACGGCGGTCGCCGCCGCCCGCGAGGAGGGCCGGCGCAGCGTCATCGCGCAGGTCGGGGCCGGGTCCCCGGGGGACCGTTTCCTGCGGGCCAAGGGGCTGCGCAAGGTGCTGGCCCTGACGTACGTCCGGCTTCCGCTGGCGAAGGCCGACACCGAGGCCCTGCGCCGGACCGTCGGGCAGCCGCATCCGGGCTACCGGCTCATCTCCTGGGACGGCACCGTCCCGGACGACCTCGCGCCGACGTTCGCCGCGTCCCGCCGGGCCATGGACGACATGCCCATGGACGACACCGACTTCGGCACGGTCGTCTGGGACGTGGACCGGCTCCGGTCCGCGGCGGCGGCCGTCGCCGCTCGCGGCGACCTGCTCCACACGGTCGCGGCGGTCGACGAGTCCGACGCCACGATCGTGGGCTTCACGGAACTCGTCGTCCCGGGCGACGGGACGGGCGACGGCCAGCACTACGGCACCGGAGTCCTTCCCGAGCACCGGGGGCACGGCCTCGGCCGGTGGATGAAGACGCGGTCCATCCTCCAGGCCCGCGAAAGCCACCCGGGCCTGGAAGGGCTGCTGACGGACACCGCCGACAGCAATACGCACATGCGGAGCATCAACGACGCGCTCGGCTACGAGCCGACACACAAGTCGGTCCAGTACCAGTCGGATCTGTAGGAGCCCGCGGTCCGGCAGCCGGGGTGGAGCCCCGTCCGCCGGACCGCCCACGGCGCCTCACGTCCGGATCAGGCCGTGCCCCGGAACGCGGCCAGGATCCGCTCGGCCGCCAGCGTGGCCGTCAACTCGCCTTCCCGCACCCGCTGTTCCAGCCCCGGAGCGAGCGCGCGTACCTCCGGATGCCCGCGCAGACTCTCCAGCAGCTCGTCCCGCACCATCGTCCATGTCCAGTCGACCTGCTGGTCACGCCGTTTCGCGGCGAGCCGGCCGGTCGACTCCAGCAGTGCGCGGTGCTGCTCCAGCCGCTCCCACAGCGTGTCGAGACCGGCCGACTCACGGGCGCTGCACGTGAGGACCGGCGGGGTCCACGCCGCGTCCACCGGGTGCATCAGCCGCAGCGCACCCGCCAGTTCACGGGCGGCCGCGCGGGCGTCGCGCTCGTGCGGGCCGTCCGCCTTGTTGACCGTGATCGCGTCCGCCAGCTCCAGCACACCCTTCTTGATCCCCTGGAGCTGATCGCCGGTCCGGGCCAGCGTCAGCAGCAGAAACGTGTCGACCATGTTGGCCACCGCCGTCTCCGACTGTCCGACGCCCACCGTCTCCACCAGCACCACGTCGTACCCCGCGGCCTCCATCACCACGATGGACTCCCGGGTCGCCTTGGCCACCCCACCGAGCGTCCCGGCGGTCGGGGACGGGCGTACGAAAGCCGCCGGGTCCACCGCGAGCCGCTCCATCCTGGTCTTGTCGCCCAGGATGGAGCCGCCGGTACGGCTGGAGGACGGATCGACGGCCAGTACCGCGACCCGGTGCCCGAGCCCGGTGAGCATCGTGCCGAGGGCGTCGATGAAGGTGGACTTCCCGACCCCCGGCACGCCGCTGATGCCGATCCGCCGCGCGGAGCCGGAGTGCGGCAGCAGCTCGCGCAGCAACTGCTGGGCCAGCGCCCGGTGATCGGGGCGGGTGGACTCGACGAGAGTGATGGCGCGCGCGATCTGCGCCCGCTTCCCGTCGAGCACCCCCTTCACATAGCTGTCGATATCGATCTTCGGAGCCATCGGGTCAGCGGCTCACAGCTCGTGACCGAGCGCGGCACCGAGCCGCGTCACCAGGTCGTACGCGGCATCCGGAATGACCGTGCCGGGCGGGAACACGGCCGTCGCGCCCGCCTCGTGCAGCGCCTCGACGTCCTGCGGCGGAATCACCCCGCCCACCACGATCATGATGTCCTCGCGCCCCTCGGCCGCCAGCTCCTCGCGGAGCGCCGGCACCAGCGTGAGGTGCCCGGCGGCCAGCGAGGAGACGCCCACGATGTGCACGTCCGCCTCGACCGCCTGCCGTGCCACCTCGGCCGGCGTCTGGAACAGCGGGCCGACGTCGACGTCGAAGCCCAGGTCGGCGAAGGCCGTCGAGATCACCTTCTGGCCCCGGTCGTGGCCGTCCTGTCCCATCTTGGCGACCAGGATGCGCGGACGGCGCCCCTCGGCCTCCTCGAACCTGTCCACCAGCGCCCTGGTCCGGTCCACGGAAGGGGATTCACCTGCCTCGTTGCGATACACACCGGAGATCGTACGGATCTGGCCCGCATGCCTCCCGTACACCTTCTCCAGTGCGTCGGAGATCTCGCCCACGGTCGCCATCGCGCGTGCCGCGTCGACGGCGAGGGCCAGCAGATTGCCTTCGAGGCCGGGACCGGGATCCCGCTCGGCCGCGGCCGTGAGCGCGTCCAGCGCGGCCCGGCAGGCCGACTCGTCGCGCTCCTCGCGCAGCCGGCGCAGCTTCTCGATCTGCTGGGTGCGCACCGACGAGTTGTCGACCTTGAGCACATCGATCTGCTCATCGGTCTCCACCCGGTACTTGTTCACCCCGATCACCGGCTGGCGCCCGGAGTCGATCCGCGCCTGGGTGCGGGCCGCGGCCTCCTCCACCCGGAGCTTCGGGATGCCCGCGTCGATGGCCTGCGCCATACCGCCCGCCGCCTCGACCTCCTCGATGTGCTGCCAGGCCCGGCGCGCCAGGTCGTACGTCAGCTTCTCCACGTACGCGCTGCCGCCCCACGGGTCGATCACCCGGCCGGTGCCCGACTCCTGCTGGAGCAGCAGCTGGGTGTTCCGGGCGATCCGGGCGGAGAAGTCCGTCGGCAGGGCGAGCGCCTCGTCGAGCGCGTTGGTGTGCAGCGACTGGGTGTGCCCCTGAGTGGCGGCCATCGCCTCCACACAGGTCCGGGTGACGTTGTTGAACACGTCCTGCGCGGTCAGCGACCACCCCGACGTCTGCGAATGGGTGCGCAGCGACAGCGACTTGGCGTTCTTCGGCCCGAACTCCTTGACCAGCTTGGCCCAGAGCAGCCGGGCCGCCCGCAGCTTCGCGATCTCCATGAAGAAGTTCATGCCGATCGCCCAGAAGAACGACAGCCGGGGCGCGAACGCGTCCACGTCGAGACCGGCGTCCCGTCCGGCCCGCAGATATTCCACCCCGTCCGCGAGGGTGTACGCCAGCTCCAGATCGGCCGTCGCACCCGCCTCCTGGATGTGATAGCCGGAGATGGAGATCGAGTTGTAGCGCGGCATCTTCTGCGAGGTGTACGCGAAGATGTCGGAGATGATCCGCATCGAGGGTTTCGGCGGATAGATGTAGGTGTTGCGGACCATGAACTCCTTCAGAATGTCGTTCTGAATGGTCCCGGCCAGCTTCTCGGGCCCGACGCCCTGCTCCTCCGCGGCCACGATGTACAGCGCCAGTACGGGGAGCACCGCGCCGTTCATCGTCATCGACACCGACATCCGGTCCAGCGGGATGCCGTCGAAGAGCTGCCGCATGTCGTAGATCGAGTCGATCGCCACGCCCGCCATGCCGACATCGCCGGTCACCCGCGGGTGGTCGCTGTCGTAGCCGCGGTGGGTCGGCAGGTCGAAGGCGACGGACAGGCCCTTCTGCCCGGCCGCGAGGTTGCGGCGGTAGAAGGCGTTGGACTCCTCGGCGGTGGAGAAGCCGGCGTACTGCCGGATCGTCCAGGGCTGGTTGACGTACATCGTCGGGTACGGGCCCCGCAGATACGGGGCGATGCCCGGATACGTACCGAGGAAGTCGAGCCCTTCGAGGTCGTGTCCGGTGTACAGCGGCTTGACCGCGATGCCCTCCGGGGTCTCCCACAGCAGGTCGCCGTCGGAACTGCCGGAGGACTCCTTCACCGAGGTGCGCCACCGCTCCTCGGACACCTCGGCGGCGGCGCCCGGACCGAGCTCGATGCCGGAGAAGTCAGGGATACGCATTACGCCACATCCATACGGTCGAGGAGGGAGGAGAGCACGGCCACCACATCGGAGCCCGCGAAGACGTACTCGTCGACGCCGGTGTACTCGCCGGGGCGGCCGGCGAGGAACACCCGCAGCGCACCCGCCGAACCCAGCGCCTCGGCGACCGCCGCGGCCTGCTCGGTGTAGAGCGCGTCGCTGGAGCAGAGGCAGGCCACGGTGGCCCCGCTGGCCTTGAACGCGTCGGCGGCCGTGGTCTCGTCGACCGAGACCGGGTCGTGGACCGGTTCGATGCCCCCGGCCTGGAAGAGGTTGGCGGCGAACGACGCCCGCGCGGTGTGCGCCGCGGCGGGGCCGAGCGCGGCGAGGAACACCTTGGGCCGCTGCCCGGTCGCCGCGAGGTGGGTGTCCGACCGGGCGCGCAGCGCCTCGAACGCCTCGTCACGGCGGACCCGGGGCAGACCGCCCGATGCCTCGGCCGGTACGGCGGGGGCCGGCTCGCGCTCCACCGGGCGTTCCGCCAGCTGCGGGAACTCGCTGACCCCGGTGATCGGCTCCTTGCGGCGCGCCAGGTCCTTGCTGCGCGCCGCCCAGGTGGCCGCGAGACGCTCGCCGATCATTCCGGAGCGAAGGGCGGCGGCCTGGCCACCGGACCGTTCGATCTCCTGGAAGAACGACCATGCGGCGTCCGCGAGTTCGGCGGTGAGCCGCTCCACGTACCAGGAGCCGCCCGCCGGGTCGATCACCCGGGCCAGGTGCGACTCCTCCAGCAGGATCGTCGACGTGTTACGGGCGATGCGCCGGGCGAACGCGTCCGGCAGGCCCAGGGCGTGATCGAAGGGCAGCACGGTGACGGAGTCGGCGCCGCCGACACCCGCACCCAGACACGCCAGCGTCGTGCGCAGCATGTTCACCCAGGGATCGCGCCGCGTCATCATCACCGACGACGTCACCGCGTGCTGGCGCTGGGCACCGGCTCCGGCCGCCCCGCACACCTCGGCCACCCGGGACCACAGCCGCCGCGCGGCCCGCAGCTTGGCGATGGTCAGGAACTGGTCGGCGGTCGCCGCGAACCGGAACTCCAGCTGCCCGCAGGCGTCCTCGACCGACAGCCCGGCGTCCGTCAGTGCCCGCAGACAGGCGACACCGGTCGCCAGCGAAGCACCCAGCTCCTCGGCCGCCGAACCGCCGGCCTCGTGGTACGGCAGCGCGTCGACGGTCAGCGCCCGCAGTCCGGGAAACTCCTGTGCGCACCGCTGTGCCCAGTGGACCGCGGCCGACAGATCGGGTTCGGCGCCGCTGCGGGCGGCCTGCCCGAACGGGTCGGCGCCCAGGTTGCCGCGCACACTTCGCGCATCGACGCCCCGCTCCGCGCAGATCCGCAGCAACTCCGTCGCCGCGGCGTCGGTCTCGCCGCCGGCATCGAGCACCACGGGGGCCAGATCGAGGTAGACACCGTCCAGGGCTCCCGCCAGCGCTGACACCGGAACACCCGCGGCACCGCCCACGGTCAGCCACAGCGAGGTGACGCCGTTCTCCAGATCGGCGAGCACCGCCTCGTTGAGGCGCGCGGGATCCGGGAGCGTGTGCCGCTGCCGTACGTCCCAGCCGCCCGCCGCGTTGCCCTCGGCCTTGCTGCCGCGGGTGAACGGGGCGAAGCCCGGATATCCGGCATCGGGCGCGCTGTCGCGCGAGGTGTAGAGGGGGCGGGTGATGAGCCCGTCCTCCACTGTGGTGGACAGTGCTTCCTCGGCGGCCGAACCCGCGGCGTCCTTGCCCGACTTGCGCAGCACGCCTTCGACGAGGCGTTGCCAGTGCTCATGGGCGGGAGCGGGGAATTCGGCGGCCAACGAAAGCCCGTCGGCAGGCAGGACCGTCATGCCCAGATGCTAGGTCAGGGCGCTGGAGGGCAGCATGGGTTCCGCTTGTGACCTTGCCCTCTCCGAGCGCACTTGATCCTTCACCCAGCGTCGCGTAGACGACCGGGCCCGGCACTCGGGTGATTCCTCCGATGCGCCCGGGAAGAGCGCCGAGGCGGGCCGTGGTCGCTGTCGCCATCCACTTGAAGGCGAAGATTCCCGGATCCGGCCCGCCCCGTGTCCCGAAGGGAATCGCGGCGCCAGGAATATGAGGGTCGGTGTACCGTTCCGCGCATCGACCGGTGTTGCCCTTCGGGCGGGTTTTCGGAGAACATGCCGCTATTGGTGTGATGCGCCCCTGACCTGGGTGAGGGCGGTTTCGATTTCACATTTCCTTTATCTCCGGACGTGCCCCCGATCGATACCGTCCGGCGTTTTACTTTGTCGATTTCCCGGCTGCGTGCGACGTTTGATCCGGCCAGGCCGAATTAATTCGGATACGCGTCGGGAAAAGGGGAAGTTCATCGTGCAGACAGCCAGGGCCGTCCCGTCATCCACCGTCCTCAACCTGCGCGACCTGGGCGGCATCGCCCTGGGCCCGGACCAACGGGTCCGGGCGGGTGTCGTGCTGCGGTCCGGACAGCTCAGCGGGCTCGACGCGGCGCAGGATTCGCAGGTGGCCGCGCTCGGTATCCGCACCGTCGTCGATCTGCGGACCGCCGACGAGCGTGCCGCCGCACCCGACCGGCTGCCTCCCCGGGCGCGGCTGTTCGTCGCCGATGTGCTCGGGGACAATCCGGGTGTGGCGCCCGCCCGGTTGCGCGCGCTGCTCGCCGACCCCGTCGAGGCGGAGCGGATGCTGGGGGGCGGGAAGGCGGAGGGGCTGTTCGCGGACACCTACCGGCAGATGGTGCTCTCGCCGGGCGCGTCCGCCGCCTACCGGGCCTTTGCCGAGACGGTCGCCGACGACCGCGCCCGGCCGGTGCTCTTCCACTGCACGGCCGGCAAGGACCGTACCGGCTGGGCCGCCGCCCTCCTCCTGATGATGATCGGCGCGTCACGCGATGTCGTGCGCGCCGAGTTCCTTGCGGTGAACCCGGTGGTGCGGGTCGCCTTCGCGCCCTATGTGCAGGACTTCCTCGACGCGGGCGGCGACCCGGAGATCGCGTCCGCCATCACCGAGGTCCGCCCCCGCTATCTCGACACGGCACTCGACGCCATGGACGAGAGGTGGGGTGGGCTCGACGGGTATGTGCGCGACGGCCTGCGCATTCCTGAAGCGGCGATGGCGCGGCTGCGCGGCGGACTGGTGGTGCCCGCCTGAGCGGCGGGCCTCGACCCGGCCGACCCTCCTGACGGAAGTGGCCACACCTCCTCCCGCGCACCCAGGAAGTGATGGTGCGCTCCAGGGTTGACTTGATACCCCCAGGGGGTATGTTGTGGTCCATCGGGAAGCGCTGCCTCCCGGTCGACCCGATGGAGGAAACCCGTCATGAACAACGCACTGAGGATCACCGCCTTCGCCGCCGCGCTCGCCGCGACCTTCGGGACCGCCTACGGAGTGGGCAGGGGCGTCGACCCGCTGGTGGCCGCCGAGGACCGCCCTGCTGGGCAGCACGGCGGCCACGGCGAGGGAGAGGGGGGTGGGGTGAAGGCGGCGGCGGACCATGCGGCCGGCGGACTGCAGATCTCCGACGGCGGCTACACGCTGGCCCTGGAGACACCGACGGTCCGGGCCGGGGTCCGGGCCGGGATCCGGTTCGCCGTCAAGGACGACAGCGGGCGCAAGGTCACCGCCTATCGGCGTGAGCACGGCAAGGAGTTGCATTTCATCCTCGCCTCCACCGACCTCACCCAGTACCGGCATCTGCACCCCGTCCGTGCGGCCGACGGCACCTGGTCGACCCCGGTCGACCTTCCCGAAGCCGGTGGCTACCGGGTGTTCGCCGACTTCACCCCGGCGGCCGCGGGTGCCGAGAACCTCACGCTGGGAGCGGATCTGGCCGTCTCCGGTGCCTACCGTCCCGCCCCTCTCCCGGCCCCGAGCGCCACCGCCGAGGTCGACGGCTACCGAGTCGCACTCGGCGGCGAACTCCGCGCCGGCCGGGCCGGCGGACTCGAGCTCGCCATCAGCAGGAACGGCCGGCCCGTCACCGATCTCCAGCCCTACCTCGGCGCGTACGGGCATCTGGTCGCCCTGCGCTCGGGCGACCTGGCCTATCTGCATGTCCACCCGAACGATGGAGGTCCGGGTCCGGCGGTGTCCTTCACCGCGACGGCGCCCAGTGCGGGAACCTACCGGCTCTTCCTCGACTTCAAGCACGAGGGCAAGGTGCGCACGGCGGCGTTCACCGTCCGGGTGGCGGAGCCGGGCGACGACGGCGACGGGCACCGGGAGAGCGGCACCGGGGCGCCCGCCGCACACGCGCACTGACGCGGACGACCCGGCTCCCGAAATGGCCCTGTGCCGAGGCGGGTTGAGGCGTGGGGGCTGGGGTGCGCCGGGTTCCCCCTCGGCTCCTGGGTATCGTGAAAGGACCGGATTTCGAATCCTCCGAGAGGGGCGTACGTTGACCGAGCGCAAGCCTGCGGGCGTCAGCTTCGAATCATGGGTCGACAGGCAGATCCGGGAGTCCGAGCAGCGCGGCGACATCTCGCAGTTGCCGGGATTCGGCAAGCCGCTCGAAAGTCTCGAGGCTCCCTACGACGAGAACTGGTGGATCAAGCAGAAGATGCAGCGCGAGGGGGTGTCGGTGCTCCCGCCGGCGCTGGCCCTGCGCAAACAGGCGGAGGACGTGGCCGAAGCCGTGCCAGGGGCGCGGACGGAGGCCGAGGTGCGGCGCATGCTGGCAGAGGTCAACGAGAAGATCCGGGCGGCCATCAGGCGGCTGCCGCCGGGACCGCCGCTGAACCTCAAGCCGTTCGACATCGACGCCGTGGTCGACGAGTGGCGCACGACGCGCGATCCCTCGTAGCCCTCGACGGGCCCGTGGGTCGGTGCCCGGCCGCCGGATGCGTAATACTCCATCCATGACATCGAGCATTACGCGCCGGGATGGCGAGGCGCGACGGGAGACCGTGCGCATCAGGCGGGCGACCGCCCGGGACGCGAAGCGGCTCACCCGGCTGGTCAGGACTTCCCGCGCCTACGAGGGGCAGTACGCCGCCATGGTCGCCGGATACCGGGTGGGTCCCGACTACATAGAGACCCACCGGGTCTTCGTGGCCGTGGAGCCCGGCACCGAGCGGCTGCTCGGCTTCTACTCGCTCGTTCTCGCACCGCCGGAACTCGACCTGATGTTCGTCGCCGATGATGCGCAGGGACTCGGCATCGGGCGGCTCCTCGTCGGGCATCTGCGTGGCGAGGCGGAGCGCGCCGGCCTCACCGGCGTCCGCGTCGTCTCGCACCCGCCCGCCGAGGGTTTCTACCGGAGCGTGGGTGCCCGGCGGACCGGCACCCTGGCGGCCAACCCGCCCGCGGTGATGTGGGACCGGCCCGAACTGCTGCTGCCGATCGCCTGAACCCGCACGGAGCGGTCCGGCCGGCACCCGTGCACGAGCCCCGGCCGAACCCCCTTACCGGGTCGCCGTGCTACGAGGGGAAGCCCCCGTACGGGCGCGTGATGATCTCCATGGCGTGACCGGCGGGATCGAGGAAGTACACACCTCGGCCGCCGTCGTTGTGGTTGATCTCGCCCGGATGCTTCTGGTGCGGATCCGCGTAGTACGTGAGCCCGAGCTCCTTGATCCGGGCGTACGCCGTGTCGAACTCCGCTTCCGAGACGAGGAAGGCGTAGTGCTGCATGACGATCGAGGCTTCGGGAATGGTCGCGAAGTCCAAGGTGACCCCGTTCGCGGTTTCGACCGCGATGAACGGGCCCCATTCCGCGCCGACTTCCAGCCCCAGTATGTCCGCGAGGAACTCGGCGGACTCCCGGTTGTCCCGGGCGTGAACGATGGTGTGATTCAACTGGACTGACACTGTGGAATGCCTCCAACAGGCATCTCCGGGCACCTCCACGCCTCACCCGGCCGGTGACCGACGCGCGATGCCGTACATAAGATCCTAGGTGAGGTCGAACTGGTCGTCGAGAGCCGGTGATCGATCCGGCCATCCCCCCGGCCCCGGTGACCGGCTACGGTGGGGGAGGGGGAAACGCGAAGTACTCCGGGTATTCGGACGGAGGCTCCCGGTGACCTCCACAGCACGTCTTCCCGACAGTCAGGGCAGCGACGACGGCCGCCACGAGACGCCCGAGGAACGAGCGGACCGGCGGTGGACCGATCTGCTCCAGGAACTGCGCGTGGCCCAGACCGGCGTCCAGATCCTGTTCGGCTTCCTGCTCGCCGTCGTCTTCCAGCCCCGCTTCGCCGAGCTCTCGGACACCGACCGCACCATCTACGTGGTCACCGTGTTGCTGGGATCGGCCACCGCCGCCGCCCTGATCGGGCCCGTCTCGTACCACCGGCTGCTGACCGGACGGCGGCTCAAACCGCAGACGGTCACCTGGGCGTCACGCATGACCGTGCTCGGGCTCGTCCTGCTGTTCTGCACCATGTGCTCCGCCCTGCTGCTCATCCTGCGGGTGGCCCTGCACAACTCCGCCGCCCTGTGGCTGGTCGGCGGCATGGCGCTGTGGTTCCTGATCTGCTGGTTCGTCTTCCCGGCCTGGGCGCTGGCCCGCTCCTCGTCCGGGCACGAGAAATGACCGCGGCGCGGGGGAGCGGAACGGTCAGCCGGAGTCGCCTGCCGCGAGCCCCCGGACATCCGTGACCGTGAAGAGGCCGCCGTCCGGGTCCAGCAGGGTCGCCTCGCTGCCCCGCGCCAGCGGCCGCTGTTCGACCAGGCTGCCGCCGTACTCCCTCGCCGCAGCGACCGTGGCCGCCACATCGGTGACGGGGAAGTGCACCTGCCAGTGGGGGCGGACCAGCGGATCGGGCGCCGCCTCCACCGCGCCGGAGCTGATCCGGGCGAGCCGGCGCCCGTCGCAGTCGATGATGACCTCGTCCTTCTCGTACGACACCTCGCAGCACCCCGGGCGCCCGCTCGCCCAGTCGAGCACCTCTCCGTAGAAGATCGCGGCATCGAAGGCGTTCCTGGTGTGCAGACGCAGCCAGGCGTGCGAATAGCCGTCCGGCGCGGGCGGCGAGGTCGCGGGCTCGGTCCGCTCCCAGATGCCGAACACCGCACCGTCCCGGTCCGCCGCCAGCGCCCCGCGCCCCTTGCCGAGCGCCATCGGCCCCACGGCGACCGTGCCGCTGCGCTCACGGATGCGTGAGGCGGCCGCGTCGGCGTCGGCGACGGCGAAATAGGGTGTCCAGGCCACGGCCACCCGGTAGGCGGTCGCCACCGCGCCGATGCCCGCGACCGGTACGTCGCCCCGGCGTGCGACCGAGAACTCCTGCCCCAGCTTGCCCGGACGGAAGGTCCACCCCAGCACAGCGGCGTAGAACTCCTGCGCCGATTCCAGATCGCGGGTCATGAGGTTGACCCAGCAGGGCGCTGCGGATCCGGTCAGCGGCGCCGGTGTCGGCGCCCTCCCCGGGTGGCTTCCGGTCATGGTCCTACTGCCTTCATCGGTTCCGAGGTCTGCGTCCGTCCGTGGCCGTCGGGGCCCTCACCAGCCTCACCGGGGGCGGCCGCCCCCGCAACACGCGACGCCCTTCCCCGAGGACCGCTGCCGGGGAGGTCAGAGGGTCAGTCGCGCTGCTCGTCGGTCTCGCGACGGATGGTCTCGCTCCCGTGGTCGCCGAGCTCATAGGGCGAAAGGCCACGGCCGTCGGGCGGGAAGTGGTCGTCGCCGTGCACGTCGCGTTCCTCGATGTGGCTGCGGTGGTCCGGCCGTGGTGGCTGCTCGTCGGGTCTGGGTGGTGGCAGCTCCTCGGCCCGGCGCCGCTTCCCCAGCCAGACCGCGCCGATCAGCACGGCCACCAGCACCACTCCGACAATGCCCATCACCGACCCGGTCGCGCCCCGGCCGTCGGCAAGGACGAGGGCCAGCGAACTCAGGTCTGCGCTCGAAACGTCCATGCTTGCCGGATACCCCTAGGCGGAGACCTCAGTCGATAATTCACATGAATTCATGTTTTAAGTGGATATGAACTAAAAGGTGTTTCGCGTCGGGGGGCCGCGATCGGCTCGTGCGGCGGCGGTCTCGTGTCGCCGTTGCCCTGTCAAGGGGCGAGCCTGGAGACAGCTTCGAATCGCCTCAGGGCACGACGCCCGCCGTCGGGGCCATCGGTCCCGGGGGCGGGGCGCGCGGCGGAACACCGAGCGGAAGGAACCGCGGTGAACACCATCAAGGAGAAGCAGACGGAGGAGAGCGGGTACGGCCAGGAGGTCTCGGTCGTCATCAGCGGGTGCGAGAAGGCCGACGCGCGGATGGTCTTCGACGTGCTGCGTGCCGCGTTCACCACCGACCGGGCCTCGGCCGACGTACCGCAGGATCTTGCGGGGAAGCGCCCCACCGCTTGGGTGGTGACCGTCGACGTCACCGAGGCGAGGGTGGTCTCGGGGCCGGTCGCGCTCGGCGCGCCCGTGAGCGTCGATGTGCAGGGCGGCTACTGGGCGGTGGAGCGGCTCCGCCAGAGCCTGGCGCACGCCTTCGACGTAAAGGTCGTCGGGACCGTCTCCGGTGACCAGGAGGAAGAGGTGCGGCTGCGTCTGGCGAGCCGGTAGACCGATGGACCGACAGTCCGGAGGGCCACGGCCCGGCGGCGGAGCAATGAGGCGGGAAGCCACCGCACGTCTGGTAGAAAGCGGACAAAAGACCACCCCTGAAAGGTGCGAGTGCGTGGACCCCTCTCACGGGCGGGACGACGGTGCGCAACAGCCGGGAGCAACCGGTGACCGTTCCACCCTGACACTGCAGATCAACGGAACCGAGCGGACGCTCACGCTCGATCACCGCACCACCGTCCTGGACGCCCTGCGCGAGCATCTCGACCTCACCGGTGCGAAGAAGGGCTGCGACCACGGACAGTGCGGGGCGTGCACCGTCATCGTCGACGGGCGGCGCGCCAACAGCTGCCTGCTGCTCGCCGTCGCCCACGACGGCGCCGCCATCACCACCGTCGAGGGCCTCGCCGAAGGTGACCTCCTCCACCCCCTCCAGGAAGCCTTCCTGGACCGCGACGCCCTCCAATGCGGCTACTGCACCCCCGGCCAGATCTGCTCGGCCGTCGGCATGCTCGGCGAGGCGGCGGACGGCTTCCCGTCCCATGTCACACCCCGGAGCGCACCCGTATCGGCCCCGGCACCGCTCGGCGCCGACGAGATCCGCGAGCGGATGAGCGGCAACCTGTGCCGCTGCGGCGCGTACCCCCGTATCGTCGAGGCGATCGAGGACGTGGCGCCATGAAGCCCTTCGCCTACCTCCGCGCCCGGTCCACCGAGGAAGCGGTCCAGGAGAGCGCCGCCCGCCCCGGCGCCGTGTTCCTCGGCGGCGGCACCAACCTCGTCGACCTGATGAAGCTCGGTGTCGAAGCCCCCGAGCTGCTCATCGACATCCGTCGGCTGCCGCTGGACCACGTGGCCGACACCGCGGACGGCGGCCTGCGGATCGGCGCGACCGTGCGCAACAGCGACCTGGCCGCCCATCCCGCGGTACGAACCCGGTACCCCGTCCTGTCGCAGGCGCTGCTCTCCGGCGCCTCCGGGCAGCTCCGCAACACCGCCACGACAGGCGGCAACCTGCTGCAACGCACCCGTTGCCCGTACTTCCAGGACACCTCCAAGCCGTGCAACAAGCGGGAACCCGGCACCGGCTGCCCCGCCCGCGACAGCGCCCAGCGCGATCTCGCCGTACTCGGCCACTCCGCGCAGTGCGTCGCCACCCACCCGTCCGACATGGCCGTCGCCCTGTCCGCCCTCGACGCCACCGTCCACCTGCACGGACCGGACGGCGCGCGGACCGTGCCCGCCACCGGATTCCACCGCCTGCCCGGCGACACCCCCGACCGGGACACCGAGATCCGGCCGGGCGAACTCATCACCGAAGTGACCCTGCCACCGAGCCCCGGCGGCGCCGCCTCCCTCTACCGCAAGGCCCGCGACCGCGCCTCCTTCGCCTTCGCCCTCGCGTCCGTCGCCGCCGTACTGAGCGTCCGCGACGGCCGGATCGAGCACGCCGCGCTGGCCTTCGGCGGACTTGCCCACCGGCCCTGGCGCGCACGGGCCGCCGAGGACGTGCTCCGGGGCGCACCGGCCACCGACGAGACCTTCGCACGGGCCGTGGACGCCGAACTCACCGCGGCCCGGCCGCTGCGCGACAACGCGTTCAAGGTGGGCCTCGCCCGCAATCTGGCCGTCGACGCACTCGCCGAACTCGCCGCCGACAGCTGAGCAACCGCACCCACGCCGACCCCCTGCCGTGAGGACCCCGTCATGAGCCAGGCCCCGCCACCACTGGGCACCCCCGTCGTCCGCCGTGAGGGCCGGGACAAGGTCACGGGCACCGCCCGCTACGCCGCCGAGCACACTCCGCCGGGGTGTCTGTACGGTCGGCCCGTCCCCGCCACGATCGCCCGCGGCCGCGTCGACGCCATCCGCGCGGACGAGGCACTGGCCCTGCCGGGTGTGCACGCCGTACTCACCCACGACAACGCGCCCCGGCTGAAGGAGCCCGACGACCCGATCCTCGCCGTCCTCCAGAACGACCTGGTCCCGCACCGGGGCTGGCCCGTCGCGCTCGTGGTGGCCGACACGCTCGACCACGCCCGTGCCGGGGCCGAGGCGCTGCAGATCGCGTACGAAACCACCGAGCACGATGTCCTCCTGTCCGAGGACCACCCCGGCCTGTACACGCCGGAGACCGTCAACGGCGAGTACCCCGCCGTCCGCGAACGCGGCGACGCCGACCGGGCCTTCGCCATGGCACCCGTACAGGTCGACGCCACTTACATCATCGGCGCCCTGCACAACCACCCCATGGAGCCGCACGCCTCCACCGCGCAGTGGACGGAGGACGGGCATCTGCACGTCCATGACTCGAATCAGGGGTCCACCGCGGCCCGCGAGAGCCTCGCCGCCGCCTTCGGGCTCCGGCCGCAGCAGGTCACCGTGGTCTCCGAACACGTCGGGGGCGGCTTCGGCTGCAAAGGCACCACACGCCCGCAGGCCGTCCTGGCGGCCATGGCCGCGCGCCACACCGGACGCCCCGTCAAGGTCGCCCTGCCGCGGCGCCAGTTGGCTGCCGTGGTCGGCCACCGCCCGCCCACCGTGCAGCGCCTCCGGCTCGGTGCCGAACTCGACGGTACCCTCACCTCGGTCTCCCACGAGGTCATCACCCAGACCTCCACGATCAAGGAGTTCGTGGAGCAGGCGGCCGTCCCGGCCCGCATCATGTACGGGTCGGCTCACAGCCGTACCACCCATCGTGTGACCGCCCTGGATGTGCCGAGCCCCTCCTGGATGCGCGCACCGGGCGAGGCCCCGGGCATGTACGCGCTGGAATCCGCCATGGACGAACTCGCCGCGGCCCTCGGCATCGACCCCGTCGAACTGCGCCTGCGCAATGATCCGGCCGACGAACCCGACTCCGGCCGCCCGTTCAGCAGCCGGGGTCTCGCCGCCTGTCTGGAGTCGGGTGCCGCACGCTTCGGCTGGTACGACCGCGATCCGCGCCCCGCGGTTCGCGAGGAGGGTCCGCTGCTGGTCGGTACGGGCGTCGCGTCCGCCACGTATCCCGTGTACCTTTTCGGCTCCAGCGCCTCGGCGCACGCGGCACCCGACGGCTCGTACCGCGTCCAGGTCAACGCCACCGACATCGGTACCGGCGCCCGCACCGTGCTCGCGCAGATCGCGGCCTCCGTACTGGACACCCCGGTGGAGAACGTCAGGATCGACATCGGCAGCAGCGAACTGCCCGACGCCCCGCTGGCCGGCGGCTCCTCGGGTACGGCCTCCTGGGGCTGGTCCGTGCACAAGGCGTCCACCGCCCTGCTGGGACAGCTGCGCGAGCGCACCGGCCCCCTTCCCGTCGAGGGGCTGACGGCCTTCGCGAATACCGGGCAGGAGACCTCCGGGCAGTCCTCGTACGCACGCCACGCTTTCGGTGCGCAATTCGCCGAGGTCGCCGTCGACTCCCGCACCGGAGAAGTGCGGGTGCGCCGGATGCTCGGCGTCTTCGCCGCCGGACGCATCCTCAACTCCCGTACCGCGCGCTCCCAGTTCATCGGCGGCATGACCATGGGGATCGGCATGGCACTGACCGAGGCCTGCACCATGGACCCCGTCTTCGGCGACTTCACCGAGAACGATCTCGCTTCCTACCATGTGCCGGCCTGCGCCGATGTGCCGGAGATCGAGGCGCACTGGATCGACGAGGAGGATCCGCATCTCAACCCGATGGGCAGCAAGGGCATCGGCGAGATCGGCATCGTCGGCGCCGCGGCGGCCCTCGGCAACGCCGTCCGGCACGCCACCGGTATCAGACTGCGCAGCCTCCCGCTCACCCCGGACGCGCTGTTGCCGTATCTGCTGTGACCTGGGCGGTCGTCCCCTGTGTTGCGGGACCGGTTCCGCCGGGTCACCCTGTTGAGTGACCCAGAAGTTACATCTGCTCACTCTTCGCGTCCGGGGGTCGTTCGTCCGACAGGGCGAAGCCAGTGAGCCTCGATGTGAGGAGCCTCGACGATGACCGTTCCACTCGACCGGCACTATCTGGTCGAACTCCAGGTTTCGACAGAGCGTGTGTCCCAGCTGCGGCGAATAATCGCGGCGCACCTCCGCCACTGGAGTCTCGAACTCCACGTCCGGCCGGTGTGCCGGGGCGTGGAGGAGTTGCTGACCAATGTCCACCGGCATGTCGGTGACGACAACAATTGCGTCGTCGAACTCCGCTGGTCCGGGCGGCATCTCACGGTCTCCGTCGCCGACAACGGCTCCGAGATGCCGAAGCTGCTCAGCACCGGCGGCGGTGGCCTGAGCCGGGTCATGGCCCTGAGCGACAGCTGGGGCACCTGCCGTACGGCCGAGGGCAAGGTCGTCTGGTTCACCCGGTACGCCGAGGAGCCGTACAGCGTCGACCTGACGCCGCTCTCGCCTCTGCCCGGTGTGCGCGAGTTCCGCCGCCCGCCCGACACGGTCGCCGCCCCCGTCGCCGAGCCCGCGACGGCAGCCGACCCCGCTCTCGTCTGAGACGGGCCACCGGGACCGCCGGCTTGCGCCCCCGCTGAAACGCCTCCCCGCCCGGCGCGGACGACGTGCACACGGTACGCACGGACCGCGCCGGCCGGGTGTCCGCCCGGCGGGGCCCGCGTTGCGGCACGGCGCACGGCGCGGCACGGTCGAAGAACCGAGGCTAGGAGGACACGGCCATGCCCATCGCGACGGTCAATCCCGCGAACGGCGAAACCCTCAGAACGTTCGAAGCGCTGGACGAGGCGGGGATCGAGCAGCGGCTCGACGCCGCCGACGCCGCGTTCAGGCAGTACCGGACCACCGGATTCGCCGAACGGGCCCGTCTGCTGCACCAGGCCGCGGGGCTGCTCGACGAGGACCAGCAGGACATCGCGCGCACCATGACCACCGAAATGGGCAAACCCGTCAAGGCGGCCCGCGCGGAGGCCGCCAAATGCGCCAAGGCCATGCGCTGGTACGCGGCCCATGCGGAGGAACTCCTCGCGGACGAGCATCCGTCCGCCGCCGATGTGCGGGACTCCGGTGCCTCCCGGGCCTACGTCCACTACCGGCCGCTCGGCGCCGTGCTCGCCGTGATGCCGTGGAACTTCCCGCTCTGGCAGGTCGTACGGTTCGCCGCCCCGGCCCTCATGGCGGGGAACGTCGGCCTGCTCAAGCACGCCTCCAACGTCCCGCAGACGGCGATGTATCTGGAGGGCCTGTTCCGCCGGGCCGGATTCCCGGCGGGGTGCTTCCAGACCCTGCTGGTGGGATCGGGGGCGGTCGAGTCGATCCTGCGGGACCGCCGGGTCGCCGCGGCCACCCTCACCGGCAGCGAACCGGCCGGCCGCTCGGTCGCGTCGATCGCCGGCGACGAGGTGAAGCACACCGTCCTGGAGCTGGGCGGCAGCGACCCGTATCTCGTCATGCCTTCGGCGGACGTCGCCAGGGCCGCCCGCACCGCCGTCACCGCGCGGGTGCAGAACAACGGGCAGTCCTGCATCGCCGCCAAACGGTTCATCGTGCACACGGAGGTGTACGAGGAGTTCGCCGAGCGGTTCACCGTGGGCATGAGCGATCTGACGGTCGGCGACCCGATGCAGGAGTCCACCGACATCGGACCGCTCGCCAGCGAACAGGGCCGCACCGACCTGGAGGAGCTGGTGGACGACGCGGTGCGGCAGGGCGCGAGCGCCCTGTGCGGAGGCGGCAGGCCCGACGGTCTGGCCCCGGAACTGGAGCGCGGCTGGTTCTACGCCCCCACCGTCCTCACCGGGATCACCCCCGCCATGCGCATCCACCGTGAGGAGACCTTCGGGCCCGTCGCCTCGCTCTACCGGGTCGACGGACTGGACGAAGCCGTGGCGCTCGCCAACGACAGCTCCTTCGGCCTCAGCTCCAACGTATGGACCCGCGACCCGGACGAGGCGCGTCGCTGCGTACGCGATCTGGAGGCGGGCAGTGTCTTCTTCAACGGCATGACGGCGTCCCATCCCGCGTTGCCCTTCGGCGGCGTCAAACGCTCCGGCTACGGGCGTGAGCTCGCCGGTCAGGGCATCCGCGCATTCTGCAACGCGACCACGGTCTGGTACGGCCCCGAGCCCGTCGGTGCCACGTCCTAGAGCCCTTCGGCTGGAGACATCCATGAGCAACGCCCCCGGCCCGGCAGTCCCGTCCGGCCCGTCCGACGAAGAGATCGCGGCACTCGACGCGCACTGGCGGGCCGCCAACTACCTGGCCGTCGGCCAGATCTATCTGATGGCCGACCCGCTCCTGACCCGGCCGCTCGCCCGGGAGGACATCAAGCCGCGGCTGCTCGGCCACTGGGGCACCTCACCCGGGCTGAACCTGGTCCACACCCACCTCAACCGGATCATCAGGTCCCGCGGCGTCCAGGGCCTCTGCGTCTGGGGCCCCGGCCACGGCGGACCCGCCGTCCTCGCCAACTCCTGGCTGGAGGGCAGCTACTCGGAGACGTACCCCGACGTCGGCCGCGACGCCGAAGGCATGGGGCTGCTGTTCAAGCAGTTCTCCTTCCCCGGCGGGGTGCCCAGCCACGTGGCACCGGAGACACCCGGCTCCATCCACGAGGGCGGCGAACTCGGCTACGCCCTCACCCACGCCTACGGGGCCGCCCTCGACCACCCCGACCTGCTCGTCACCTGCGTCATCGGCGACGGCGAGGCCGAGACCGGACCGCTCGCCGCGTCCTGGCACTCCAACAAGTTCCTCGACCCGGTGCACGACGGAGCCGTCCTCCCGGTCCTCCACCTCAACGGCTACAAGATCGCCAACCCGACCGTGCTCGCCCGCCTCCCCGAGACGGAGCTCGACGCCCTGCTGCGCGGCTACGGGCACGACCCCCTGTACGTCGGCGGCGACGACCCGCTCAACGTCCACCGGGCGATGGCCGCCGCGATGGACCGGGCCGTCGACCGGATCCGGGAGCTCCAGGCCGCAGCCCGCACCGGCGGCGACACCGGCCGCCCGCACTGGCCGATAATCGTGCTGCGCACCCCCAAGGGCTGGACCGGCCCGGTGGAGGTCGACGGGGTGCCCGTCGAGGGCACCTGGCGCGCCCATCAGGTCCCGCTGCCCGGGGTCCGGGACAACCCGGACCATCTGCGGCAGCTGGAGGCGTGGATGCGCTCCTACCGGCCCGAGGAGCTCTTCGACGCGTCGGGGCGGCCCAGCGCCCAGGTGCTCGCCTGCGTGCCCGAGGGCGACGCCCGGCTCGGCTCGACCCCGTACGCGAACGGCGGTCTGCTCCTGCGCGACCTGCCCATCCCGCCGCTGGACGACCACGCCGTCGAGGTCGACAAGCCCGGCACCGTGCTGCACGAGCCGACGCGGGTGCTCGGCGGTCTGCTGGAGGCCGTCATGGCCGCCACCGCCGAGCGCCGCGACTTCCGTGTCGTGGGCCCCGACGAAACCGCCTCGAACCGGCTCGACGCCCTCTACGGCGCCACCGCCAAGGCATGGCAGGAACGGATGCTGCCCACCGACGAGCACCTCTCCCGCGACGGCCGCGTCATGGAGGTGCTCTCCGAGCATCTGTGCCAGGGCTGGCTGGAGGGATATCTGCTCACCGGGCGGCACGGTCTCTTCTCCTGCTACGAGGCGTTCGCCCACATCGTCGACTCGATGGTCAACCAGCACATCAAATGGCTCAGGACATCCCGCCGACTGGCCTGGCGCCGCCCCATCGCCTCGCTCAACTACCTGCTCACCTCGCACGTCTGGCGCCAGGACCACAACGGGTTCTCCCATCAGGACCCGGGTTTCGTCGACCACATCCTCAACAAGAGCCCCGAGGTCGTACGGGTCTATCTGCCGCCGGACGCCAACACCCTGCTCTCCGTCGCCGACCATGCGCTGCGCAGCCGCGACTACGTCAATGTGATCGTGGCCGGCAAACAGCCGTCCTTCGACTGGCTCACCATGGACCAGGCCCGCGCGCACTGCGCCCGCGGCGCCGGTGTGTGGGAGTGGGCGGGTACGGAGGACGGCAGCCGCGAACCCGACGTGGTGCTCGCCTGCGCCGGCGACGTACCCACGCTGGAGACACTGGCCGCCGCCGACCTGCTGCGCAGGCACCTGCCGGAACTGGCGGTACGGGTGGTGAACGTGGTCGACATGGCGCGGCTGCTGCCGCGCGAGGAGCACCCGCACGGAATGCCGGACTCCGAATACGACGCGGTATTCACCAGGGACACCCCCGTGATCTTCGCCTACCACGGCTATCCGTGGCTGATCCACCGGCTCGCCTATCGGCGGGCGGGCCATGCGCAGCTGCATGTGCGGGGCTACAAGGAGGAGGGCACCACCACGACGCCCTTCGACATGGTGGTCCGCAACGACCTGGACCGCTACCGGCTGGTCATGGACGTCATCGACCGGGTGCCCGGCCTCGGTGTGCGCGCCGTGGCGGTACGCCAGGCGATGGCGGATGTCCGCACCCGCCATCACGCCTGGATCCGTGAGCACGGCACGGACCTGCCCGAGGTGGCCGGCTGGACCTGGAGCGGCTGACACCGCCCCGGTTCCCACGACGTGGGCTCAGCGGCCGACCGCGCGTGCCAGCTGGGCCTTCGTCATGTTCGACCGCCCGTGGATGTTCTTCTTCCTCGCCTCTTCGTAGAGCTGGTCGCGGGTCGGCCCTTCCGCTCCGCTGCGGGAGCGCAGACCGCCGCGCCGCGAGGACGACATGTCCTCGATGGAGGTACGGCTCGCCGTCCTCGACTCACCGGCGCGGGCGCGTGCCTTGTTGACCGTACGGGCCGCGATCTCCTCGGCCCGCTCCTCGCTGACCCCGCGCTCCTGCGCGCTCTCCTTGATGTGCTCGTACTGCCGTTCGCGCTTGGCGTCGTATCCGCGTGGCATGGTGCGATCACCCCTCTCCCTGGGACCTGCCCCGGGGCCCGGCGGGCCCCTCCTCAGTCTCCCAGCGACCCCACGGGCCCGCACGCCTGAGAGCCTGTCGGGTGACCTCCGACCGGGCGGCCACGCCCTGGCACGCGCGCTTCCCGCGTTGTCGTCGGTCGCCAACGCTCCGCGTTGACTCCCTCCTCCGCCTTGGAATCGCACGCACCAGACCGCGTCCGCTATCCGATCCGAGGTCACCCGACAGGCTCTGAGGCGTGCGGGCCCGTGGAGGGGTTACGGCGTCGCGCCGGTCCGGTTCAGTAGCGCAGGGCCGCCGCGATCCGTCCGTGCTCCGCGAGCGAGTCGTCCGGGAGGAAGACCACGTCGGCGCCGCTGTCCAGGGCCGCCTCGACGAGCTCGTCCACGATGTCCTCACGGACTGCGCCGTCCGAGAGGTCCGCGGCTTCGTCGCTCACCGGTTCCAGGTGCTCGTCCGTCACCCGTACGGTCTGCTGGAAGTGCTCCTCCACCGCGACCAGCCCGGCACGGCCCTCCCGCACGGCGGCCCACACCTCGTCGAGACCGCCGGCGAAGGCACGACGGCCGCGGGCCTCGTCCAGCTTGCCGTCGATCTCCGCCGCGAACCGCTGCTGCCGCTCGTCGAGCGCCGGCCGCAGCTCCTTGTGCAGGTCGCCCGGCGTCATGTCGGCGGGCGCACCCTTGGTGACCCGGCCGACGGCCGACTTGGCGCCCTCACCGACCTCGTCCAGCAGAGCGAGCGCGGGGGCGAGGCCCATCAGATAGAGCGGCCGCGGGTCCGCGGCCAGCACCGCGCGCAACTTCTCGTCGACCGTGCGCAGGAAATTGCGCGTCTCCTCGTCGCTGAAGGTGCTCGGGGTGTCGCCGATCCGCTCCTCGCGCTGTGGGTTGGGCGCCTCCTGCGGAGCCGTCAGCGGGAACCCGTCGGCCTGCTCCTGGCGCAGGGCGTCCGTCGTGCCGCTCCACAGGGCCGCCCGGTCGGCCGACACGGTGAGTGCCCAGAACGGCTGGGCCTGTGCCTTCGCGGCGACCAGGTTGCGGGTCAGATAGGTGTCGCTGAGCACCACCCGTTCGGGCGCGGTGCGCGGAAGCTGCCAGATCTGGTGCTCGTCGGCGGTGACGAGGAGGACCAGGGCGTCCAGGGCCCGGCGGGGGTCCACCTCGGTGACCGCCCGGTCGAGCTGCTCCTTGAGCGCGGTCCGGGCCTCGCGGGTGACCTCGGGGTCCGCTTCCAGCCGTCCGGCGGCCTCGGCCACCAGGTTGCGCAGCCGAACGGCGTCCTGGGCATTGTCCGGAGCGCGGCGGTGGGTCGGCATGGTCAGGGACAGGGCCGGATAGGGCTTGACCGCCCGTAGTTCCTGCAACAGGCCGACGGTCAGGGCGTCCGTATCCATCGTTCTCTCCCAGGGTTTCGGCCGGTATCCGCTCCCGAGCGAAGCGGGTGAACTCGACGAGTCAATTCATACCTTTTGATCCTAATATGAGCGAGTTCTTCGTTGTTGTTCTCAGGAGGTGCATGCGATGTCCACGCTCACCGTGTGGAAGTTCCGGTCGCCGAGGGCGCGGAGAGCATGGAGACGTCGCTCAAGTCCCTTCAGGAGGACGGGATGACACCGGGCACTTCGGCCCTGTTCCTGCTGACCACGAACGAGGTGCCCGACCGGATCGGCGACGCGCTGCCCGACGGCGGTGCCGAACTGCTCCACAGCAACCTGGACGCGCGGAGCGAGGAGCGGCTGCGCGAGGTCTTCGGTGACGAAGCGGCCTGACCGGCCGGGGGAGAGCGGCGACCGCGCTCTCCCGCACTTGTCCCCTTCTCCCTCATGCCCCTGTCCCTCCTGCCTTTCCCCTGTCCCTCTTCCCTTTCCCTGTCCCTCCCTCTTCCTAGGCCCTTCCGAGCAGACGGAGCGTCCGTGAACCCGACCAGTCCCTTGCGGCACGCCCTCGGCGGCCGCGCAGTCCGCAATCTGACCCCGGCCGTGCTGGCCGCGGTGATCATCACCGGTACCGCCGCCTGCGGCGGCTCCAACACCACCTCGACGGGCACGGCCAGGAGCACCCGTACGGTCTCCCCCGAACCGGCCAAGACCCCCTCCGCGAGTCCCACCCCCCGTACCCAGCGGGAATTCGCCGCCTCGGTCTCCGCCGCTGCCGAGCGCAACCGGCAGCAGGCGGTGAAGCGGCTCGCGGGCGTGCAGGGTCGGGGCAACGCGGTCAAGGACGTCTCGGTGACCGGGCAGCCGGTCGCGAAGTCCGAGCGGTTCCGCAGCGCCCTCGTCCGCGTCACCAACCCGACGGACAAGGCCGCCTTCTACGCCGTCAAGGTGGACTTCGTCGACGCGTCCGGGAAGCTGCTCGACTCCGTGGTGCTCGGCTTCCCGGACGCCCCGCCCGGACGGACCGTCAGCCAGCACGCCAACAGCCGGAAGGCGGCCGGCGTCAAGACCTTCCCCCGGATCGCCCAGGCCGAGCGCAGCTGACGGCCGGGCCGGGTGAGTGCCGCCGCCGACGCCGTCACCGACGCCCTGCGGGAACTGCACACACGGTTCACCGGGCTGCGGGACGGCCGACCCGCCGACTACATCCCGCAGTTGGCCCTGACCGACCCGGATGCTTTCGGGCTGGCGCTGATCAGCATGGACGGCCACCGATACAGCGCGGGTGACGCCGAGGCCCCGTTCACCATGCAGTCCGTGTCGAAACCGTTCGTCTACGCCCTCGCCCTGTCCGTCCTCGGGCTCGACGAGGTGGGCCGCTGGGTCAATGCCGAGCCCAGCGGCGAGGCGTACAACGCCATCAGTCTGGAACCGGACACCGGGCGACCCGACAACGCCATGGTCAACGCGGGGGCCATCATCACCACCGCGCTGATCCCGGACACCCCCGACGTCCCGAGGTTCGACCGCATCCTCGCCTGCCTGAGCCGGTTCGCCGGCCGGCGGCTGGACGTGGACGAGCGGGTGTACGCCTCCGAGGCCGCCACCGGCGACCGCAACCGTGCCCTCGCCTATCTGCTCCGGAGCACCGGCCCGCTGCCCGTCGACCCGGTCGCGGCGGTCGAGACGTACTTCAGGCAGTGCGCGGTGCGGGTCACCGCACTGGACCTGGCCGCGATGGCCGCCACCCTCGCGCACGGCGGCGTGAACCCGCTCACCGGTGACGCGGTGGTCCCGGGGCCGGTGGCCGCGCAGGTGCTGGCGGTGATGGCGACCTGCGGCATGTACGACGCCTCGGGCGACTGGCTGCTGCGCGTCGGGCTGCCCGCGAAGAGCGGTGTGTCCGGCGGGCTGATCGCCGCCGGCCCCGCGCGGTTCGGCCTGGCGACCTACAGCCCGCGGCTGGACCCGACCGGCACCTCGGTGCGCGGGCGCGCCGCTCTCGGTGCCCTGTCGGAGCGGCTCGGGCTGCATCTGATGCACAATCCGGCGCTGGCCGGCACCACCGTCACACTCGTCGCCACCGCCGACGAGCTGCCCGCCGCCGGGGCCGCTCCGCAGGACCGTGTCCCGCGCGAACGGGTCGCCGTCGTGGCCGCCCAGGGCGCCATCGACTTCACCGCGGCCGAGCGGGTGCTGTATGCGCTGGACGAGTCGCGCCCCCGGGCGACGGAACCGGTCGTCCTGGACCTGGGACAGGTGACCGGCGTCGACGGGGTGGCTCGGGCGATGCTGCGCGGCGGGCTCGGCCGGATCGCGGCGGACGGGGTGCGTACCGCCGTTGCCGACCCGGCGCACCGGCTCGCCCTGCCCGGCCCCGGACGGCAGGACGGACCGACGGCCCTGCGGTGCTTCGCCACCCGCGCGGAGGCCGTGACCTGGTGCACGGGCGGCGGGCCCGACAGCCTCTGAGCGCCGCCGCCCGCGCCGTCACGTCGACGGGCGGGCCGGCGACGTGACGGGGACGGCAACGGGTCCGGCGGATGTCCGCCGGTCGTCCGGGGCGCTCGGGTCTACCAGATGGACTCGACCCACTCGGGGTGATCGATGAACGGGTTCCGGTTGTGCTGGTACTGGTCGAATATGACGTCGTTGCGCCGCTTCTCGAAGGTGTCCGGCGGGTCCTCCTGGCTCCACGCCTTCAGTACCGACAGGCGGCCGATGTTCGGGGCGGAGCCGTTGGACACCTTGTCGTTGGGTTCCAGATCGGGGAACGAGTCGTCGCCCTCGTAGCGCACCGCCATGTAGAGGAGCATGCGGGCCACATCGCCCTTGACCGCGTCGCGCGGCTCGAAGGAGTCGCTGTCGGTGTAGTTGCCCGGTGCGCCGCTGACCGCGCTGCCGCCGTTGTCGAAGTCCTTGTTGCCGCGGATCGAGTTGACGGTGACATCCTCCGGGCGCAGGTGGTGGATGTCGGTGCCGGGGCCGGTGGCGGTGCCGAAGTCGCCGTGGGACTTGGCCCAGACGTGCTCGCGGTTCCAGTCCCCGACCGCACCGCCGTTGGAGTTCTTGGACTGGGAACGTCCGGTGTAGAGGAGGATCACGTTCGAGCTGTTGGCGGGGTCCTCGTCGGTGTCCTTGAGGGCGTCCCAGACCTGGCTGTAGGAGAGCTTGGTCTGGTTGCTGATGATCTCGTGCAGGGCGCTCTTCAGCTGGGTCCCGGTCTTGCCGAGCGCGTCCTGGTAGTACGTGTCGTCGAGTACCCGCAGCGGTGTCGCAGTGGTGTGCGTGGCCTCGGGCGTGGCGGCCGGTGCGGCGGCGGCGGTGCCGCCGAGCACCGCGAAGGCGGCAAGGGTCGCCAGCAGCGGGCGCCGGTAACGAAGGTGACGACGGGACATGTGGGGTGTCCTCTCCGGAAATGCGTGCGCCACGACACCGTCACAAGGTGGGGGGCGGCGCCGCGGCGATCGTGTGGTACGTGGTAGCCGGGAGCCTTCCACACGCACCGTGACCATGGTGTGAACAGCGCGTACCTATCATGTGCAGGTCAAGTGATGGCTCGACTGCGACGCCGGGAGCGGATCGCGGGGCCTCGGATGCGGCGGACCTGGCGCGGGGCGAGAATGACCGAAAGGACGAGGAGGCGGCATGAGCGACGAGCCCGAATCCGTATTCGCATCTCGGGGAGTGACTCCCGACAGCCTCTTGCACACCGGCGGCAGCGACAATCCGTCGGCAGAGGACCTGGTGCTCGCCTCCGGGCGGGACCTGACTCCGAAGAATCTTCAGTGGGCGGAGCGCAGGCTCGCCCGGGAGGGCCGGTCGGCGATCGACAAGGCGCTGCCGTAGCGGGACACGGCGGCCCGGTGGCCGGCGCGCGGGGAGTGTATGGGCGCTCCCCGCGGCTCGGCTAGCCTGGGTGCACAATGAACCGTTTGACGACGTCAGGGGCCGGGTTCGAGCTCGCCCGCTACCCCGAGGACCCGCGCGACCCGTTCCGCGCCTGGGACGCTGCCGATGAGTATCTGCTGCGGCGACTGGAAGGGGCCGACGGGACGGATCCGGTCGATCTGTCGGGCGCCGTGGTCGTGGTGGGCGACCGCTGGGGCGCGCTGAGCACCGTACTCGCCGGGCACCGGCCCGTACAGATCACCGACTCCTACCTGGCGCAGCGCGCGACCCTGGCGAATCTGGACCGCAACGGCGTGGCCGCGGACGCGGTACGCCTGCTGTCGGCCAGGGACACGCCGCCGGACCGCATCGACGTCCTGCTGGTGCGTGTCCCGAAGAGCCTCGCGCTCCTGGAGGACCAGCTGCACCGGCTCGCGCCGGCCGTCCACCCGGGCACCGTTGTGATCGGCACCGGGATGGTCAAGGAGATCCACACCTCCACCCTCAAGCTCTTCGAGCGGATCATCGGTCCGACCCGCACCTCCCTGGCCGTCAAGAAGGCCCGGCTCATCTTCAGCACTCCGGGCCCGGGAACGGCCCGTACGCCCAGCCCCTGGCCGTACCGCTACGACCTGCCCGAGGGGCTCGGCCCGGTCTCCGGCCGGACCGTCACCAACCACGCCGGGATCTTCTGCGCCGAGCGCCTCGACATCGGCACCCGGTTCTTCCTCGGCCATCTCCCCGCGCGCAGCGGCCCCGACCGGGTCGTCGACCTCGGCTGCGGGAACGGCGTCGTCGGGCTGGCCGCGGCGCTCGCCAACCCCGAGTCGGCGGTCACCTTCATCGACGAGTCGTACCAGGCGGTCGCCTCCGCGGAGGAGACCTTCCGGGCCAACACCGGCCCGGACGCCAAGGCCGAGTTCCTGGTCGGCGACGGGCCGGCGGAACTGCCGCCCGCCAGTGTGGACCTGGTCCTCAACAACCCGCCGTTCCACTCCCACCAGGCCACCACCGACGCGACGGCCCGCACCATGTTCCACGGGGCCCGCACCGCACTGCGGCCCGGCGGCGAACTGTGGGTCGTCGGCAACCGGCACCTCGGCTACCACACCCGGCTCCGTCGCATCTTCGGCAACTGCGTCACGGTCGCCGGTGACCCGAAGTTCGTCGTGCTGCGAGCCGTCAAGCGCTGACCCCCGCCGCCAGGCACCGACCCCGCCGGAACCTTCCCGGCCCTTCCGGATTCTTGCAACACGTTCTACTGTGTGCGCCGCCGCACACGGACGACGCGACCGCGAGACTCCCGGAGGGGCCGTGCACCTCGAATACACGCCTGAACAGCAGCAGTTGCGCGCCGAGCTGCGCAGCTACTTCGCCGGGCTGGTCCCCGACGACGCATATGCGCGCTACGCCGCCCCGGCGGCCCAGAAGACCTTCTACCGGGAGACGATCCGCCGCCTCGGCACCGACGGCTGGCTCGGCGTCGGCTGGCCGACGGAGTACGGCGGACGCGGACTGTCCCCGATGGAACAGTTCATCTTCTTCGACGAGGCCGCACAGGCGGGCGTCCCGCTGCCGCTGATGGCCCTCAACACCGTCGGCCCGACGATCATGCGGTACGGCACCGACGAGCAGAAGGCGTACTTCCTGCCGAAGATCCTCGCGGGCGAGATCGACTTCGCGATCGGATACAGCGAACCCGACGCGGGCACCGACCTCGCAGCCCTCAAGACCCGGGCCGTGCGCGAGGGCGACGAGGCCACCGGCCACTACACGGTCGACGGGCAGAAGATCTGGACGACCAACGGCGACACCGCGGACTGGGTCTGGCTCGCCGTCCGCACCGACCCGGACGCGGCGCCGCACAAGGGCATCACCATGCTGCTCGTCCCGACCACGGACCCCGGCTACTCCTGCACCCTGATCAACACCCTCGCCTCGCACGACACCACCGCCAGCTACTACGAGAACATCCGCGTCCCCGTCTCCCGCCGCGTCGGCGACGAGAACAAGGGCTGGCGGCTCATCACCAACCAGCTCAACCACGAACGCGTCACCCTCGCCGCCCACGGCACCATGGCGATCCGAGCCCTCCACAACGTCCAGCGCTGGGCGTCTGACACCCGGCTCGCCGACGGCCGCCGCGTGATCGATCTCGGCTGGGTCCGCGCCCTGCTGGCCCGCACCCACACCAGGCTCGACGCCATGAAGCTCCTCAACTGGCAGATGGTCTCCGCGGTCCAGAACGGAACCCTCACCCCGCAGGACGCCTCCGCCGTCAAGGTCTACGGCTCCGAGGCACGCCGCGACGCCTACGTCTGGCTGATGGAGGTCGTCGGCTCGGCGGGACCGCTCAAGGAAGGCTCGGCGGGCGCCGTGCTCCACGGCGAACTGGAACGCGGGTACCGCTCCGCCGTCATCTTCACCTTCGGCGGCGGCAACAACGAGATCCAGCGGGAGATCATCTCCTGGATCGGCCTGGGGATGCCGCGCGTACGGCGGTGAGGACGGGCGGCCTTCCCCGGCGGACGACACCCGGTCCCGGAACTGGCCGTCGTGCTCCGCGAGCCCGTCATGGGCCGTTGCCGCCCGGTCCTCGGCCGCGTCGGCCCCCGGCACAGCGCGGCAGGGGCCGGGAACGACGCCCGAGACGCTCGTCCGGGCCGGTCGCCGTCCACCGGATGCTTCTCGGCGCGGGGCCACTGCCGTGAAGGTGTGGCCCGCCACGCTGCGTGCGGGCCACGACGGAGGCACCGTGGGCGGCAAGGGCGACAAGGGGATCCGGCCACTGCGGAGAGGCGCACCGTCGGCTGGGCACGCTGCCGGGCGATCACCAGGGCCGAACGGCCCGTTCCCCGGTCCGCTCAGGCCTCGGGAGCGTCGGCCCGGGGACCGTACAGCTGCAGCAGCCGTGTCCGTGTTCCGTACAGGCGCTCCGCGACCGTCTCGGCGACGAACCTGTACACCGCCCGGCCCAGTGCCGCATCGGCCTCGCACAGCGAGCGGACGGCAGCGGCATCGAATTCCACTGCCTGCCCCGCCTGGATCACACGCGCACCCAGGTGCCACACGTGCGGGGGGAAGAGCCAGGACCAGCCCAGCAGATCATCCCGTCCCAGCGTCTCGACGACCGCCGCACGGCGGCCGGGCACATGGAGGTCGACCTCGACCTGCCCCGAGCGGATGACCCAGAAGCGGTCGGCCCTTCTGCCTTCCTCGAAGAGCCGTGCGCCGAGGACCAGCGGCACCTCGCAGGCCGCCTCGTCGAGCAGGCGGGCCCGGCTCCCGGGCGGGATCACGTCGAGCAGACTTCTGGCCGTTGACATGGAACCTCCGTTCCCGGCGGGCGGTGTGTACCCGCACGCCCGCTCTGAACGATAGGCGTGCTTCCGGAGGGGCGCTCGGCCGTGCCGGGTGGCGCGGAGCGTCATGCCCACGCGTCCTTCATGGGAATCCGGTCCAGCCAGCGGGCCCGCCGCTGTTCCGCTGCTCCACGTCCACTTCATCGCGTGCCGCCCGGGACGGATGGCGCTTGGGCCCACTGGCCTGGTTCCGCGACCCGCTCAGCCCATGCCGCGGGCCGCACGGCGCACACAGACGGTGGCGTCCGCTCCTGCCCGCAGGCATGGGGTTGGCTGGCGCCACGGTACCGATCCGGACCACGCTTGGATGACGACAACAGCGCATCAGGTGCCGGGGGGAGACGGAGCGGGACGAGGTGGAGGCCGAGCCGCCCGCGCAGTTACGAAGACGCCGGCGGATCGGCACTCGTGACTTCGAGGAGAGACCATGGACAGCACTCGATCAAGCGTGACCGTGACGGGACCGGTCGTGGTCGGCACCGATGGTTCCGACCATGCGGCGCGGGCCGTGCGGTGGGCCGCGGGCGAGGCTGCTGCTCGCAGTCGGCCACTGCGGATCGTGTACGCCACCGGGACGAGCCACGGAGGTCTGTACCTCTCCAGGGCGGACATCCAGCAGATCGACGGCTTCGCGGAAGGCGTGCTGGAAGAGGCTGCCGCGCTCGTACGTCGACTTGCTCCCGCCGTCCCCGTGACGACGGCCGTGTGCGAGAGCGAGACGACAGCATGCCTGCTCGGTGAAGCCGGTTCCGATGCCACGATCGTCGTGGGCTCCCGTGGACGCGGCGGATTCGCCTTCCTGCTGGTCGGTTCGGACTCGCTCCGGGTGGCCGCGCGCTCCCAGGTCCCGGTCGTCGTCGTGCCTGGCGGTGAGGACCGTGAACCGGCAGGTGTCGTGTTGGCCGCGGTCCGGGACGAGCGTGACGAGGAAACGCTGCGCGTCGCCGCCTCTCTGGCCGCCCGGGAAGGTGTCTCGCTCCGGGTGCTCAGCACATGGGTCCTCCTCGAGAACGTCGGCAGCATGGCGACGATGTTCGACGGTGTGGACCGGCTCGCCGCGGATCAGGCGACCGCGACGGCCCGGCTCGTCGCGCCCGTGCGCAAGGACTTCCCGGACCTCACGGTGACCGAACACGTCGTTCGTGCCGGGTCCGTCCCCGAGGTGCTGGTGGCAGCGACCGCCGACGCCGACATGATCGTCATCGGATCACGTCGGCGTTCCCACTCCGTCGGCTCGCCGCTCGGCCGTGTGACGCATGCTGTCCTGCACCACGCGCACTGCCCGGTCGTCCTCGTTCCCCATCCTTGACCGCTTGATCAAAGGGAGCACGTGATCAGAGGCGCCCGTCGAGCGCCGCTGCCGCGGACGCGCTCAGCGGGTGTCCGGGACCACGGCGACGGGGCCGGACGCGTAGTGCAGCACCGCGTGACCCACCGGACCGAGGCGGTGGACCGTGGGTGGTGTCCGTCGTGGACCACATAGGTCGTGTGGGGTGCGCAGCCGCCGTACGCCGACTCCGTGAGCAGCACCTCGGCACCCGGGAACCGCTCCGGAGGCAGCAGCAGCGGAGGGCCGGGGCGGCCGAGGCCGCCGTTCTCGGCGAGGCCGGGCGGTGTGGGCGCTGGTCGGGATCGGTCCCCGGAAGCCGTGCCGGACCAGCCTGGAGCCCGAGGGGGATACGGCCAATCGCTATCAGGCGTCCAAGCAGGCCGACGCACTCATGCCCGGCCACCTCTTCCGCCCCGCCGGGCTGAGGTCCCTCTTCGACCGTCTCGGATACCGGCTCGACGACGAGAGGCGGCACGGGACGGTCGGCTCTGCTACCTGGCTCGCACCAGTCACGGTTCGCCCCTCAGCAGCCTGGTGCACGGCCGGGCTGACCCTTCCGGGCCCTGACCTCGGTCCTCTCCGGGGGCAGCAGCTCGCGGGGTCGGTGACGACCACATCGGCGCCATGGCGGCGCAGTCCTGCCGAGCCGGCTTGTCCCGCCTGCGTTTGCCGGGCCCGTCGGCCGGCGCCAGGCTGGGAACATGGTCGGGAAACCGGCTTCGAACGTGCTGACCGGGTGGGCTGTTCAGAGTCCTGGTCCGATGGCGGACGGCCCACTGGTGCCCGTGTGGCGTGCCGTGCCCTCGCCGGGGCCCGGTGAGCTGTTGCTGAGCGTGGAGGCGTGCGGCGTCTGCCGCACGGACCTGCACCTTGCCGAAGGAGACCTGCGCCCGCACCGGGCGTCGACCGTTCCCGGCCATGAGATCGTCGGCCGGGTGGCCGCCGTCGGCGCGTCCGTCACGGGGTTCCGGGTCGGTGACCGGGCCGGTGGGGCGTGGCTGCGCAGCACCTGCGGCCACTGCCGCTACTGCCGGGCCGGTCGCGAGAACCTCTGCCCGGCCTCCCTCTACACCGGCTGGGACGCGGACGGCGGTTTCGCCGATGTCACCCTCGTTCCGGCGGACTACGCCTACCGGCTCCCGGACGACCAGGACGCCGCGCTGCTGGCGCCGTTGCTGTGTGCCGGGATCATCGGCTACCGGGCTCTGCGCCGCAGCGCCCTGCCGCCCGGCGGCCGGCTCGGGATCTACGGCTTCGGGGCCTCGGCCCATCTGGCGGCGCAGGTCGCCCTGGCCGAAGGAGCGACCGTGCACGTGCTGACCCGTTCGGCACGCGCCCGCGAACTCGCCCTAGACCTGGGCGCCTCCTCGGTGAGCGGCGCCTACGACCGACCGCCCGAACCACTGGATTCCGCGATCCTGTTCGCACCGGTAGGTGATCTGGTGCCCGTGGCACTGGAGGCACTGGACCGTTCGGGAACGCTCGCCGTCGCGGGCATCCACCTCACCGACATCCCCGTGCTCAACTACCGGCGCCATCTCTTCGAGGAACGGAACCTGCGCAGCGTCACTTCCAACACCCGGCAGGACGGACGCGACTTCCTGGACACCGCCGCGCGGATCGGCATACGGGTCACCGTCAGCCCGTATCCGCTGAGCCGTGCCGACCGGGCGCTGAGGGACCTGGCCGCCGACCGGGTCAGCGGCGCCGCCGTCCTCGTGCCCGGCTGACCCGCCGCGACGTGCTCAGCGGCGGGGCTGGATCCGCGTACGGCAACTGTGTACGGCATCCGCGTACGGCGGAGTGCAGCGGACGGCTCGGTCGCGGTCGAGCTGCCGTCCGGGCCGGTCCCGGGCCGGTCCGCATGCTCCGGGCGGCCTGGGAAGCCGCCCTCCGGGTTGCCTCAGCCAAGCTCCATGCGTACGTCCACGACGCCTTCGACCGCACGAATGGCCCGAGCCAGCAGTGGCACCAGAGCACGGTCCCGGACAGGCCCTCGAACGGTGACGACACCGTCCAGCACAGTGAACTCCACCTGGTCCGGGGGAGACATTTCGGCGACGACAGCGGATTGGATCTCCTCGCCGATCTCCTCGTCCGGGCGCAGGAACACCTTCAACAGGTCGCTGCGGCTCACCACGCCCTCCAGCATGCCGAGATCGTTCACGACGGGCAGTCGCTTCACTCGCCTGCGCACCATGATGCGGGCGGCCTCGGCAAGGGTGGCGTCGGCGTGAACGGTGACGGCCGGACTCGACATCAGCTCCTCGGCCAGCACGGCGTCGGCTTTGGACGCCTCCTCCAACTGGCCGGGCAGCTTCGGGTCGTCCTGCCGGAACTCCTCCTTCGGCAGCAGGTCCGCCTCGGAGACGACCCCGACGACGCGGCCCTCGCCCTCAAGGACCGGCACGGCGCTGACCCTCCACCGATGCATCAGCTCGACGATCTCCTTGTACGAGGCCTCGCGACCGATGGCCACGGCCGTGTGGGTCATGACGTCATCGACGGTGTACGGGGACGCGGCCATGGGTGCTCCTCGGGCATGACTCCTGGGTGGTGGCACGACGGCGCACTCACATGAACCCACCGCTGCCATGAGGGGCGTAGAGATCGAGCAGACGGATCCGGGTGGCCTGCAACCGGTGGGCGAGGACCTCCCCGACCCAATGGCCGATGGCCGAACCGAAGGCGGGATCCGCGTCCATCATCGTGCGCACCGTCTCCGCGTCGAACTCATGGGTACGGACCGGCGTCATCGCCTCTGCCCCGAGGTGCCAGATGTAGGGCTTGAACAGCCAGGCCCAGCCGACCAGTTCGCCGGAACCCAGGCTCTCGATCGCCGCCGGGACACTGCCCGGCACGCGGATGTCCAGGGTGACGGTGCCCGAGCGCAGGATCCAGAAGCGGTCCGCGTGATCCCCTTCCTGGAAGAGACGGGTTCCCTGGGCGAAATTGACCTCCTGTCCGATCCCCATCAGACGGGCACGGTACTCGGCGGGCAGAGCTGCCGTGATGCGAGTCGGAGAAGCGTTCATCGGCGGCCTCCTCTGTGGTCTCCGGTTCAGCATCGCCGGGCAGTCGGTACGCGGACATGGGCCGTCCGGCCCCTGCCGCGGGGCCGTCCGGCCCTGGGAGGGCAGGCTCTGCGATCCCGGAGCACTTGGCGGCCCTGTCGGCCGAGTCACCCCTTGCGCCCGATCGCGGGAGGGACCGGGCCGCCCGGTCCCTCCACTATGGCCCGACGCGCCTCGTGGGCCAACCGGACGCGGGGCGGCGACGAGCACATCCGACGCCCGTCCCGCTGTTGCCGAGGAGCACGTCGTGCGTGCGGTCCGGCCGGACCACGACGAGGCGAACGTTCCGTGTCCGGCCGGACCGGCCCGGTGGCCGTCGTACCTCTCGCGGCCCGATCGTGCGAGCCCCGCCTCGCCTCACTTCCCGAGACGTGAGGCGTGGTCGGGCACGTACGTCTGAAGGCTTCTCGGCGGCCGTTGGTACCCGGTGGCCGGAGGTCGCGGGGGCAGTTCGATCACCGGCGGAGCGACTGTCTCGTACGGCACGGTCGACAGGAGATGGGCGATCATGTTCAGCCGGGCCCGGCGCTTGTCGTCGCTCTCGACGACGTACCACGGAGCCTCCGAGATATCGGTATGGATGAACATGTCGTCCTTCGCCCGCGAATAGGCCTCCCAGCGGGTGATCGACTCCAGGTCCATCGGCGAGAGCTTCCACCGGCGAGTGGGATCCCGCAGCCGGCGCCGGAACCGTTCCTGCTGCACCGCGTCACTGACCGAGAACCAGTACTTGCGCAGCAGAATGCCGTCCTCCACCAGCATGCGCTCGAAGATCGGACACTGGCGAAGGAACCGCTGGTGCTCCTCCATGGTGCAGAAATCCATGACGCGCTCGACGCCGGCGCGGTTGTACCAGCTCCGGTCGAACAGAACCACTTCCCCCGCCGCCGGAAGGTGCTCGACATAGCGCTGGAAGTACCACTGGCCGCGCTCGCGCTCGGTGGGCCGCGGCAGCGCGACGATACGTGCCACTCGGGGATTGAGGTGCTCGGTGACGCGCTTGATGGTGCTGCCCTTGCCCGCCGCGTCACGTCCCTCGAACACCACGACGAGCCGGGCGCCTTCGGCGCGTACCCACTCCTGAAGCTTCACCAGCTCGGTCTGGAGCCGGTACAGCTCCCGCTCGTACAGCGAGCGCGGCAGTTTTCCGGGCGTGCCCGAGCTCTTCTCGTCCGACATGGGACGACGTTACGGAGGGGACCACCCCCGAAGTCAAGTGTCAGCGCCGAGCGGGCTGCCGGGACCACTGTGCGGTCAGGACCGGATCGTGGCCTGGGAAGACCACCGGACCGGCGGCGGTCCGCTGCCGGTCGGTCACCGATCAGGCCGGACCGATGCGCCGCCCGGTGAGGCGCGTGGGCCGGATCGACACCCACGTCGTGCGGTCGCCCCCCGCCCAGGGCGTGGTGTGGGCGCCCTCGGCAAGCCGCCGCAGTGTGTCGGGCTCCGTGACGATCCGGGCCGGGCCCACGGCAAGCACGCTCCAGCCCTGGCTCATGGCCTCGTCCACGTGGTCGACCTCGAAAGCGACATCGGTTCCCCCGGCTCTCACGGGCGCCGATTCGGGCGTGGTCCGGAAAGCGATCGTGTCATCGATGACCTCGTAGTTCACCGGATAGACCGCCGGGCCGTCGGGTTCCGACACCGCGATGCGTCCTACGCCGTGCGTGGAGAGCCGGGCGCGGCATTCGTCGGGGGCCAGGTCCTCCAGCCGGGGATGCAGGGGCGCCCGGCCCCGGCCGGGTGGCAGATCGATGCCGCCTCCGCGCAGGGCCTCCACGGTGGTGCCGAGCACGTCGGCCAGGCTGATGAGACTCGCCGGACTCGGGTCGGCGGGCCGTTGTTCGAGGTAGGCCAGGTAGTCCGGCGCCATGCGGGCGCGGCGGGCCGTTTCTGCGCGGCTGAGCCCCTGTCGCTCGCGTTCCATGGCCAAGCGCCGGCCGATGTCGCCGGGGTTGAGTGCCCCGTCGGGCCGGGCCCCGGCGGACTCGGCACCGTCCCCGGCCGCCATGGCCGGCGGGAGTGGTCTGTCCTTGAGGTGACGGACATGGGCGTCGGGCCCGGGGAACACGAGCGTCACCTGGCCGGTGTCCGACCAGTGCACGTCGTAGGGAGGGGTTCCGTCCTCATGGTGCAGGCCGACGATCTCGCCGTCGCGCCTGCCGGCGCCGGTGGTCTGGCTTTCGACAACAAGCTGATCGCCGAGGTGAGCTCGCATGATCGCCGCCGTTTCCTCATCGTGTTGCTGTACCCAACGTGCCACGCGTGACGTGCCGTCGCACGGGATGGGAAGCGGTGATTCCGCGGGGCCGAGCGGGCCGGCACCGGGCCCGTCGGCCCACCGGCGAGCCGGGGCGGCCCACCTGCGCCGCTCGCGGCCGACCGGTCCCGATCCGCTCGGCCCGTCGCCCACCGCACCGACGACGTCCGGACTTCCCGCACCACCGGCCCATGAGGCATTGGGGCAGGGCCGTGCGGGAATCCCCGGCCCCACGGGTTCTGTCGCACCGGGGTCGGCATGCGGCATCAGGAGATTTGCGGTACTCCTCGAAGGAGAAGAAGCCGTGATCGGCTCGCCGGCGCGGATGCTCGCACCATCGACGGCCGCTCATCCCGTCCGGCCGGTCACGGCCGAGGGCACAGGGACGACAGCAGGCGGGGCAGGCGGCCCCGCTCGCCGTCATTCCGGCCTTCACGAGGCCGTACGGGACTCACGAGACGGAGACAGACGCCATGGAGCCAGTCGTCACCGTGGGCCTCGACGGCTCACCCGAGAGCCTTGCCGCCGCTCGTTGGGCCGCCGACGAAGCCGAGCGGCGCAAGCTCACGCTGCGCCTCCTGCACGCGTGGCCGCTGCTGGTGCCGGAGCCGGCCCACGTCCCGTCGGAGATGGATCAGAACTACTGGGCGAGGCGGATCGTGCACAAGGCGCGGGCGGAGCTCCAGAAGCGCCACCCCGGCCTTCCCGTCGTCGGCAGCCTGGTCGCCGACGACGCCCAGCACGCGCTGCTTCGAGCGGCGGCGGAGTCCGAGATGACCGTGCTCGGTTCGCGTGGACTCGTGCCCGTCGAGAGCTACTTCCTCGGAGACATCAGCATGCCCGTCGTGGCGCGGGCCGACGGGCCGGTGGTCCTGGTACGCGCCGGGACGACCGGACGGGGGCCGCACCCCGCACCCGCACCGGCTGAGGAAGGCGGTGTCGTGGTGGCACTGAAACTGCACGGCCCCTGCGACCACCTCCTCGAATTCGCCTTCACCACCGCTGCGGCGCGAGGCGTGCCTCTTCGGGCCGTCCACGGCCAGAGCCTGCCGGTGGCCGCGTACACGCCCTGGGGTGTGGATCACGACGTGGCGGAAGAAATCGCTCAGGACGCGCGGAAGCAACTCGATCAGATCCTCCGCCCCTGGCGGGACAAATTCCCGCACGTGGAGGTGGACGACGGCATCGTTCTCGAAAGCCCCGCCAAGGCTGTCGTGGGCGCCGCCCAGGGCGCCGGGCTGCTGGTTGTCGGCCGGCGCAAGCACCATGCCGCCCCGGCATCACACCTGGGATCCGTCGCCCAGGCCGCCATCCATCACGCCCGCTGCCCCGTCGCCGTCGTCCCCCACCCCTGATCCGGGCGACCGCACGGAGCCGGTCCGGAAAGCCGGCGCCGCCGGTCCGGCCGCCCGGGGGCGGCGCAACCCGACGGCAGGGGACTGCGCCACCAGTGCGTCCACGACGTCGAGGAGCGAACCGCGGCGCGCGTGGACGGCGCGCTGCCGGTCGGCACCCGTGCCGGTGGCCGTCAGCCGGCGGAGCAGCGCGACGGCGGTCTCCCGGTCGCCGGTCTCCTCCAGAGCGGGGCCGATGTGGCGCAGCAGGGACAGGACCTGGCCGTCGGCCGGTGACAGTTGCCCCGTTCGCGGATCCATGGTCTCGCCGCGCAGCCCGTCGCGCGCCAGCACGCCGCCCGCAGCAGTTCGGCGGACGGTTCGGGGCCGGGGTCACCCCGCTCGACGGCCCACAGGGCGGTGATGGTCAGCGCCCGCACCAGCACGGCCGGCAGGGCGCTCTCCTCGGCCATCACGGGGATGTCGGCGGCCCGCACCTCGATGGTCGGACAGCGGGACGAGAGCCGGACGTCCCAGAAGAGCGTGCGACGGTCCGGCAGGGTTTTGGAGTCGGTCAGGACTCTGCTGCCCAATTCACTGCGGGGGTGAGGGCGGGTCCGCGATGATCGTTCGCGAGGTCGCTTTTCCGTCGTGCGGCCGTGGAGGCGGTA
>NZ_JBHVWT010000043.1:0-48789 GCF_042882135.1 Streptomyces sp. NPDC058240
GTCTCCTTCGGCAAGGTGCAGGTCCGTGCGGCAGACGCCGCACGCCTCCACGCTCAGCAACAGCTCACCGGGCCCCGGCGAGGGCACGGCACGCCGCACGGGCACCAGTGGGCCGCCCGCCATCGGACCAGGACTCTGAACAACCCACCCGGTCAGCACGTTCGAAGCCGACTCCGACACCATGCTCCCAGCCTGACGCCGCCGCGCAGGCCCGGCAAACGCTCACCGCAGATCGGAGGCCCCCGGCCGCACGCCGCTCAGTGCCACAACGGCTCCCGGCCGTTCGGGCAGGTGCCGAAGCCCGCGCCTGCGGTCGGCGCGCCCTCGGCCGGCAGCCGTGATGCCATGGAGAGGGCCCCTCACGAAGGGATCTGTCATGAGCGGCACACCGCCCCTGGCAGCCTGCCTGCGCTCACTGCGGGCCGTGGTCTTCGATACCGACGGCGTGGTCATCGATTCCGCACGGGTCCATGCCGCGGCTTGGCAGGGCGCCTTCGATGCCTGTCTGTCGGCCGCGGGTGGGCAGCGGCCCTTCGATCCGGTGGACGACTATCTCCGCCATGTCGACGGCCGGTCACGGCTGGACGGGGCCGCCGGCTTCCTGGCCTCCCGGGGGCTGAATCTGCCGCTCGGTGATCCCGACGACGCCCCGGGCACCGCCACGGTGTGGGCCGTCGCGGCCCGCAAGGAAGAACTGTTCACCGCGAACGTGCGTGCGCACGGTGTCGCCGCCTGGCCCGGCACCGTCCGCCTGCTGCACACGCTGCGGCGTGAGCGGATACCCTGCGCCGCTGTTTCGGCGTCCCGCCATGCGACCGAGCTGATGACCGCGGCAGGCGTGATCCACCTCTTCCGGAGCGTGGTGGACGGCAACGAAACGCATCGGCTGGGTCTTCCGGGCAAACCGGACCCGGCGCTCTTCCTGGAGGCGGCCCGGCGGCTGGGCGTTCCGGCTCGGGACACGGCTGTACTGGAGGACGCGCTGGCCGGGGTCGAGGCCGGCCGGCGGGGCGGATTCGGTCTGGTGGTGGGAGTGGACCGTACGGACGGAGGAAGCAATTCGGCCGGACTGCGCCGCCACGGCGCCGATGTGGTCGTGGCCGACCCCGGCGAGCTGCTGGCCCTCGCAAAGGACTGAGAACTACGGCCCGTACTGCCTGGATCACGCGAAAACCAGGGGCCGGTCAAATGCTCCGGTCGGTCCAGCGGACGGCGCCGGACCTGCGAGGAGTCAGCGCACGGGCAGGCGGAACCAGTGCTGCTCCCCCGCGGCCACGGTCACCAGCCGCTCGCCGGGCAAGCACACGGTCAGCGGGGAAGCCGGCCGCGAGCGGGGCACGCGAATCCCCAGTCGGCCCGGCAGCAGTCGGACACGGATGCCCCTGTGCCCGCGGTAGCAGAACGTGAACGTGCAGCGCGGCACCTCCCTGAGCGGAATGGGATCGACACGGAGCCCGTCCGGGCCCGCCTCCAGCCCCGCGATGCCCCGTTCGACGAGATCGAGGGTGCCGGCCATGGCACCGAGGTGGATGCCTTCGCCGGTGGTGCCGCCCTGAACATCCGCCACATCGCTGAGCAGGGCTTCCTCGCAGTACCGCCAGGCGTCCGGGCCGCTCTCCCGCGCGAGCACCCAGCCGTGCACCAGGCTGCTGAGGGTCGAACCATGACTGGTGCGATCCAGGTAGTAGCCGACCGTCGCGCGCCACATCTCGTCATCGAGCCGGTACCCGAGACGGTCGAACAGGGACCGCAGTTCGGCCGGACGGAAGAGGTAGCCGAGCATGAGTGCGTCGGCCTGCTTGGACGCCTGATAGCGATTGACCGTGTCCCCCTCGGACTCCAGGATCCGGTCGAGCCGACGGATGTCGCAGTAGCGGGAACGGTAGGCGTCCCAGTCCAGTTCGACCAGCTCGCCGTAGCCCTCGAACTGGCTGATGACACCGCCGTGGAACGGCACGTACAGCCGACGGGAGATCTCCTCCCAGCGGCTCAGTGTCCCGTCGTCCAGGCCGAGCCGCTCGGCCAGCTCCCGTCGACGGGCCTCGGGGAGCCCGCCCCATACCTCGAGTGCGCGTGCGAGCACCCAGGCCGCGGTCACATTGGTGTACGCGTTGTCGTCGATCCCGGGAGCAGCGGCCCCGGGGTAGGCGTCGTGGTACTCGTCCGGGCCCACCACACCGCGGATGCGGTAGCGCTCGCGATCGGCGTCGTACGTGGCCGCGGCACCCCAGTAGCCGGCGATATCGAGGAGCAGCTCCGCCCCCGGCCCTTGGACGAATCCGGTGTCGCCGGTGCTCTGCCCGTACCGCCACACGTTCCAGGCGATGGCCGATCCGACGTGGCGCTGCAAGTGCGAGTGGTCGGGAAGCCAGCGGCCGGAGCGGGGGTTGAGATGCAGCGTCTGCGTCTCCTCGGCGCCCGAACTGCCGCTCTGCCAGGGGAACATCGCTCCTCGCAGGCCCGTCCGGCGGGCCGCGTCACGGGCCGCGGGCAGACGACGGTGGCGGTACATGAGAAGGCCCCGTGCCACCTCCGGAAAGTGCAGGGTGATGCAGGGCAGTACGAACAACTCGTCCCAGAAGACATGCCCTCGGTACGCCTCGCCGTGCAGTCCCCTGGCGGGCACTCCGACGTCCAGCTCGGCCGTGTGCGGGGACAGCGTCTGGAGGAGGTGGAAGAGGTGGAGCCGGAGGATACGCCCGGCTTCGCCGGGTACCTTCAGTTCGCCCTGGCTCCACAGGCGTTCCCAGGCCGCACGGTGGGAGGCCAGCAGCGCCTCGAACGGCGTCGTGTGCGACGCGCGCTCGACAGCAAGCGGCAGAGGGTCGCCCGAAGGGCGGTCCAGCGATGTGTACAACGCGGCGCACTTCACGACGGCGGCGGAACGCCCGCGGGAGACCGGCAGCCTGAATCTCTGGACCGTTCCGGTTCCGGTGCAGCTCGATCCCACCGCGACGAGGGGCCGCGACGTTGTACGCACTGCGACGGCGATCCGGATCCGGGACGAACGGGTCCGGCAGGACAGCCAGGCCACGCCGTCCGCCTCGGCTCCGGCGCGGTGGCCGGTGAGATGGCGTCCGTCCAGCCCGCGGTATCGCTCGACACCGGCGTTGGTGACGTCACCGTCGAGGACGGACTCGACCTCGACGGCCCCGCTCCAGCCGTACCCGTGGAAGGTCGTTCTCTGGGCGGCGAGATACGGGTCGCCCATGTGAACGAGTCTGGTGTGGGTGACGCCGAGCCGACGCCCGTGACCGTCCTGGAAGAACAGACGGCGGGTGAGAACGCCGCCTCGCAGATCGAGCGAAACCTTGTGCCGCCGCAGACTCGGGTCATCGGTGGTGAGCCAGTCCCCCGCCGGTCCGTCGTCCGGCAGGCAGCGGTAGCGCAGGCGCGTCCAGTCGGGCAGGTTGACCATGTCCTCGTTGCCGACCCGCTCTCCCGAGACCTCCGAGAAGAGCCGGTCGTAGCACCCGGCCGCGTAGGCGCCGGGATAGTGGACCGCGTCGGCAGGCGACTCGGGCGCGGCGCCCCTGGTGGCGAATCTGCCGTTGCCGAGCGTGCACAGGGCTTCGATCCTCCGCTCCGCCTTGGGGTCGTAGCCGTTGAAGTCCCAGGTGCACGCTGTGCTCATGGCTGAGCCGGGGCGATTATCTCGTTGTGCTGCGGTCCTCCCAGCACCACCTTGAGCGCACCGGTATCCGCGGCACGGGAGAACACGTCATAGGCCTCTTCCATCTGCCCGAGCTCGAAGCGGTGGGTGATCAGTGATGACGACGGCAGCCGGTCGGCGGCCAGCATGCCCAGCAGCATGGGCGTGGAGTACGTGTCGACCAGCCCCGTGGTGATGGTGATGTCCTTGCTCCACAGATCTTCGAGGTGGAGCGTCGCCGGCCTGCCGTGGACGCCGATGTTCGCGACGCGGCCTCCGGGCCGAACCATGCGGGTGCACATCTCGAAGGCTTCGGGCACGCCGACGGCTTCGATGACGACGTCCGCGCCGAGGCCCTCGGTGAGGTCGTCGACGAGTTGTCCGGGCTCCTCGGCCGCACCCGCCGTCGCATCCGCGCCCAGGGAGCGTGCGGCGGCCAGCCGGGATTCGGCGAGGTCGACGGCGATGATCCTCCCGGGGCTGTAGAGGCCGGCGCCGACGATGGCGGCGAGCCCGATGGGGCCCGCGCCGACCACGACGACGGTGTCGCCCGGCCGTACGCCGCCGTTCAGCACCCCGACCTCGTAGGCGGTCGGGAAGATGTCGGCCAGCAGCACGCCGTCATGGCTGTCGACCGAGGCCGGCAAAGGGTGCACGGACAGGTCGGCGAACGGCACCCGTACGTATTCGGCCTGGGTGCCGTCGACGGTGTGGCCAAGCACCCAGCCGCCACCACCGCGGCACTGCCCGTAGTGGCCCTCACGGCAGTAGCGGCACCGGCCGCACGCGGATATGCACGAGATAAGGACCCGGTCACCGGGCCGGACTGTACGGACGCCTGCCCCGGCCTCGACCACCGTGCCGACGGCCTCGTGCCCCAGCACCCGGCCTGGCGTCACCTCGGGCACGTCGCCCTTGATGATGTGCAGGTCAGTGCCGCAGATGGTGACGGCATCGACGCGGACCACCGCGTCGTCGGCGTCCTTGACCACGGGCTCCGGAACGTCCTGCCACGCGATCCGTCCCGGGCCCTGAAAAACGAGTGCCTTCACTGTGCCGCCCCTCTTCTGTGTCCCCGAGGTTCTCCCTCAGGCTGACCCGGCGCGGGCCCGTCCCGCATGGGCCGGTCGGTCCCCGCCGGGACCTTTCGGGCCCCTCCCGCCCCGGCTACGGGGATGTGAGGGTGAAGACGCTGCCATCCACCGAAGAAGGGGCCGGCGATGTCCGAGGCAGAACCGCGTCTGGCCGCGCCCGGAACGAGACCCGCGCTGCTGCGCTTCCTCGGCGGCGTCCGGACCGTCACCGGCAGCAAGTTCCTCATCGAGAGCGATCACGCCCGGATCCTCCTCGACTGCGGCCTCTTCCAGGGTTTCGCGGACCTGCGCCGCCGCAACTGGGCGAAGCTGCCGTGCGACGCCTCGTCCATCCATGCCGTAGTCATCACCCATGCCCACCTGGACCACTGCGGCTATCTGCCCCGACTGGTCCGCCACGGCTTCCGAGGACCGATCCTGACCACCGCCCACACCGCCAGGCTCGCGGAGATCGTCCTCCGTGACAGTGCGCGCCTGCAGATGGAAGCGGCTCAGCACGCCAACGAACACGGCTGGTCCAAGCACCGGCCCGCCAAACCGCTCTACGACGAGTCCGATGTCGACACCACCGTCAGTTTCTTCGACCCCGTGGAGCCCGGCAGCGAGATCGAGATCATGGCCGGCACCCGGCTCGTCCTGCATCACGGTGGGCACATCCTCGGCTCCGCCTGGGCCCACCTGACCCTCGAAGACGGCCACACCCTCGCCGCGAGCGGCGACCTCGGCCGCCCCGGCCATCCGCTGCTGCTGCCTCCGGAGCCGTTCTCGGGCGCCGACGTGCTGCTCACGGAGTCGACGTACGGCGACCGCGCCCACGAGCCCGAAAGGGCCCAGGCGGAATTCGCGGCCGTACTCGCCCGTACGTTCGCGCGGGGCGGTACCGCGATCATTCCCGCCTTCGCGATCGACCGTACCGAGGTCGTCCTCCACGAACTCGCAGGACTGCGCCACAGCGGGACCCTGCCGCGATCGGTTCCCGTGTACGTGGACAGTCCCATGGCTCTGGCCGCGCTCGATGTCTACCGCGAGGCGCTGCGTGACCGTTCCCCCGAGATCAGGCCCGAGATCCTCGCCCTGGGCGAACAAGCGATCAGCCCGGCCCCGTTCCGCACCGCCCGAACCGTCCAGGAATCCATCTCCATCAACAGTGCGCCCGGACCTGCCGTCATTGTCTCGTCCGCCGGCATGGCCACCGGCGGCCGGGTCCTGCACCACCTCCACCGGCTCCTGCCCGATCCACGCAATGCCGTTGTCGTCGTCGGTTTCGCAGCCGCCGGCACCAGGGCCCGTGACCTGGTCGACGGGGCTCGCACGCTCAAGATGTTCGGCGAGTACGTGCCCGTACGCGCGGAGGTGGCGGACCTCCCGCACTTTTCCGCACACGCCGACGCCGGCCAGATCATGGACTGGCTGCGCGGCGCCTCCGCACCCCATACGACCTATGTCGTGCACGGAGAGGAGGCGTCATCCGACGCCCTTCGGAACCGGATCGACCGTGAGCTGGGCTGGACAGCGGTCGTACCCAGGCCCGGAGAGGCCGTCCTGGTCCGCTGACCGGCCGAGGTTCCCCGTCCTGGTCCTGCAGCACGTTCCCTCCGGTGCAAGGCTGTGCATGAAGGACGGGAGGCACACCGTGTACGCCGCGGGAGCCTCGTCCGTCGCAGATCCGACGCCACGGCCCCATCGGACCTGTTCATCCACGTTCGCCCCACGGCGGCGATCGGCCGCTCGCCCGCCCGCGCCCATCGAGGAACCTGCCATGACCTCCACCCGGTACACCGTCAACGACGTCATGACGGAGGCCGTCGTCACCGTCACGCCCGACACGGAATTCAAGGAGATCGCCGACGCCATGGAGCGGTGGCAGGTCACCGCCGTGCCTGTCGTCGAAGCCGGAGGGCCTGTCGTCGGCGTCGTCTCCGAAGCCGACCTGCTCCCGAAGGAGGAGTTCCACGACCACCCGCCCGGCATGATCGACGACATGCGCCGCCTGGGCGACACGGCCAAGGCCGGCTCGGTCCGGGCCGAGGAGCTGATGACGAGTCCCGCCATCACGACCGGGCCCGGCGCGTCCCTCCCGCAGGCCGCCCGGCTCATGGCCGCCCGGCGTATCAAGCGCCTTCCGGTCGTCGACGCCGACGGCAGGCTCAAGGGCATCGTCAGCCGCGCCGATCTCCTCAAGATCTTCCTGCGCCCCGACGACGACCTGGCCGCCGAGATACGGCGTGAGGTCGTGGACCGGCTGTTCCCCGGCTCGCACCGGGACGTGAAGGTCGGCGTCACCTGGGGTGTGGCCACGCTCACCGGCCGCGTCCCCGACGTTGCCCTCATTCCCGTCGCCGCCCGCCTCGCTCAATCCGTGGAGGGCGTCGTCAGCGTGGACTGCCGGCTCGAAGGCCCGGAATCGGCCTAGCCGAGCGAATGCGGGTACCCCGGCCGAGGAGCCGTCCGGGACCGAGCAAGGGACGAACGGCCCATACGTACAGGGCGGCGATCCGCTCCATGCTGAAGCCATCGCCCTTCTCGACCTCCGGGAGACCCACGATGCTCACCAAAGCACTCGGAGACACCGCACTGGCCGACCTCGTCGCCGATGCCACTGCCGCCCCGTCCATGCACAACGCCCAGCCCTGGCTCTTCGACTACGGACGCCGCAGCCGCACCCTCACGCTCCGGGCGGACTTCGAGCGCGCGATGCCGGAGGCCGACCCCTCCACCCGCGCCCTTCACATCGGCTGCGGCGCGGCCCTGCTCAACCTGCGTGCGTCCGCCGCGCACCACGGCCTGGACGCGGCCACCGCACTGCTGCCCGTGCCGTCGGACCCCACCGTACTGGCCACCGTCCGTCTCGGCATCCGCCCTGACGCGCCACTGGAAGCCGCCGATGGAGCCCTCGCCGTTCTCCACCCGGCGATCAGGGACCGGCACACGAGTCGCTACCCGTTCGACGAACGGCCGGTCCCCGACGAAGTCCGGGCACGCCTCGACAACGCGGCCCGTGCCGAGGGCGCAGACTTCGCATTCCTGACCCCGATCCACCTGGAGACCGTGCTCGGACTGATCCGGGACGCCGAGGGGTACGACCGCGGAGACCCGGAGCGGGAGGCGGAGCAACAGCGCTGGACACGGAACACGAGGAACGAGGCTCCCGTGGACGGAATCCCCGACTACGCCTTCGGCCCCCGCGACGCCTCCGAACGAGCCACCACGCGCGACTTCGGCGGGACCCGGGTCTTCCCGGGCCGGGCCCGTGTCCTGTTCGAGAACCGGCCTCAACTGGCCCTGCTGAGCACGCCGGGCGACCGCGCCGCGGACTGGCTGCGTGCCGGTCAGGCCCTGGAACGTGTACTGCTCACTGCCACGCTCCACCAGGTGTCCACGTCATTCGCCACCCAGCCCCTCGAATGGCCGGACCTGCGCTGGATCCTGCGCGACCCGGTCTTCGGCACGGGGCACCCGCAGATGATCATCCGCCTCGGGTACGGGCCGAGCGGGCCGCGCACACCACGACGTCCCCTCGACCAGGTGCTGGCCATCGAACCGTAGAAACCACGACCGCATACATCGCAGCAGGCAGCCATCCGAGCAGGAAGGGCGGTGGGAGCCATGCAGCTCCCGATAGTCGTCGGAGTGGACGGATCAGAGGGCAGTCTCCGTGCCCTGGACTGGGCCGCAGCGGAAGCGGCGCACTCACGGATTCCCCTGCGCGTCGTCCATGCGTCGTTGTGGGAGCACTACGAAGGCATGCGTCCCACCTTCGACACCGGGCGTCCGGCCGAGCAGATCCTCGCCGAGCATCTCGTCGCGTCCGCGCAGGAACGTGTGCATCGCCTCCACGCGGAGGTGCGGGTGGTCGCCGACGTACAGCCCGAGGATCCGGTGAACGCGCTGGTGCGCGAGAGCCATGAGGCAGCCCTGGTCGTCCTCGGCTCCCGGGGCCGCGGCCGGATCGCCGGCATGCTTCTAGGTTCCGTGAGTCTCGCCGTCGCGGGCCGGTCCCACTGCCCGGTCGTCGTGATCCCGGCGGCCGCACCGGACGCTCAGCCGAAGCCGGGCCGCGTCGTTGTCGGAATCGGCGACGCACCCGGACCGTCGGCGTCCGCCCGTTTCGCACTCGCCCAGGCGACATCACGCCACAGCGAACTGATCGCCGTACGCGCCTGGCGCTGCCCCGCCCACGAAACCGCGGACCATCCGCTGCTCGCGGGCTCCCCGGCCTCCGCACACCGACAACAGGCCGAGGAACACCTCGAAGACGTACTGGCCGTACTCGAACGGACCGGGACCGAAGCCGTCGTCCACCGGGCCGTGGTGCAGGGACCCGTGCACCAGGTACTCATCGAGGAGGCCGAGGGAGCGGAACTCCTGGTCGTCGGCGCGCGCCGTCCCGGCGGACACCGCGGTCCGCACCTCGGTCCGGTGAACCACGCGGTGTTGCACTACGCGTCCTGCCCCGTCGCCGTCGTCCCTGACACCCACTGAACGCCTGAGCGCGGCGTCGGTCCTCATCACGGATGGGGTACGAGGAGGACCGGGCAGTGCGCGTGGTGAACGATGTGTTCGCTCACCATGAGGTCCGGGAATTCCTCGCGCACGCGCACGGGCGCGACGAGCCGGGCAGTGGCGGTCGACTGGTCCGCGGCGAGCCGGTCCGCACCATCGGACATCGTTGCCATGCAGAGACCCACTGTCGGGTGAGGTACGGGTCTCCCGTGGCCCATCGCGGTTGCGTACACGATCCGCAGCGGCCGACCGCGAGCAGCCGCCTAGCCCGCGGCCCACCGCACCGCCCGCGTCGCATGGTCGGAGCCCTCGGTGCCGACCACGACCGGTCCCGTCATGGTCACACTTGATCGAGTGCTGTCCATGGTCTCTCCTCGGAGTCACGTATGCCGATCCGCTAGCGATTTCGGAACCGCTCGGACAGCTCGGCTTCCACCTTGTCCCACTCCTTCTCCCACCCCCTGCACCTGATGTTGTCCACCAACGTCGTGAAGGCCTTCCACACTGCGGCGAACAGTCCCGTCGCCAGCGCCAACGTCACTGTTGCCGTCATCCACGCGGACGCAACGGCTTCGCCGGGTGTCGCGGGTCCCCTGCTGGTGGCCACACCTTGAGCAGTGGTCCAGATCGGGACCGCGGTCCCGGCCGGGCTGCCCGCCCAGACACTGACCACCGCCGTGCGCACGTGACCGTCGGGCTGTGTCCACCGGACGGAGGCGCGCACCAGTGACTGCGCTCTGGCATCCACCACGGGGCCGCCGGCATCGGAGACGAGCCGAGCCTCGACTCTCGTCGTATCGGAGAGTGCGGCAGCACGACGGGTCTCGGCGTTGTGCACCGCACGGCCCGTGGCGACCGATGCAGAGGGTGCCGCGAGCAGGAAGACCACAACCAGGAGCACCCTGCCCCAACGCTGGATCCGGTCCGAGGCGCGGACCGGCAGCCCACGGGTACCGGCCCCGCCGAGTCCTCGGCCTGCTCCAGGAGGCTCTTCTTCAGTCATGATCCGGCCTCATTCCCCTGCTGCACCGCCGCTTGCCCGTAGCGCATTGCGAAGTCCGCAGGCAGAAGCGGATGCCACCATCCTGGCCACCCCGTGCGGCCGGCGGCATGGGCTGAGCGGGTCGCGGAACCAGGCCGGTCGGCCCAAGCACCATGCGCCCCGGGCGTCCACGATGGAGTGGACGGAGCACGCAGAACAGTGGTCGGCCCGATGACTGGACCGGATCACCACGAAGGATGCGTGGAGGATGACACTTCTGCTGGGCCGGCCCTGCCTCTCCCCTCGCGCGTGTGGCACCTGGGCGCGGGTGTGACCCAGGCCGGGCAGCCCGTTGCGGTGCTGGGCCGGCGGTGTACAGGTTCGTCGCCGAGACCGTGGCAGAGCGCCGGTGCGGAACAGGGACACGGCTGCTGCAGCTGTACGGTCCCCGCGCCGAGGGTCCTGAGGCCTGAACGGACCGGAGAACGGGACCGTTCGACCCTGGTGTGTTCCGCTTGTACGAACTCACGATGACGTAGCGGGACTGCGTAACCCCTGACGGCTAGGAGGGCCACGATGAGCGACGACACGGGGTTCTCGGCGCAGCAACCGATCCGCGTCTTCCTGGTGGACGACCACGAGGTTGTGAGACGCGGCGTGCAGGATCTGCTCGACGCGGAACCCGACATCGAAGTCGTCGGCGACGCCGGCACGGCCGATCACGCGCTGGCCCGCGGTCCGGCCCTCCGTCCCGACGTCGCGATCCTCGACGTGCGGCTGCCGGACGGCGACGGGATCACGGTCTGCCGTGAGCTGCGCTCACGGATGCCGGAACTGGCCTGCCTGATGCTGACCTCGTTCGACGACGACGAAGCACTGCTCGACGCCATCATGGCCGGGGCGGCCGGCTACGTACTGAAGGAGATCAAGGGCTCGGACCTCGTCACCGCCGTCCGCACCCTGGCCTCCGGGCGCTCGACCCTCGACCCGTCGACGACGGCACGGCTGATGAACAGCCTGCGCGAGGAGGAATCCGGTACCTGCTCCGAGGACGACGCCCTGGCGGGGCTGTCCCCGAGGGAGAAGGATGTCCTCGCGCTGATCGGCGAAGGACTCACCAACAGCCAGATCGGCAAGCGCCTCTACCTGTCGGAGAAGACGGTCAAGAACCACATCTCCCGTCTGCTGGCCAAGCTCGGTGTCGAACGCCGCATCCAGGCCGCCGTGATCGCCGCGCACGCCACGGAAGCCTCCCCGCCCGGTGCCGGGCACCACCGGATCTGACCGTACGGCTCCTCGAAGCGCCCCGCACGGCATCAGGAGAGTCGCAGCGGCACCCGCCAGCCGATCCGGGTGCCGCCCTGTGCGGACTCCCCCACACTCATCTCGCCGCCGAGCTTCTCCGCGCGCCGTGCGAGGTTGTCGAGCCCGCTCCGGGAACCGATGTGCCCGGGCATGCCCACACCGTTGTCGGACACGACCAGGTTCACCTCGCCTTCTCCCACCACCAGCGAGATGTCCACCGCCGTCGCCCGTGCATGGCGAGCGACGTTGCTCAGCGCCTCGCCGAGCACCGCGATCACCTGTTCGGCGGTCCCGGCCGGCACGTCCGTGTCGATCAGCCCTCCCATCCGCAGCGACGGCTGGAAGCCCAGAGTCCGGGCGGCCCGTTCGACCGTGGCCGCCGTCCGGGCACGCAGCCCCTGGCCGGCCCGGCCCTGACCACCGGCGCGGAGTCCGAAGATGGTGGACCGGATGATCTTGATGGTCTCGTCCAGATCGTCCACCGCGCGCAGCACCCGCTCGCTCGCCTGCGGCTGGTCCACGAGCCGCACCACGCTCTGCAGGGTCATCCCGGTGGCGAACAGCCGCTGAATGGCCAGGTCGTGCAGGTCCCTGGCGATACGGTCGCGTTCCTCCAGCAGGGCGATCTGCTCGGCGGACTCGCGCCGTTCGGTGAGCTCCATCGCCAGTGCCGCCTGTCCGGCGAACACCAGCAGTGGCGCGGTCTCCGCATCGGTGAAGGCGGGACGCCCGCGTACCCGGGCCAGCAGCAGCACCCCACGGGTCCGCTCCCCCGTGACCATCGGAACCGCGACGGCGGGGCCGAGCCCCGCCCACCTCGGCGGGCCCCCGGTGATTCTCGGATCGTGTTCGACGTCGAGGCTGGTGATCGGCTCACCCGCGTCCAGGGCGGCGCCGGCGAACGTTCCCGTCCGCGGCAGGACCAGACCACGATGCGTCCCGGCATCCAGCCCGGACGCCTGTGCCACCCGGAGGCGGTCGTCTTCCGCGGGAAGCGCCAGCACACCGAGGTCCGCGGCGAGGATGTGCGAGGAGTGGTCCACGATCATCCGCAGGACGCGCCCCTCGTCCACCCCGCTCAGCAGAGCCGCGACGATCTCGCTGTTGGCTTCCTGCCAGCGTTGACGGTCGCGCGTCTCCGCGTACAGACGGGCGTTCTCGATGGCCATTCCCGCCGCCACCGCGAGTGTCGAGAGCACGGTTTCGTCCTCGGCGTCGAAGACCCGGCCGCCCCGCTTCTCCGTCAGGTACAGATTGCCGAACACCTTGTCGTGAACCCGGACGGGAACCCCCAGGAACGAGTGCATCGGGGGATGGTCCGGCGGAAACCCGTAGGACGACGGATGCTCGGAGAGTTCCACCAGCCGCAACGGCTCGGGGTGGCGGATCAGCTCACCGAGGATGCCGTGCCCCTCGGGCAGAGGGCCGATGGCCTCGCGCTGCTCCGCCGTGACGCCCACCGGCAGGAACTGTGCGAGCCGAGTCCCCTCACCGACCACTCCCAGGGCCCCGTACTCGGCATCGACCACGACAACCGCGGCCTCGACGATCCTGCGCAGCACCTGGGGCAGATCGAGCCCTCTGCCCACCGACATCACGGCATCCAGCAGCAGGGCCGCCTCCGCCGGCCCCTTCCTCACCGCGTCCAGCCGCTCCTGCAGATCGCCCGGCAGCGCGCCCAGCCGACGGTGCGCCTCTCCGCAGTCGCCAGACCCCTTGTCACCGTTGTCGCCCACAGTGCCTCCGCCGTGACCCATGTTGCCTAGCAGGGTCACACCTTCACGGTAGTAGCCCCACGGCGAGAAGCATCCGGTGGACGGCAACCGGCCCTGACAAACGTCCACGGACATCGCTCTGGACCTCGCCATCGCGCTTGTTCGCACGCCGCGACCGCCTCCGGGCCCGGAGACGCGAAGAGCGTCGTACGGCCCTGGTGACAGAGCCGTTCGTCCCCTGCCGCGGGCCCGCCCCGTCAGGGTGTGATGAACAGGGACCGGACCGCAGGCAATCTTGCCGGACGGACAGAGGTACATCATGAACCGCCGCTTTCACCACACGGCTGTGCTCTCCGTCCGGAGCGGTCGCCTCACGGTTGGAGCCCACGCTACTGACTGTCACGGCCGCGGCCCTCAACGCAGGAGGCGCCGCCTGGCACACCGGCGACGAGGGCCTCGTCGAACTGCTGTGAGGCCTGGGCAACCTGCTCGCGGTCCCACCGGCGGTGGGCTGGGTGGTCGCCGCGCTCCGCCACGGCCATGCAGGCGTCGACCTGATCGCGGTCCTCGCTCCCGGTGGCACCCTTGCCATCCATGAATACCTGGCCAGGGTGCTCATCGCACTGATGCTGGCTGGTCGAAGCCGAGCGGCCCGTGGTGGCGGGACCCGCAGGCGCTCACGCTGGAAGCAGAGACCACGAAGGGAGCCGGTGTGATGACTTCCGCCACCGCCATGACCACTGCCTTGCCCACCGAGCACCGCGACCGCCTGATGCGCCTCGCCCGCGAAGTCTCCTTCGATGCCGGCACCCGCCTGTTCGAGGAGGGCCGGCACGCCGACCGCTTCTGGATCATCCGCACCGGCACCGTCGCCCTCGACCTGCATGTGCCGGGCCGTCGTCCCGCCGTCATCGAGTCGATCGGGCGCGGCGAACTGGTCGGCTGGTCCTGGCATTTCCCGCCCTTCACCTGGCACTTGGGCGCCGAGGCGATGAGCCCGGTACGGGCCTGGGAGTTCGACGCAGAGGCAGTCCGGGCGATGTGTGCAGAGGACCCGGAGTTCGGCCGGGCGATCGCGGTCTGGGTCGGCCGGGTGGTCGCCCAGCGGCTGCGCGCCTCCCGGGTCCGGCTGCTCGACCTCTTTGCCCCCTACGGCAGCGGTGGCCTGACGTGACCACCCGCTCTCGGAGGGGGACGGTATACACATCGGCCCGCAACGGGTGACCGGCGTGATAGCACACGCCGGGGCTGCGCGCCCCCGTACCCTCGGGTCCCCCGCGTACCGTCATGTCCCGGCGGTGAGGAGGTTCTTCACCTCGACGACATCGGCGATGCCTCCCACCTCCGCCACCGGCCGAGCCGCGTCGGCCGGAGGCATGTTCCCGGTCGACTCCACGATGCCGTCGTGCACGGCCGCCGCCACCGATTCCCGGTCGCCGGGCGGGCAGCACGACTCGATCCTTGCCACGACCTCAGCCCGGATTTCGGCGTCGTCCCTGATGAGAGCCTGCAGTGGCGCGTTGCGGCGTACGACGCCGACCAAGCGGCCCCGCGATCGGTGACCGGAAGCCTCTTCAGCCGGGACAGTGCGCCGTGCCTCGGCCTCCGCGGAGTGGTTCTCGTGCCTGTTCACGGCGGCCTCCGGACTCCGTCGGGTTGCCTACCGTCCCAGTCTTCCGCTCCGGCCGCCCTTGCCAAGAGCCGAACGGCCCTGGTGGAAATGACGGCCCTATCCGGTGCGGGGTGGAACGGGATCGGTGAGAATGAAGGAGCAGCCGACCGGCGGGAGGCCACCGATGAGTCTGCGTGACTTCCTGGAGCGGTTCCGTCCGGCGGGAACACCGGGAGCGTCCGCCACCGGCGTGCCCGCCGACCGTACGGCCGAACGCGCCGCGGAACTGGAACCCGCTCTCGCACAGCTGATGGATGTACAGCGGGAGGCGGCACGGATCCGGGCCTCGGCGGACGAGGTGGCCGCAGCCGTGCGGCGGGACGCCGCGCGGGAGGCGGCAGAACTGGTGGAGGCCGCCCGGGAGCGTGCTCCCGAGATCCGCCGACAGGCTGCGGAACCCGTCCTCCGGGAGGCCCGGCGGGAAGCGGACGCCCTTCGCGCCGCCGGGGACCGCACTGCTTCGGTGGTCCGGAGGCAGGCCAGGGAGCGTATTCCGGACCTGGTGGACCACGCGGTGACCGACGCACTGCGCCAGCCCGGCGGCCCTGGCCGGGGCGAAGCGCCATGAGTGCAGGTTGGACCGCCGGGGTGGTGCGGGCCAAGGCCCTCGTCGGCCGACACCCAGGCGTCGGCGGTGCGCGGGAAGTCGCAGCCTGTGACACGCTCGACCAGTAGCCTCGGGGCTCCTTCGGGCACACGCTGTCGCATCCGGTACCGACACAAGCAGCCGTCGCCCCGGCGTACCTCGTCCCGATGCTTGCCTTCGCCGCCCGCTTCATCATTCGAGAGTGCTGCGGAGCCGAGTAATGGCTTGCGCCAGATCGTCGAAGGCGCGCTGCTCGTGCTGCGAAGTGCTGCGGTTCGCCCCGAGAATGCTGTCACGACCGCCGCGGATCCGGGCGAAAGTATCGAAGCAGATGAGGACCCCGCGCACCAACTCCCGGGGCGAGGAATCGGATGCGGAGGACGGATCGTTCTGTGACGACATCAGCGACATCTTCCTTGGCCAGACAGCCATGTTCCAGTTGAACAACGTAGTACTGGACCTACATTCTCCAGCCACGCAAGTCGACAAGCGTCTCCTGTGTCGTGCCGACTGCTCACCCGCCGCTGCGCCCGAAGACGCCGTACGACGTCGCCGGGCCTCCAGCGTGCTGCAGGAAGAAAGACCGCACTCCCGATGACACGCCGTCCGTCGCGGGCACGGGAGGTCGCCTTGCGGAGCCCGCCCCGGGACGGGCTCCGCAAGGCGTACTCGCGGGACGGCCCGCAGGGTGTGCCGGACGGACCTGTCCGGCACACCCTGCGGGCCAGTAGGCCCAAGTCCGGGACAGCTCACACGGCGCAGTATGGAGGTCAGAGCAATTCGAGAAGGATCGTTGTCGCCCCGGATCTGGGAACCGGGTGTGCTTCGCCATCGTAGAAATCCGGCGGACCGACAACGGTCAACGGCGACCGTGTCCCAGCAGCCTGCACCATTCGACAGAAGGAAGTCTTGGCCATGACCCGGCACACCAGCACCGAGAAGCCACACAGCAAGCAGTGGAGCGTACGTCTGGACCTCTTCGAGGAAGGTGACCTCACCAAGGTTCACGCCGTCCTCGACACCGGTGACACCACCCTTCGGAGTCGCACCTCCGCCCAGCGCAACCCTCACGACACACCCGTTCCCGAGATCGGCGACGAGTTCGCCGTCGGCCGGGCCCTGATCGACCTCGGCAACCAGCTGCTCCGCGCCGGAAGAACCGACTCCACGTCGGGTGACTTGGCCGCACCCGGTTGAACGGGCGTCAAGAGGAGCTGCCCCGGCTGGTGGGCAGGACGAGATCCGCCATAGCCGAGCGATCCCCGCCCCTGAAAGAGCCTCTTCCTCAGCCGGAGTCATGGCACCGCCTGACATCCGGCGTGCTCGGGATGCACCTGTACACGGCCCCGATGCTTGCCGTGCGGCACTCACCTGCGGTCTGCGCAGTTCGCGGGTGCTGCTGACCCCCACCAAGGTGCAGGGACGGCTGTTGCAGTACGGCCGCAACGAGCTACGTCGGCACAGCGGCCGACGCCGGATCGGTGAGGTGGCTCGCCGATTCACACCCCCCTTGTTCGACCTTCAGGTTCGCTCGACGGTCAGGTTGAGGAAGTGGGCCGAGCATGAGATGCACGGGTCGTGATTGCGGATCGCCCGTTCGCACAGGGTGGTCAGCTCCGCGTCGGTGGGGTCGCCGTCTCCCAGGCGTTCCTGCACGATTCGGCGGAGGTCCTCCTCGATCGCACCCAGGTTCTGCGCGGTCGGCGGGACAAGGCTGGCGTCGGTGACGGTCCCTTCGGAGTCGAGGGTGTAGCGGTGGTACAGGAGGCCGCGCGGCGCCTCGGTCGCCCCATGCCCGGTACCGGCTCGTGAGGGCACGTCGGCGTAGGGGCGCGGCGGGGGTTCGTAGGCGTCTATGATCCGCAGTGCCTCGTCGACCGCGTAGAGCACCTCAACCGCTCGGACGATGATGCTGCGGAAGGGGGTTCGGCAGACAGTGCCCTGCCGGGGGTCGCCGAGTCCGGCGTCGTGGGCGGCCTGGAGGGCGATCGGGGACAGCCAGCGGCCGCTGATGGCGTACCGGGCGAGTGAGCCGGTGAGATGGCGGCGGTTGTCCAGCAGGGAGTGGAGGGCGGTGGAGTGGGGTACCTGGCTCTCGGTGACGTGGGCGCCGAAATCGTGGGCCCCGAAGGTACGGGTGGGCAGCGCGCGGTCGGATTCGGGGGGAAGGTCGGCGGTGTGTGGCGCGGCCATGACGGTCGGGGTGCCGGATTCGATGGCGTAGGTTCCGGGCTCGGACAGGGCGAACAGGTCGTTGTCGCATCCGGCGTCGGGGAACTCGAAGCCGGCCACCCACCGCACGGTTTGGGCCGCGTCGTCCCGGGCCCGGCGCAACCGCTCTGCCAGCGGGCGCAGTTCGTTCGTGGTCGGGATGCGGTGGAAGCCACCGAGGCGGACATTGATCGGGTGGATCGCCCGGCCGCCCAGCAGTTCGAGGATCGCGTTGCCGACTTGTTTGAGCCGAAGGCCGCGTTCAACGTCGGCACGCCGGGTGCGTGCGAGGTCGATGGCGCTGTCGCAGCCGAAGAAGTCGGGCGCGTGGAGGAGGTAGATGTGCAACGTCTGGCTCTCGATCCATTCACCGCAGTAGAGCAGCCGGCGCAGCGCCGCCAACGGCCCGTCCACGACGACGCCGCAGGCGTCCTCGATCGCTCGGCAAGCACTCATCTGGTACGCGACCGGGCAGATCCCGCACACCCGGGAGGTGATGTCGGGCGGCTCGGTGTAGGAGCGTCCGCGCAGGAACGCCTCGAAGAAGCGTGGCGGTTCGTAGATCGCCAGCCGGGCTTCGGTGACCTTGTCGCCGTCCATGCGCAGATGCAGTGCGCCCTCGCCCTCGACGCGGGCGAGCGATCCGACTTGCAACAGCCTTGAGCGGCGGTGGGTCAACCTTCCAGTTCCTTCCGGGAGGCCGCGTCGAACTCGGGAGCGGCGGTATTGAAGGTGCGCAGCACCCGCACCACGTCGAGGGTGTCCATGCCGTCGCGACGCAGGAGGGGGATGAATGAGGGGAAGTTGGTCGAGTTGGACGGGCCGAAGCAGCCGTAACAGCCGCGCCCGTACACGGGGCAGAGCGCACCGCATCCGGCGTGGGTGACCGGCCCCAGGCAGGGCGTACCGTGGGCTACCGTCACGCAGACCGTGCCGCGCTGCTTGCACTCGAAGCAGACGCTGTGCGCGGGTACGTCGGGTTTGCGTTCGGCCAGGTAGGCGGTGATGACCTCCACCAGTTGACCTCGGTCGATGGGGCAGCCGCGCAACTCGAAGTCCACCGGGACATGGGCGCTGATGGGTGTGGAGGTGGCGAGTGTCTCGATGTAGTCCGGTCTGGCATAGACGACAGCCTGGAAGTCGGCGACGTCCGCGTAGTTGCGCAGCGCCTGGATGCCACCTGCGGTCGCGCACGCCCCGATGGTCACCAACCGCTTGGAGACGGCCCGGATGTGCTGGATCCGGTCGACGTCCTGCTGGGTGGTGACCGATCCCTCGATCAGCGACAGGTCGTACGGGCCCGGTGCGTCGGCGCTGGAAGCCTCCAGGAAGTGTGAGATCTCCACCCTTTCGGCGATGCCGAGGAGTTCGTCCTCGCAGTCCAACAGCGTGAGCTGGCATCCGTCGCAGGAGGCGAACTTCCAGACGGCGAGTTTCGGGCGATCGCTCGTGGTCATGTCACAACTCCCTGACCATGAGGAGAGGTTGGGCCTTGGTCCAGCTGACGACGGGGCCGTCGCGGCAGAGCAGGAGGGGGCCGAGCTGGCAGTGCCCGCAGTGGCCAGTGGCACAGTGCATATTGCGTTCCAGCGAGACCCGGATCAGTTCCGGATCGACGCCGCGGTGCACCAGTTCGCCGGCGGTGGCGCGAATCATCGGTTCGGGGCCGCAGATGAACGCCGCTGACGCCCCGGGGCTGAAGGCGGCACGGTCGAGCAGGGTCGTGACGACGCCGACCTCGCCGTGCCACAGCGGGTCCGCGCGGTCCACGGTGGTCAACACCCGGGCAGCTGACTGCCAGCCGCGAACGTCCTCGCCGTAGACCAGCTCGTGGGGCGTGCGCGCTCCGATGAGAACGTTCAGCCGTCCGTAACGCTCGGGGGCGGCGAGCGCGTCGCGTACGAGGGGGCGCAGCGGCGCCAGACCAATACCTCCCGCCACGACCAGCAGGTCGTTTCCCGCTGCGGCGGGGAGTCCCCAGTCGGTGCCGAAAGGACCGCGCACTCCGACCGTGTCGCCACGCCGCAGCCTGTGCAGCGCGCCGGAGACCGCTCCGACCGTGCGGACGGTGTGCGTCAGCCGGTGCCCGTCGATCCCGGAGACCGACAACGGGATGTCGCCGACGCCGAAGGCATACACCATCGCGAACTGCCCAGGAGTGAAGGGCTGCAGGGCCGAGCGGACCGGCTCCAGGACCATCGTGGCGGTGTCGGGCGTCTCGGCCTCACGTTCCACCACCCGGTACGGAACAGGGAGAGTTCCCGGTCGGGCAGTCAATGGTGCGGCAGCCGTCATCACGACTCACCGGCGTCGGAGGGCCCGTACAGGTCGAGCAGGCGGATTCGGGTGGCCTTCAGCCGCCGTGCGATCACCTGCGCAACACAGTTGGTCAACGCCAAGCCGAACGACGGATCCTTCTCAGACTCGGCTCGGACCCGCTCCGCGTCGAACTCGAACGCCGAAACGATGCTGCGGGCCTGCGCGCCCAGGTGCCAGCGGTACGGCTCGAACAACCAGGACCAGCCCAGCAGATCGCCTTCACCAAGAGTCTCCAGAACTGCCTCGCGTCGGCCCGGAACGTGAACGTCAAGCGCAACGAGCCCGGAACGGATGATCCAGAACCGGTCGGCGACACCGTCCTCGTCGAAAATGCGGGTGCCACCGGGGAAGGAGACGTCGTGGGCGAACGTGGCCAGCCGCTCGCGGTGGCGGGGCGAGAGAGCACCGAGAAACCCTTGGCGAACAACGGTCATGACGGGCCCTGCCCCGACTCCTGCCGGGGGGTCTCCCGTTCCCGGTTCAGCGCATGGGCCTCCTCTGTGATGTCGATACCGACCGGGCACCACACGATGCAGCGCCCGCAGCCGACGCACCCGGAACTGTCGAACTGGTCATACCAGGTCCCGAGTTTGTGGGTGGCCCACTGCCGGTAGCGACTACTCGAGGAGTTGCGGACCGGACCCGCCTGCAGGTGGGAGAAATCCAGGTCGAAGCAGGACTCCCAGCGCCGCCACCGCTCGGCGTGGTCTCCGGTGAGGTCCGTGACGTCCTCGGTGGTGGTGCAGAAGCAGGTCGGGCAGACCATGGTGCAGTTTCCGCAGGTCAGGCAGCGGGCCGCGACGTCATTCCAGCGCTCGGCCGTGAGCGTGTCGCGCATCAGCACCTGCAGGTCCACCAGCGGCATGCTGCGACCCATGCGATCCGCCGCGTCGGCGACACGCTCACTCGCCGCGGTCCGAGTCGCGGCGTCGGCGGGACGGTGGGGCAGCTCGGCCAGGACCGACTCTCCCTCCTCGCTCCCGATCCGCACCAGGAAGCGGTGGCCGTCGGAATCGAGCACCTCGGTCAGCGCCAGGTCGTAGCCGGGCCCCACGGCCGGCCCAGTGCCCATGGACACGCAGAAGCAGGTCGCACCCGGCTCGGTACACTCCGCCGCCACCAGGAAGGCCCGCTCGCGACGCCCGCGATACGCCGGGTCGCTGTACATCCCGCCGGTCAGCACCCGGTCCTGGATCGCAATGGCCCGCAGGTCGCAGGGGCGCACACCGAGGAACGCGTACGACGGCGGTGATGTCCGATCCTCGGTCACCACCAGCTCGCCGTCGCCACCGCGATCGGCTGTCCACTGCCGCTCCCGCGGCGGGTGCAGAAACGTCTTCCAGGACTGAGGGCCCGCACTGTGCGCGAACACGGCACCGTCCTCGCGGGCACGCAGCCGATAGACGCCTGCCTCCAACTCGACTCCCCAGCCGTAGGGGAGTTCCGCACCGCCGGAGAGCTCGGACAGGACGATCGCCCCGTCGCGTACGGTCGGTCCCACAACCGTACGGCCACGCCCGGCCAGGACCGTGATCAGCGCCTCCAGACCGGCCTTGCCGATCACCGCGGCCATGCCGCCGTCGTCCGCCATCGCCAACCTTCCAACGCCGCCGATGATGCTTGCCCGGCCAGTATGCGCACGGACCTGCTGCCCGGCATGGGCCGCCCGGCCCCTGCGTGGTCCAGGTGGCTGTCTACGTCACCCCGTACGGCCCCCGAGCGGACCCGGTACAACTGGCGAGCCTGTGCGGCGGGAAGGGGTGAACGCGTGAACCTCACTACGCGGATCGCCGTCATCGGCGTCGGGAACGAGTTCCGCCACGACGACGGTGTGGGCTGGGCCGTCGTGGCCCAGCTGGCAGAGCGGGCCGAGGAACGGCCACTGCCGAGTGGAACCGCCCTTCGGGTGTGCGACGGCGACCCCGCCCGTCTGATCACCCTGTGGGAAGACGCCGACCTCGCCATCGTGGTGGACGCCGCACACGCGCACCCCGGGCTTCCCGGTCGGCTGCATCGCCTGAAAGTGGATGATGGGCAGCTGTCGCAGACAGGCACTGCGACGAGTTCCCACGGGCTCGGGCTCGGCAACGCCGTCGAACTCGCCCGCCACCTGGACCGCCTGCCCGGACAGCTGGTCGTCTACGCCATCGAGGGAGCCAACAGCAGCCTGGGCACCGGCCTGTCAGCACCCGTCGCAGCCGTCGTGAAGCCGCTTACCGAATGGATCGCGACAGAAATCTCACTGCATGTGGGTTCTGCCGGCAGATAGGTGCGAACTGGCTGCGCCCGACATGTACGTTCCCTTTCGCGCCGCCATCTCCTACGCCAGAGCGCTTCCGCACCCCGGTTCACCCGGCTACGCTCCCACAACCCGCAGCGGCGGCAGAGCGACGACAAGCGCCGGGCCCCAGCGACCGCCGAGAGACCTTCAGACCTACGTCCCCGACCACGCGTTGCAACCCAGGAATTGAGGCAAGGGGTCTCACGCGACAAGGCCCCCCAGAGGTACGACGGCCACCGGACAGTCGGCGTGGTGAAGCAGCGCATGGGCAACTCGACCGAGTTGGAGTCCGAGGTGGCCCCGGCGGCGATGCGCTCCGACGACGATCAGGTCTGCAGCGGACGAACGCTGGGCCAGCACCTTTGCAGCCGTTCCCTCGACCGCCGCCGAGTGCAGCCGGACCGTCGGGTGATCGCGTACGGACTCGGCCACCGCTTCGTCGATCAAGGTCGCCGCACGTTCCTTGTGGTACAAGTGCTCACTGGCAGTGCGCCGGGGGTCGGCACGGTTGTGCGCGGGGCAGCGCCAGGCATGTACGGCATCCAGGTCGCAGCCCCTTGCCCCAGCCTCTTGGAAGGCGAACCGGACCGCCGCCTCTCCCCTCTCCGGCTCCCCGACAGCCACGAGGATCCGCCCGTGCACGCCTTCGATCCCGGCCCTGTCACCGCGCACGACGATGACGGGACACGGGGCCCGCGCGGCCACGGCCAGACTGACCGAGCCGAGCAGAAGTCCGGTAAGCCCGCCACGGCCACGCGCCCCGATGATCAGCGCCTGAGCATTGCGCCCCTCGTACAAAAGGGCGATCACCGCGTCCTCAGGCATCACCTCGACCGAAACGTCGACATCCGGATGGCGTTGGCGGGCACGCTCAGCCGCAGTTTCGACGATGCTGTCGGCGAGCGCCTGCTCGGAAGGACGCCCCAAGGAGAGTGCGAGTGCGGCGCCCTCGTACTGCTCCCACCTGGACGCGTACACCAGTCGCAGCGGCAGCCCATGAAGAGCCGCCTCATCGACGGCCCAGTCGACCGCCCTCAGGCTGGTTTCCGATCCGTCCACACCCGAGACCAGATGCAGCTTCATCATTTCCACCGCCTTCCACTCGACATGGCCCTCTGCGTGTCCCTCCCGAAATCACCATCACACCGGGCGACAGCTCGGGTACCCGGTCGAGCGAGAGCCCGGACGACGCGTGCGTGGACGGCGTACCTTGCCGACGGGAGTCGGGAATCCGGCGTCACCCAGTGACGGGGTTCAGGTGATCGATCACTTCGGTCACGTCGTCGATGGCCTTGATCTCCGCGTGGAGCTGCGGGACATCGGCTTCCGCCATCCGGCCACTGACGTCGACCACCCCGTTGCGCACGGAGACCTCGACGGCGCTCCGCACAGCCGGGAAGTGCTCAGCGAGGATCCTCGACTCAATCTCCTCGCGAATCCCCGCATCATCGCGTATCAGCGCGTTGAGCAGTGCGCTCCTGTGCACAACACCGACCAGGCGGCCCTCATGGTCCGTCACCGGCAGGCGCTTGAGACGCGACAAGGACACGAGCCAGGTGGCTTCGGCGACGGTCGAATCAGGGAACACGGTGACAGCCGGAGTGGTCATCAGCATCTCGGCAGTTTCGGCACGGGCCTTGTCGTGCAGCCGCCGTTCCCTCAGCCGGCCGATCGCGCCGGGTTCGTATCCGGACGCCTCGACCGCGGCCTTCGCCAGCAGGTCGGACTCCGACACCACACCCATTACCCGGTCGTCGGCGTCGACCACCGGCAGGGACCCGACGTGTTCACGGGTCAGGCTCCGGGCGATGTCCATGAACGACATGTCGCCGTGCACCGATGCGGCCGATACGTCCATGACATCACGGACCAGCAGAGGTGCGGGTTCGGCACCGGACACAGGCTCGGCGGACTCATTCGCCCGCCTGGACGGAGCCGACTCGGGAGCGGTCGGGCGCCGTGCCGCCGTCTGCTTGGCGGACACGCTGGCCACCGTGTCGAGGTAGCGCACCAGCATGTCCTGCCGTAGTGGTTCGTCGGGCCTCCATGCCTTCCCCGGCACCGCGCGGCGGGCTTCGGCCCCTGCCTCGATGTTCTCGCGCTCAGTCATGGTGGGCTCCTCATTCTGGCCGAGCCGACTTGTATTCCCAGTCTTCCGCTGCTGGGGTCGTCACCAAGGGCCGGTCGGCCCATGCGGGCCGACGGACGGCCCCAACAGGACAAGAAACGACAGTCCTCGACCTCGGTGTCATCAAGAGGGGCCAGCCAGTCCCTCCCAGACCGGAGGCGGTCGAATGAGGAAGCGCGGGACCCCGCCTGCGTGCTCGGGCCCGGACGGGCCTGAAGCAGATGTCAAGCAATGCCAGACCAGTCTTGTCATGTACCACTTCGGTAGATGCGCCGCAGCTCAGTGGCGGGCGCTCAGGGCACCGCCGTTCCACGGCAACCCCGCCGAGGCGGGAGCCCAGGCAACACCGTGAACGGGGCCTGCGGCCGTATGTCGGCGGGTTCCTTCTGCACCGGGCGACCGGCGAGGGCCGCAACGATGTCGGCTGCGGTCAGCACCCCGACGAGACACCCGTCTTCCTCCAGCACCAGCACGGCGTCGGCTTCGGTACAGCTCATGAGGTCGGCTGCATGGCGTACGGTCTGCCCGGCATGTACGAGTGCCGACCTGTGGGCGGGCAGGAGGTCGCGCACGCGCAAGCCGGACAGCGAGGCGGCCGAGGCCGCACAGACGACCGCCACGTCGGCCCTGTCCAGCAGGCCGGCACAGCGACCGTCCGAATGCACCACCGGAAGGTAGCGGGAACCGGACCGCTCCAGCAGCTCCCAGGCCACAAGCACGGTTTCATCGACATCGATCGTGACCGCAGCGGTGCGCATCACAACGGCGACCGTCCGTGCCAAGACCTCCTGCTCACCGTGACCCACCCCTGGCTGCTGCTCCTCCATGGTCGACTCCTTCTTGTTTGTGAGCGTCTCCGCAGCTTCACCGGGAGGGCGTCGGCTTCCCTTTCCCCGCAGTGTGGTGGCCGTCCGAGCGCTGTTGCTGTTGGATCACGTCGAGGACCACGGATCCGTCGACGGTCTCGCGGGTGGTGAGCAGACCGGCAAGGGTGTCCGGCGCCTCCTGATGGTCGCGCAGCAGAGCCACCGCGCGTTCCTCGGCTTGCCGCAGCAGCCGGGTGGTTTCCTCGTCGCCGATGCGTCGGGTCTGCTCGGAATAGGGCCGGTGCAGTGTCTCGTCGGTGCTCTCGACGTCGAGGTGGCGGGGGCTCCGGAGCCGTATCCGATGGGGCCGAGGGCCGGGGGCAGGCCGAATTCGCGGACCTTGCGGGCGGCGAGCTGGGCGGCACCGACCAGGTCGTCGGCGACGCCGGTCGATCCCTCGCCGAGGACGACCAGCTCGGCCGCCGAGCCGGACAGCCAGCAGGTCGGTCGGATAGCCCTCACTGTACAGGTGCCGTTCGGCCTCCGGGAGCTGCTCCGTGGCACCCAGCGAAGGCCCGGAGGGCAGGATGGTGACCTTGACAACCGGGTCGGCGTGCTCGCACAGGGCCGCCGTGAGCGCGTGTCCGGATTCGTGGACGGCCACGGACTGCCGTTCCCCTATTCCGCAGCCACTTCAGCCTGCCCCTGCTGCTTGCCGCGCTCGGCGCGGTCACCGTCGGGGCGGTGCTGCCCGCTACCCCGCTCGCCCGCACACTGGTTTTCCAGCCGCTGCCCGAGGTGCGGCCTTCTCGGCTGTCTGGGCGCTTCCGGAAGTCGCACCGCCGGGGGCGGAGCAGGTCCTCGCTGCCGCTGTGCTGATCGTCGCCGGTACTCAGCCTGTTCGCCCTGACGGTGGGCGGCCCGAATACAAAGCTGCCAAGAGGCCGCAGGCGTAGGTTGCCAGCAACACCGCGGGCACGTGCCCACCCGGGGCGAATCCGTCGATGGCCAGCCTGACCAACGCCAGCACGATGGCTCCCAGAGCACACAGCACCAGCACCGGCGACCACCACCCTGCCGCTCCCAGTCCCGCGGGCAGCAGACGCAGCGGCCGCTGGGTCCGCATCACACCCACGGTGAGGGGCACCAGCAGCGCTGTCAGGAGGGTGATCCACGCCGGGCGCAGGGCCCACCACGGGGCCGATCCGATGGTCGGCTGGGGCATGACGCCGGTGGGGTAGAACGTGACGGCCACGATGATCACCGGCGTCATGTGCCACAAGTAGACCGTCATGACCGTGCGGTTGAGGCGGGAGACCAGCCGCCACCGCCACGGGCGGGCGAGCAGGCGCTCAACGGCGGGTTCGACCGCGAGCAGCAGTCCCGTCTGGGTGGCGGCGAACGCCAGCAGGGCAATCGACGGCGGGGTTGTGTTGCCCGCCCGCGCCCCCGTCCCGATCATGCTGACGGGGTAGGGACCCCGGGCCAGCAGCGTGGTGAGGAGCACGGCACCCACCGCGAACAGCATCCCGCAGCGCCACCGGGGACGCGTGAGCGTGCCGTCTTGCCACGCGAACCCCCACTGGTGCATCGTCCCCCACACCAGCAGGTAGTTCGCGAAGCCGATCAGTGGCAGGTGAGGGCCGAGTACCACGGCGTCCACTCCCGCGGCCGCGACGGCCATCACCGCAGGTACCGCCAGTCCCCACCGCCGGTGCGCGGCGAGCAGGAGCGGGGTGAGCGCGATCAGTAGCAGGTAGACGGGCAGAAACCACAGATGCAGGGCGGCAAGCCACCCGGCGCGTGCCAGAGCGGCCTTGTCCACGCCGGCGATCCGGGCCACGGTGACGGCGAGTGCGCCCATCACGACGTACACCGTCGTCGGCCACAGCAATTGCAGCATCCGGCCGCGCAGCCAGTTGGTCCAGCCTTCCCCTCGCTGCTGGTGGGCCGTCCAGGAGATGGCGTTGGCATACCCGCCGACCACGAAGAAAACTGGCATGACCTGCAGCAACAAGGTCAACCAACGACCCCAGCCGACGTACTGAAGAGCGTCGAGACCAGACAGATGCCCACTCCGGTACGTGATGCTGACCAGCAGCCAGTGGCCCAGCACCACCCCGCCGATCGCACACACACGCAGAAGGTCCGCGCAACGGTTCCGTTTCACCCGGCTCCTCCCATGAGATCGCCATGCCAGTCGTTGGTGTACGGCTGACTGGAAACAGCTGCCGCGAGCACCTGCTCCATGCCCCGGCGTGACAGCTACCGGAACACCCAGGCAGCCGAGAAGGCCGCCCCGCCCGGCAGCACACCGGCCATGGCGTTGGCGGGCGCCCCGAGAGCCGTCATCCGCCTCATGCGCCACTGCACACGCCCGCCCGCAGGAGCCAGCGTTGAACGGCGGCGAAGCACACGATGGACGACGCCTCAAGCCCCATGGCGACCCCGAGCTCGGGCAAACGCACCCGAGAGATCAAGTGGTACGCCTCCACCAACTCGCGCCGCCGGAAGGCGGCGGCCAGGACTGCGGCCACCACGATGAGCCCACCACCCAGCCACCCCGCCCATCCGTGCCGCGCGAAGGTGCCCGGTGCTGCAGCCCACCTGCCCGAAATTCCGGCTCGGGCTGATCTCGCCTCAGACGGCCGAACGGACAAGCTCAACCTCGCTCGGCGGATTCGCTCGGCGATGGTGTTCGGCAGAAGCGCGCGCAGCCACAGAAGAGCGGCAGCACCTCCTGCGCCGTCATCCGACGGTGTATGGGCGCATCATTTCGTTGTCTTCGTGTTCGAGCATGTGACAGTGCCAGACGTACCGGCCTGCCCGGTCGAACGTCGCCTTCAGCCTCGTCACGGCACCCGGGTAGGCGACTGCGGTGTCCTTGAACCCGCTCTCCCACGCCTCGGCGGGCCGGGCGGCACGGCCGGCCTGTTGCCGGTCGAGGACCTGGAACTGGACTTCGTGGACATGAATCGGGTGTGCGTCCTTCGTGAAGTTGTGAATCTCCCAGATCTCGGTCGCCCCCAGGGCCGGATTCTCCGTAACGGGGTCGTCCCAGCGCATCGGCACAGGGGCTCCGTTCCGGTCCAGGGTGCCGAGCAGCATTTGCCGAGGGCCGACGTGCGGCAGCGACGCGGAGTTCTGCTCGCTCAGGGAAAGCCGTCGGATACGGCTCGCCTCTCCCAACGGTTCGAACGGCGGAAGCGACAGCTGGGAGGGTGGCACGGTCGTGTCCGGTGTGGTGAGTGCTTCGACGACGAGCTTCATGATTTGCCCGGTGGTGGCGGGGTCCGCCGGGGAGTAGTCCGTACCTGCCTTCCCGCCCTGGAATGTTTTGTCAGGGCCCTCGTTGATGAGATACAGCTCGGTCCCGACCCGTACGGATGCGAAGTCGACGATCACGTCGGCGCGCTCGGCGGGAGCGATGAGCACCTGGTCACGCCGTACGGGCGTGGGGAGGAAGCCTCCCTCGCTGCCGATCTGGCAGAAGGGGAGGGCGGGGGTCGCGGGGCGGTGGGCGAGTGGGCGGGTGACGATCTTCAGGATCAGGTACCGCGAGTTGCATCCGTTGAGAAGCCGGAAGCGGTAGCGGCGCGGTTCGACCTGAAGGACCGGCCAGGTGCTCCCGTTGGTCACCATCGTGTTGCCGAAGAACTCGGGGTTCCAGATCGGAGGGATGTCGCTGTCCGGGATGTAGGGGCCTCTGAATCCGTCGAAGGCAGTGCGTCCGGCCGGGTAGAACAAACTGCCGTCGACGTGGAACGAGCGGTCCTGGATGGCGAGAGGGATCTCGTAGTACTTCCGGCCGGGCGGATCACCGGCCCGGGGCGCGGGACCGGGCAATACCCCGACGGGAAGGTCCGCAGGTCCGCCTCGCAGAAGATAGAACCCCGCCAGTCCGGCGTAGACGTTCAGCCGCGTGACGCCCAGGGCGTGATCGTGGAACCAGAAGGTCGAGGGCCTCTCCGCGTTGGTGTACTGGAACACGGCGTCCCCCCGGCCCCAGGCGTCGCCGAACCGGTCTTCGAACTTTTCCTTGAACTCCTCGTAGGCAGAGCCGACTTCAGCGTATCCCGCCGGGAGGTCAAGCGCGCCGGGAAGGTACCAGGCTTCGGTGTAGCCATCGCTCTCCTCCGAGTTCCGCCCGCCATGCAGGTGCGTCACGATCGGCACCGGGCCCGCGTACGGCCCGGGTGTCGAGCGGAATCCGGGACGTGAGTCCCGGGCCGATGCTCCGCCCGGAGGGTTCGCCCAGTGCAGTGTGGGGTCGACCGGCAGCAGGTGCGGCAAGTAACGGCCTTTGCGATCAAGCAGCTGGTTCTTCCACCTCACCCGCACAGGCGTTCCGGCACGGGCCTCGATGGTGAACGCGGGGTAGTGGAAGCTGCGCGTATGCAGAGTCGATCCGTACCCCCACACGGTCGTCGCCGGCAGGCCGGAGGGCAGCACCTGCTGCTGGAACTGTCGCACGCCAATCACGTAGTGGTCGATGTGATCAGCGACGCCGCCCCCGGCCTGCGGCATGACGGGCGGGACGACGAGCGGCGTGACGTACTTGTCCACCTTTCCCGGATCCAGAATGCCCTTGCCGCCGGGCACGCGGAGGCCTGGAGCCGCGGAAGCCGCCGGAAGGAGCGCGAACATTCCGCCGACCGCTGCCTGCACGACACGCCGTCTCGTGACCACGTACATCCTCCATCGCTTGCGGGCACCACCAGGTTGTCCCAGCCGGCAGATCCGTGCGTTGCGGCAGTGCTCCACGGGACAGATCTGGCGACCAGCGCGTGAACATGTGCTGGGTACCGGGCCTGGACCCGCGCGTGCCAGACCCCTGGATACCGCCCTTAGTGAGCTCTTCGGCTTGCTTCTGTGTTCATTCAAGCCGTTCTGGATGCCGGAATCGCGTCACGAGTGAGGCGGTGCACTTCCTATCACCCCATTAGTCCGGAGTCGTTGACGGACGATTAGCAGATTGGATCCGGAAAGATCTGCTCTCAATTACCTGTGCCTGATTCGCGAGGAACAGGGCAGCGATCACACACCTCGCCGACCTGACCGACGAACACGCCATGCAGCCAGCACGGGCTGCGGCCCTGTTCGAAATGTACGACCCCAAGACGGCCCACACTTCCGGGACCTGAACCCCCGGTGCGCCTGTCGCGCGGGCCGCGCCTGCCTTCGCGGCAGAGCACAGCCCCCTACGGACCGTGAGACAGAAGCCGCCGGCAGACGGTACCGATGCCTCCGTCCTAGCTGTAGAAACAGCACCGGTCACGCCAGGTGGCGCTCTGCCGATGCATGGCGAGAAGCAGGGGAAGCGCACTCACAGCCGTAGTGCGCCGACGCCGCCTCCACGACTGTGCTTCTTTGCCAGTCCCCGTACCGGGGCGTCAGAAGCGGGTTCGCCAACACAATCGGGGCATCCGGGACCCCCTGTGTGGGACCTGCCTCCGGGCTGGCACGCCCACCGCCTCATCAGTACCAAGATCCGGACCATACCCGGGCCAACACTCCGCCCATCGCAGACCCAGCCTCCGTTTTTCCTGGTCACCGCGCCATGCAAGATGTACCACCAGCAGACGAAGAATCTGCTGGTGTCGTACTCGGCGAAGAAGCTGGGCTTCTTCTAGACACAGAAGAAGGGCGCCTGACCAGGGTATTTACCGGTCAGGCGCCCTTCGAAGCACACGTCCAGGCAAGGCGTACCGCAGGCCGGCGCAGCGGCTCTCCCGTCGCCTGGCCGCCGCCGCCCAACGCGAGGACCAAGCTCGTCGACCTCGCCCTCTTCGACCCCGGAGTCACCACCACTTCATCCACAGCAGCGCGTACAGAACCCAACACCCCGTGCCCGAACCCCGCAACGCCCACAAGGCGCCGTCTGGGCACCGCCGCCCGGCGCCGGACCGTCTGGGCCGGCCCGAGCCCCGACCACGCCACCTGGACCCTCACCGCGTCCCCGTACACTCCCAGATCACTGCTGGCCGACCTGTCGGAAACCCTCACCGACGGAACCGGTACCCGCCAGCCCCAGACCACTGTTCGAGCACGCATGACGGGCCTTCCCACCACACGGCTGGCCACCCCGGCGGCCAAGGCCGGCCCCGCCGTCAGCCGCCCACGCTGATCACCGGGCCGTTCGGAGCCGAGTCAATACCACCAGGCATGACTCCCGTACAGCGCGCCGAACGGGAGGCCCGAGTACTGGCCTCCCAGCCTCGGGAGGTCGTCGGGGAGGCACACTCCGTCGACGCTCTCAAAAGCCGGCTGTCCAACCTGCCCGAGAACACGCCGCTGGCCACCCTGGTCCGCACCGCGAAACTCCGCCGGCACACCTGGCCCCGGTGGCGGTGACCAGGACACCGGGAACGACGGCAATCAATGACGCATCCGGGTGCGGTTCTGGTTCTCGTCGTCACCAACCTGGATGACCCCACATCCGATCTGGTGATCGACGAGTTGCACAGGACAGGATCGTGTACCGGCGCCCGGGTGGTTCCTCAGGCACGCCGAGAATGCCCCCCGCCGCTCGGTTGTGGCCGATCAGGTCAGTTCAGCGGTGATCTGCCAGAACGGCAGCAGAACTCTGCCGTGTTGGTCGACGGTCATGGCGTCGTCCCGCTCCGAGGCGCCCGATACGGCGGGCGCCAAGTTCTGCCATGCCTGCAGGGTCAAACCGGTGCTGTAATGACGGGGCTCCATGCGCCGGATCGTCCAGTCGTCACGGAAAGCCTCGCGCAGGCTGCGTTCGTCCATGTTGGCCGGCATCTTCAGGCGAGCGGCCAACTCGTCGCGGAAGCACAGGGCATGAAGCCTCGCACCGGACACGCACACCCGACGCAGCCCAGCGAGGTACGCCTGCCGCTGATCGGCGTCCAGGCAGTGCAGCATGGCACTGTCGACGACGGTGCGGAAGCCTCCGGGGACACCGATACCGTGTAGTTCCGTCGCGTCGGCGACCGTGAAGGTCACCGGGCTGCCGGGTGGCCTTGGCCCGGCTGCGCTCGATCGCGGATGGCGAGGCGTCGAAGGCGGTCACCTCGTAGCCGCGGCCAGCCAGGAACAGGGCGTTGTCCCCGAGCCCACAGCCGCATTCCAGAACCGGGCCGGTGATCTCGCCCGCCGCTTCCAGCTCGACGACCAGCGGCTGGGGAGCGTCCAGTTCCCACGGGATCAGGTCCGACCGGCGGTCGTCCGCGCCGTAGGAGATCCCGTGCCCCTGATACACCGCCTCGAAATCCAGTGCCGGCTCCCGGCTGCCCTGGTGGTCACGCGCAGGATGCAGATCAGCCATCCAACCCTCACCTCTTCTAGTAGACGGGGTTGTTCACTAAAGCGAGTGTAGGCAGGAAGGAACGCCAGCGTCTACTATTGAATCCATGACAGAGAGCGCAACACCCGGCCGTCGCCGAGGCGCGGAACTGGAACGCGCGATCTATGTCGCGACGCTCGACGAGCTTGCCGCGAACGGTTATGGCCGACTCACCATGGAGGGCATCGCCGCCCGCGCCGGCACGGGCAAGGCCGCGCTCTACCGGCGTTGGCCCGGCAAGCAACCCCTGGTTCTGGACGCCCTGCGCTACGCCCTTCCCCCGCTGCCCGAGCCGGACCCGGAGCACTCGACCCGGGAAAACCTCGCCGACGCCCTCGCCGCCTTCAGCGGTGTGCTGGCCGGCAGAACTCTCGTACCAGGCATCGAGTTCATCGTCGACCTGCTGCGCGAGCCGGACCTGCGTGCCATGTTCGCCGACAGGGTCATCGCGCCGCGTCTTGAGCACATCGAAGCCATCCTGCATGAGGGCATGCGCAGCGGCGAGTTGAGCCCTGAGAGCGTTCACCCGCTGGCCGCTCGCACTGGTCCCGCTCTGATACTGCAGACCTTTCTGCTCACCGGCGAGCCACCAAGTCCGCGGGAGATCGACCTCATCATCGACACCGTGCTCTATCGGACGGCCACGCCATGGGAGGGAAGTGTAAATAGAACGGTGTAACTCCGATCATGGAGGACTGCACCTGTGACCGGCGAGGACATACCCAAGGACGCGTCCAGGACCGCGGTCGTGGAGACGGCTCCGTCAGCTGCTGTGGACGAGAAGTTCCTCAAGGAACTCGTCGCCCGGGCCCAGGCCGACGGGCTGCAGCTGACCAATGAGGGCGTGCTGCTCCGGCAGCTCACCACGCGGCTGCTGGAGTCCGCGCTTGACGAGGAGATGACCGATCACCTCGGCTATGACAGGCACGACCCCGCGGGCAAGAACGGCGGCAACTCCCGCAACGGCGAGCGGTCCGAGACCGTGCTGACCGATGTCGGCCCGGTCGAGATCACCGTGCCCCGCGACCGCAAGGGCAGCTCCGGGAGAACGCCTGGGCCGAGTTCGTGCCGCTCCTGCAGTTCGACGCCGGGATCCGCCGCATCGTCTGCACCACGAACGCCATCGAGAGCGTGAACGCACGCATCCGCCGGGCCGTCCGGGCCCGCGGCCGCTTCCCGCCGGAGGCCGCCGCGCTGAACTGCGTCTACCTCACGATCATGAGCCTCGACCGAGCCAGGAAGGGCCGCAAACGATGGACCAGCCGCTGGAAGCGAGCCCTCCAGGCGTCCGACATCGCCTTTGACGGGCGCCTCTCAGCAGCCCGCATCGGACTCACCCACCACACCAGTTACACCGTTGAGAAGTCATCTCAATTGACGGACTCGGAACGATGTCGGTCGCGGTGGGGATCGTTGAGCGGCTGGTGCCGGACGAGTTGCAGGAGTTGTTCCAGCGGGGTGGTGGCGGAGGCACCGTCGCGGCCTCAGGGCGGTGGCCGGAGTCGGCATGGTGACCGGGGGGGTGCTGGCTGCGATCGTGTTCGTGGTGTAGGCGTTCGCGTGAAAGCACAGCCCGGTACACACGAACGTGCACCACATGCCCTACTCCCCAGGAACGCGGCCGACCGACGGCTAGATCGTCTGCCGTTGCCGGGACGCGTAGGACCGGCTCTTGTTGCGGTTCCCGCACACCTTCATCGAGCACCAGCGGCGGCTGCGGTTCTTCGACACATCCCAGAAAGCCCAACCGCAGGTGTGCTCTGCGCAGCGCTTGAGTCGGGCAGCATCCCCGGTCGTGACCAGCTCACTCCACGCGATCGCCAGCGCGGCCAGCGGCCCACACTCCGCCGGTAGCTCCGCCGCAGGGGTCAGCGAGCCGCGCACCGTGACCAGCACAGGGTGTTCGGCCAGCACCCGGTCCGCCGCGGCGAGCAGTTCCGCGTCGGGGGTGTCGCCGACATGGGCGCCCAACTCCTCGCGGATGCCTGCGCGAAGGGTCACATAGTTCTCGTGCACTTCGGTGGGGATCTCGCAGGGTGCGTCGAGCAGGCCGCGGTCCTTCAGCCAGTCGGCCAGTCCGGCCGGGGTGGCGATCTCATCATGTGCCTCTTCCACGTCGACCGTGTTGGCGAACGCCTCCACCAGGACAGCTGAGGCCGGTGGCTCCAGCATTGCGGGTCACCTCCTACAGGTTTCCACCACTCTACCGCCTAAACGTTTTACCGGTTGCGCGATGGCGGGTGTGTACGTCAAAGTGATCTCACCGGCTAAAGCGTTAGGCAGTTAGGGGATGGTCATGGTCACAGCGGTGCCTGAACGAAAGCAGACCGACAAAAGCCTCGGCACGTCGACACTGGGGCCCTGCGCCCCACCGGACCCTGGTCGCCGCAACACCGCTGTCCTGGTCGGCTTCACCGCCGCGACCAACCTCGCCGACGGCGTGATGAAAATGGCCCTCCCCCTGCTCGCCGCCCAGCTCACCAACTCTCCCGCCCAGGTCACCGCCGTCTCGTTGACCCTCACGCTGCCCTGGCTGCTTGTCGCCTTGCACATCGGCGTGATCGTCGACCGCTTCGACCGGCGGCGGCTGCTCTGGGGCGCAAATGGGATGCGGCTGGCTGCGATGGGCTGGCTCACCGTCTCAGCCGTGACCGGTGGCCTCACGCTCGGCCAGCTCTTCACCGCCGGGGTGATTCTCGGCGTCGCCGACGTACTGGCCTCGACCTCCGCCTCCGCTCTGGTACCGGCTGCGGTGCCGGCAGCGGGCCGGCAGCGCGCCAACGTCTGGATGGTGGGGGCCGAGACCGTGGGGCAGGAGTTCGCCGGGCCTTTCATCGGCGGGCTGCTGCTGGCCGCCGGGACGGGTCTCGCGCTGGGGCTGATAAGCGCCTCCTACGCGGTCGCTGCCCTGGCCCTGCTCCTGCTGGTGGGCCACTTCCGGGCCGACGGGCCCGCCCCGGACGCGGCTCCCGTCTCGGTCAACAGCCGGATCGCCGAAGGGCTGCGCTTCCTCTGGCGAGACGAGGTGCTGCGCACACTGTCGCTGGTCGTCGGCGTGCTCGCCGCCGTCTGGGGCGCCTGGCTGGCGCTCATGCCGCTCTACGCCCAGCAGGCCATGGAACTCGGACCGCAGCAGTACGGCATTGTGCTCAGCGCCCTCGGCATCGGCGGGCTGGCCGGCACGATGGCTGTGACCTGGGTGAACCGGCTGCTCGGTGCTCGCCGGGCGATGTTCGCCGACCTGATCGGCACCGCCGCGATGGTGGCGCTGCCGGCCCTGACCACCAACATCTGGGCAGTGGCGGCCGGTGCCTTCCTCGGCGGTATGGGCGGCACGCTCTGGACGGTCAACTCCCGGACCGTCGCCCAGCGCAAGGTCCCCGACGAGATGCTCGGCCGCTACGACGCGGCGGCTCGGCTCTTCAGCTTCGGCGCCATGCCGCTGGGTGCGGCTCTGGTGGGCCTGCTGGCCGAACTGGGCGGCATGCGGCTGGCCTTCGGGGTGTTCGCGGTGGCGACAGCGGCGACGCCGGTGCTGTTCCTCAGGAACGTCACCCGGTCGGCCCTGGAATCCCGTTAGGAACGCACCTTCGGACCTTTCCGCGTTCCCCGCCCGATGCACCGGGCAGATGCGCCCCAAGGCGACACGGGACCCGGAAGGCCCGGAGGCATACCCCAGCCGCCTCCGGGAGAGGGCCCCGTTGACGGTGACGACTGTCCCGGATCCTGACCAGACGGGGGACCCTGGCGCCACAGCACTGGGCCAAAAAGCCGGGATGGCCGTGCACGTTCAGCTGTACCGGCCGGCGCACATTCGGGTGTACGCCGACACGTGGCCGCCTCGGGCTGCACGTTGCAGCAGTTGCCTTCAGCGTCGTTCGGGCCGTCGGGGCCGACGGCTCACCGGCGTTTCGCTGAGTGGACGAAGTCCAGGGTGTGGGCCAAGCTCCACCGCCCGGTCCGCGACGAACTCGGCCCCGGGGCGAGTTGGACTGGTCCCGATGTGCGATGGACTCGGTGAACATGCGGGCCCTGAAAAGGGGGACCTGACAGGCCCGAATCCTGTCGACCGGGGCAAGTGCGGCTCGAAGATCCACCTGATCACCGAACGGTCCGGACTGCCCCTGCCCGTCGGGATCTCGACGGCGAATCTGCACGGCAGCCAAGCTCTGATCCCTCCGGTCGAGGTCATACCGCCGATCCGCTCCCGCCGAGGACCCCGACGACGCAGGCCGGGAAAGCTCCACTCCGACAAGGGCTACGACTACTCCCGCCTGCGACGATGGCCGAGGCTCCCGAGGCTCCCGAGGCTCCCGAGGCTCCCGAGGCTCCCGAGGCGATCGTCACCGTGGTGCTTGCCTGGCGGCGGCTGCGGAGCGGCGGCCGCCCGGGCGGGCTGCTTGCCGGCGAGCTCGATCGATTGACGCCGAGCGGGGCTGCCCAGCCGGGTTCTTGCGGTGTTCCTGGCCGTGTCGGCGACCCGTCCGGTCCAGGCGGCCGGAGCGTTCGGGAGGTGAAGGACGCCGTAGGGGAGGTCGAAGTGGACCGAGCCGCCCGGCCAACGCCGTCGAGGGGCGTGCGACGGGCGGGGCCGACCGGGCCGGGACTTCACATTTCCCGTCCAGTTGTCCAAACGATGATTGGGACACGGGCGGTTACCGGCCAGCCGCCCCGACGACGGCGCGTGGCGCGGCTGGCCGGAATATCCTCGGCGACGGGCCGGCCGACGGTACAGCCCGCACAACCGGGACGTGGATTCCCGGTGAAAGTTGGGGTGCGTTCGCGGGGGGAGGGCATCGTCAATGGTGAGCCCGCCCTTCAAACGGTCCGGGCGTGCAGGGGTAATCACCTCAGCACTCCGGTGAGGGGCGTACAGCCCTCGACCACCGCCATCGATGATGACCTTTGGCCACCTGGTGATTGTCCAAATCGTGGAGCGCGTCCGGAAGGTTGGGCGCTCTAGGATGCGAAAGCCCTACCAGGGTGACGGAACGACACTCTCGACCGGGTCGACTGCCGGGTTCCGCTCTCGTGGCACTTCCGTTATGTCGTCACGGAGAGATGGGACCCACCCCGGATTCATACATCCTCACGAATACCACGTTCCTCCCGAAGCGTCGCCATGACTATTCACGGACCGCGGCCAACCCGGCTGCGGCAACGTCCTGTTCGTCATCCAGATGCACGCAGAACCGGACACCGACCGGGGAACTCGACCGAGAGCTTGACGTTCCGAAGATCGCAAGAGCACCACCGTTCGCCCTGGCAAGGATGGCCGACCCTTGCCGGCAAAGAGACCGCCTGCTCACCGCTGAACACGAAATCAGAATGGTCAGACTCCAGGAAAAGATCTCCGGATGTGAACTGTGACCGATCACTTGGGCTTCAGTCTTACGCAATTGCGGTATTTTGTGGTGTCCGCCGAACTGGGCAACATATCAGAGGCGGCAGAGAAGCTGTGCGCCTCGCAGTCAACAGTATCGGCGGCCGTTATACGGCTGGAGCGCCATCTTGGCGTTCAGTTGCTTCTTCGTCATCATGCCCGTGGCGTCTCCCTCACTCCCAGCGGCCGGCACTTGCTTCGAGAGGCACGTGCATTGCTGGGGCACGCCAGGGGATTCAAGGCACGGGGCGACGCCCTGGCGGGCGAAACCATCGGACAGCTCGACGTCGGATTCTTCTTTACGATCGCCCCGTTTCTCCTTCCTTTGACCTACCGGATAGCCAGAGAGCGACATCCGGCGCTACAATTGAACGTTCACGAGGAATCCGCTGATCACCTTTTGGGATTACTGCAGGACGGCCGCTGCGAATTAGCCGTGACATACGATTTCTTGTCGGGCGATTCCAGGTTTCACCCGCTGGTCGACTTGCCCGTCTACGCCCTCTTGGCAGACGATGACCCGCTGGGCAGGGCCAACTCGGTAGGTCTGGACGAACTGGCCGCTCGACCGCTCATCGCCTTGAACACCCCGGCCACTCTCCGCCATTTCGATAAATTGCTGGCCAACGCCGGCGTCCGCATGCCGCAGGTGATCACGACGACGAGCCTGGAGACGATGCGCGGTCTCGTGGCTGCTGGTTCCGGGTTCGCGTTGATGTACCAACGCGCTGCTAGCGGGGCGACTTTCGACGGAGGGAGCGTTCGAGCGGTCGAGATCGCCGACGTCCTGCCCCCTTCGTCCCTCGGCGTCGCCATGATGCCCGATCTGGTCATGAGCAGCCGCGGTAAAGCCTTCTTGGACATGCTTCGATCGGTGATCTCGATAAGACATGCCGTGCACTCGACCGCCTGACCAGTACCGGCATTTTGCACGCTTCCACCCATGATTTTCTCGGCACAAGTTATCGCAGCTTGAAGGAGCGTCGTGCTAGCGGTCATGTTCACGGGGCAGGGAAGTCAGAAAAAAGGAATGGGGGCCGAGGTCTTCGGGCATTATCCGGGGCTTGTGCAGTTCACTTCGGATGTGCTGGGATACGACATCGTTTCTCTGTGCACGGAAGACCCGGATTCCTTGCTGGCCCGCACGGAGTACACGCAGCCGGCCCTGTACGTCGTCAACGCGCTGCACACGTTCGAGCGGGTACACCAGGAGGACCGGCCGGCGGATTTCTATCTGGGGCACAGTCTGGGCGAGTACAACGCCCTGCTCGCGGCCGGTGTCTTCGACTTCGAAACGGGACTGCGACTGGTCGCCAGGCGCGGGAAACTGATGGCGGCGGCCTCCGACGGCGGCATGACCGCGGTGATGGATACGTCGGCGGAAAAGCTGCGGGAAATCTTCGCCGAGGACGGCGTCGACGGCGTCGACATCGCCGGCTTCAACACCGGATCGCAGTTGACCATCGCGGCCACTGCGCCCGTACTGACCGCGGCGCACGCCTCCTTGCAGCACCGGGACATCCGCTTCGTGCCGCTCAGGGTGAGCGCGCCCTTCCACTCCCGGTACATGGAGCCGGCCCGCGTGCAATTCGCCGCATTCCTCGAGCAGTTCAGATTTACCGAACCCACCACACCGGTCATCTCCAATGTCACAGCCCGGCCCTACGAGCCGGGACAGGTGGCACACATGCTCACCGAGCAGTTGGTGGCCCCGGTGCGCTGGACCGAAAGCGTCCGCGCGCTCCTCGACGGCGATGAGGGGCTCGAATTCACCGAAATCGGAGGCTTCACCCTTACCCAGATGGTGCACAAAATCAAGGCTGGAGTATGAGAGATGACGACGACGGAAAAGATCCGGCAGTACCTCGAGGAACGCTTCCTCTTCGAGTTCGACGACGTGATCACACCGGACACCGACCTCTTCAAGGCAGGTGTCATCGATTCGTTCGGGTACGTCAGGATGATGAGTTTTCTGGAATCCGAGTTCTCGGTCAAGATCAGCGCGGAGGACATACTCGAAAACGTCTTTGTAACGCTCACCATGATCGACGCATTCATACAGAAGAAGATCTCCTCGAAGTAGAAGGACGGGACATGTGCGGGCTGGCCGGCTTCCTTTCGACTTCGCTGCACTCCGGTGCCACCACCGAGGTCATCACCTCGATGCTGTCGAACATCTGTCACCGCGGGCCGGACGAGGCCGGCTACTACCTGGATGACGGCATCGCCATGGGGGCGGTGCGGCTGGCGATCGTGGACCTCGCCGACGGCTCGCAGCCCATGTCCGACCCGTCACAGCGCTACTGGATCTGTTTCAACGGTGAGCTCTACAACCACATCGAGCTCCGCGCGGAACTGGAAGCCCTCGGCCGCCCGTTCCGGACCGACCACTCCGACACCGAAGTGGTGCTCCAGGCGTGGATCCAGTGGGGAACGGACTGCTTCACCCGGTTCAACGGAGCCTTCGCGGTCGCCATCAGGGACGCGGTCAGCGGCGACCTCGTACTGGCCCGCGACCGCTACGGCAAACGCCCGCTGTTCTACGCCGACCACGGCGGCGGCTTCCTGTTCGCATCCGAGATGAAGGCGTTCCGTGCCTTCCCCGGGTTCCGTTTCGCCTTCGATCCGAGGGAACTGGCCACGATCTACGCCACGTGGACGCCGCTGCCCGACCGCACGCCGTACCAGGGAATCCGCCAGCTCCCGATGGGCTCCGTGCTGACCCTCGGCGCGGGTCGCCGCTCGCTGCGCCCTTACGAGGACCTCTCCTTCGACGTGCCCGGCTTCGACGGGTCCGAGGCCGAGGCGATCGAGCTCATCAGGGAGACCCTGCACACCAGCGTGGAGATGCGCCTGCGCTCCGACGTCGAGGTCGGCGTCTACCTCAGCGGCGGCCTGGACTCCTCGGTGGTGACGCGACTGGCCACCCAGCTCTCCCCGCACCAGGTCCGCACGTTCTCCGTGGCGTTCCAGGACAAGACCTTCGACGAGTCCGACAGCCAGCGCCTGGTCGCCGAGCACCTGGGCACCCGGCACTCCAGCGTCGCGATCACCGGCACGGACATCACCGACAACTTCCAGTCGGCCGTCTACCACGCCGAGGTACCCACCTTTCGTACCTCGTTCGTACCGATGTTTCTGTTGTCCCGGCACGTCCGCGACGCCGGCATCAAGACGATCCTCAGCGGCGAGGGCTCCGACGAGGCGTTCCTCGGCTACTCGCTCTTCCGCGAGACCCTGCTGCGCCGGCGGTGGAACGAACTCCCCGATGACGAGCGCCGTACCCGACTGGCCGGCCTGCACCCGGAGTTGACGCACTTCGGTCCCGCCCACCAGGCCCACCTGCTCGGGCTTTACCAGCAGTTCTCGGTGGAACGCCTGCCGGGCCTGTTCTCCCACGAGATGCGCTACCAGAACGGCCTGTTCGCCGCGCGCCTGCTCGCCGACGGTCGCGAACCGTTCGGCGACCTGCTTGCCCTCGTAGCCGGGACTCCCGGCTACGCGCAGATGCCCGCGGTGCACAAGGCCCAGTGGCTGGAGTACAAGACGCTGCTGGCCGGATTCCTGTTGTCCACGCAGGGAGAGCGCGCCGCGCTGGCGCACGGCGTCGAGAACCGCTGCCCGTTCCTCGACCCGGCGGTGGTGCGCGCCGCCGCTTCGGTGAATCTGCGCTACGACGACGGTCAGGTCGAGAAGGCCCTGTTGAAGAAGGCATTCCGCGCCGAGCTCCCGGAGTGGACCACGCGGCGCCCCAAGCAGCCCTACCGCGCACCGGGCAGCACCGTGTTCAAGGACAATCGCCCGGACTACCTGGAACTGCTGCTGTCCGACCACGAGTTGGCCGAGCTCGGCTTCGTGGACCAGCGGTTCGCCCGCCGCCTGGTCAACAAGGTCATGTCGTCGCCGGTGGAGGAGATCAGCACCAAGGAGGACCACGCCTTCCTCTACCTGCTGACGACCGCCGTGCTCCATCGGCAGTTCGTGCGGGGCGACGGCAGTCGGCCTGGCCGCCCGTCGACCGCTGCGCTGAACCTGCGCGTGACCGTGGACAACCGTCGTGCCGTGCAGCAAGCGGAGGAGAGCCGATGAGCGCCGACGACATCGCGATCACCGGTCTCGCCCTGCGGTTCCCCGGCGCCGACACGCTGGCCGAGCTGTTCGACCACCTTGCGGCGGGACGCTCGCTGATCACCGAGGTGCCCGCGGAACGATGGTCGAAGGAACGCTACTTGGGCGATCCGCGCGAGGACGAGGAGAAGACGAACAGCGTCTGGGCCGGGTTCGTCGAGGACGCCGACCGCTTCGACGCCGCCTTCTTCAATATCTCCCCGCGTGAGGCGGAGACGATGGACCCCCAGCAGCGGTTCGCGCTGGAGCTGGCGTGGCAGGCCATCGAGGACGCGGGCTACCGGGCGGGCGAACTCGCGGGCAGCCGCACGGGCGTGTTCATGGGCGTCTCCCACGCCGACTACGCCGAGCTGATCGAACGCGACGACGTGCCGACCGACGGCTACTTCCCGACCGGCACGGCGTTCTCCGTCGTCGCCAACCGGCTGTCCTACTTCTTCGACTTCCACGGCCCCAGCATCGCCAACGACACCGCCTGCTCCAGCTCCCTGGTCTCGCTCTACGAGGCCGTCACCGCACTGCGCAACGGCGACTGTGAGCTGGCGCTGGCCGGCGGGGTGAACCTGTGCTGGTCGCCGAAGCTGTTCGTGGCGTTCAGCAAGGCCGGCATGCTCTCCCCCACCGGCACCTCGCACGCCTTCGACCAGGGCGCCGACGGGTTCGTCCGCGGCGAGGGCGGCGCGGTCCTGCTGCTCAAACCGCTGGCCAAGGCGGTGGCGGACGGCGACCTGGTGCACGCGGTGGTCAAGGGCGTCGGCACCAACCACGGCGGCAAGACCAACTCGCTGACCGTGACCAACCCGGCCGCGCAGGCCGCACTGATCGAGGAGGTCCACACCCGCGCCGGCATCGCGCCCGACACCGTGGGCTACATCGAGGCCCACGGGCCGGGCACACCGGTCGGCGACCCGATCGAGGTCGTCGGCCTCAAGCGCGCCTTCCAGAGCCTGCACGACGCCAACGGAACCCGGCCGCGGCCGGGCAGCACGGGCATCGGGTCGATCAAGACCAACATCGGTCACCTGGAATCGGCCGCTGGTGTGGCGGGCGTGGTGAAAGTGATCGGCGCGATGGCGGCCGGGATGCTGCCGGCGACGGTCAACTTCGAGGCCCTGAACCCGTTGATCGACCTGGACGGCAGTCCGTTCTACATCGTCGGTGACACGCGGCCGTGGCCGGCCGGCGAGGGTGTGCCGCGTCGGGCGGGCGTCAGTTCGTTCGGGTTCGGCGGGACCAACGCCCATGTGCTGCTGGAGGAACACGTCGGCGCGCGGCCGGCCGTCGAGAGGCCGGGACCGCACGTCGTCCCGCTCTCGGCGAAGACTCCGGAGCGGCTGCGCGCGCTGGCCGAGCGGTTGCGGGACCACCTGCGGGCACCGGAGCACGCGCTACGGCCGCGCCAGTCGCCGGCCGACATCGCCCACACGCTCCAGTTCGGCCGCGAACCGATGCGGGCCAGGGCCGCGTTCGTCGTCGCGGACCGGGAACAGCTCGTCGCCGCGCTGGAGTCCGTCGCGGACGGTGAGGTGCGCAACCCCGCCGGGGCCGGGCACGAGATGGTGGCCGCGGCGGAGTCGTGGGTGCGCGGCGGGGCCGCCGACTGGCCCCGGCACCCCGGGGCGCACCGCGTGCGGCTGCCGGCCTACCCGTTCGCCCGGGACCGGCACTGGTACGTGGCGCCGCGGTCCGGGATGCCGGACACCGCGACGCTGCACCCGCTCGTCCACCGGAACACCTCGGATCTGGCGCAGCAGCGCTACACCTCCGTGTTCACCGGCTCCGAGCCCTTCCTCGCCGCGCACCGGGTCCACGGCCGTCGGGTGCTGCCCGCGGCCGCCTACCTGGAGATGGCGCGGGCCGCCGTGGAGTGCGCGGCGCCGCGGGACGGGACGGTCCGGCTGCGCGACGTCGCATGGCGGCGGCCGCTCGTCGTCGACGAACCGGTCGAGGTGCACATCGGACTGACGCCGCGCGGTGACGCCATTGACTTCGCGTTCCTCCAGGGTGAGACGACCCACAGCACGGGCTCCGCCGAGGTCGTCCCGGTGCCGGAACCGTCGCCGCTGGACCTGGACGCCCTGCGCGTGTCCTGCCACACCTCGCGCGACACCGGCGAGATCTACGCGCGCCTGCGTGCCCAGCATCTGGAGTACGGGCCGGCCCTGCGCGCGCTGCGCGAGGTCCGGGTGGGGCGCGACGAGGCACTCGTCCGCATCCGCCCGACGGAGGGTGGCGGGTACGTGCTGCCGCCGAGTGTCCTGGATGCCGCCTTCCAGACATCCGTGGTCCTGATGGGCGAGGCGTCCGGCCCGACGCTGGCCTTCGCCCTCGACGAGCTCCAGGTCCACCGGCCCTGCCCGTCCGAGACATGGGCGTGGGTCCGGCGGAGCGGGGGCTCCGGGGCGCTCGCCACGTTCGACATCGACCTGTGCGACCGCGACGGCGTGCTGAGCGCCTGCCTGCGGGGGCTCGCCCAGCGCACCACCGACGCGGGTCCGCGCGTCGTCACGGCGATCCCCCGGTGGATCGACAGGCCGCTGAACGCCGACGGCGGTTCCCGCACCGCGCACACCATGGCCCTGCCGGGGATCGCGCCGGCCCGCCCGGCCGACGGCATCGACGCCGTGACCGACCAGGCGTTCGCCGACGTCCAACGGCTGCTCGCGGCCGGTCCCAAGGACGAGCACCAGTTCGTGGTACTGGTCGATGCCCGGGTACCGGCGCACTTCCACGCACCGCTGGTGGGCCTGTTCCGCACGGTCGCGCTGGAGAACCCACTCGTCTCGGGCCGCGTGGTCCGGATCCCCGGCCTTCAGGCGACGTCCCCGGCAGAGGCGGCGCGGATCGTGCGCGAGGAATGCGCCGACGGCTCCGCCGACACCGACGTCCGCTACACCGCCGACGGCGCCCGGCAGGTACGCGAGCCCGTCGAGACGCCGCTCGGCGCCGGTCCGCCGGTGCCGGAGCTGCGGACCGGCGGCGTGTACTGGGTGACCGGTGGCCTGGGCGGCATCGGCCCGCACCTCGCCGGCTACTTGAGCCGTACGGAGGCGACGGTCGTCCTCAGCGGACGGTCCGCGGACGGCTCCGTGGAGTCCCTGCGCGCCGAGGGGGTCGACGCACACCACCTGCCGGTCGACGTCACCGACGCCCGAGCCGTGCGCACCGCGGTCGAGACGATCCTGCGGGAGCACGGCGCGCTCCACGGCGTTGTGCACGCGGCCGGGGTGCTGCACGACCAGTACCTGCTGCGCAAGGACCTCACCGACGTCCGCCGCGTGACCGCGCCGAAGGTCCGGGGCGCGCTCTGCCTCGACGCCGCCACCCGCCACCTCGACCTGGACTTCTTCGTGCTGTTCTCCTCGGTCGCCGGTGTCTACGGCAACCCGGGGCAGTCCGACTACGCGGCGGCCAACGCCTTCCTGGACGCGTTCGCCGAGCACCGCCAGGCGCTGGTCGACGCGGGCGAGCGCAGCGGCAGGACCGTGGCCGTCAGCTGGCCGCTGTGGGCCGACGGCGGCATGACGGCGGACGAGGTCACCCGCGAGTCGCAGCGCCGCGAGCGCGGGTGGGAGCCGCTGCCCACGGAGGACGGACTGCGCGCCTTCGGCCGGTCCCTGCGCGCCGACGCCCCCGCCCACGTCGTCGTCGCCTACGGCACCGAAGCCTCCCTCGCCGGGCCGCGCCGCCCCGCGCCGACCCGCCCGGCGTCGTCCGGTGGCGCCATCGACGGCAACCTGCAGGAGCAGACCGAGGAGTTGCTCACGGGGATCATCGCCGAGGTCCTCCGGCACTCCCCCGAGGACCTCGACACAACCGCCAACCTCATCGACTACGGCATCGACTCGTTGGGCATCCTGGGGGTGACCGCGCGGCTGGAGAAGCTGTTCGGGCCGCTGTCCAAGACGATCTTCTTCGAGTACCTGAACATCGCGGACGTGGCGGCGCACTTCGTGGAATCACGGCCCGAGCAGCTGGCGGCCGTGCTGGGAGCGAGCGGAGCGGCCAGCACGCCGGCCGTCCCGGCAGCGGCTCCGGCCACGCGGTCCGAGGGCCGGGCGGAGCCCCGCGCGGTCGAGTCCGGCCAGGCGGAATCCGGCGACGTGGCGCCCGAAACAGCAGAGCCCGGCAGGGCGGAGTCCGCCGCTCTCGTCGTCCACGAACCCGAGCGCGACGACCGGCACGACATCGCGATCGTCGGCGTGTCCGGGCGCTACCCCGGTGCCGAGACCCTGGACGAGCTGTGGGAGCTTCTGGAGAGCGGCCGGCACGCGTTCGAGGAGATCCCCGCCGACCGCTGGGACCACGAGGCCGTCTACGACCGCGACCGGGCCGTGCCGGGCAAGACCGTGATCAGGACCGGGACGTTCCTCCGCGACATCGACACGTTCGACCCCCGGTACTTCCGCATCTCCAAGCGCGAGGCCGAGCAGATGTCCCCGGAGGTGCGGCTCTTCCTCCAAGCCGGCGTGCAGGCGTTGGAGGATGCCGGCTACTCCCGGGAGACCATTCACCGCCGCTACCAGGGCGATGTCGGCGTGCTCGTGGGGACCATGAGCAACCACTACAACCTGTACGGCTTCCAGAACAGTCTCACCCGCGGCGCCCCGCAGAGCGGCAGCTACACGGGCACGATCCCCAACATGCTGTCCTACTTCTACGGTCTGACCGGGCCATCGATCTTCGTGGACACCATGTGCTCGGCCTCGTCCACGTGCGTGCACCAGGCCGTGCAGATGCTGCGGTCCGGCGAGTGCCGGATGGTGGTCGCCGGCGGCATCAACCTGATGCTGCACCCGTACAACCTCATCACCTCGTCGCAGGAGCATTTCACCACCGGCACCTCCGACGTGATCCGCAGCTACGGCCACGGTGTGGACGGCACCATCCTCGGTGAGGGCGTCGGCGCGGTCGTGCTCAAGCCGCTGGTCGACGCCGAGCGCGACGGCGACCAGGTGTACGCAGTGATCCGGGGCACCGCCCTGTCCAACTCCGGTACCCGCAACGGCTTCACCGTGCCGAACCCGGTGATGCAGGCGCACGCGATCGAGAAGGCGCTGGACGACGCCGGAGTCGACCCGCGGACCATCAGCTACGTCGAGGGGCACGGCTCGGGCACCGCGCTGGGCGACCCGATCGAAGTCCGGGCGCTGACGTCGGCGTACCGGAAGTACACGGCGGCCAGGCAGTTCTGCGCGCTCGGCTCCGTCAAGTCCAACATGGGGCACCTGCTCGCGGCGGCCGGCATGATCGGTCTGGCCAAGGTGCTGCTCCAGTTCCGGCACGGCAAGCTGCTGCCGTCCCTGCACAGCGCGGAACTCAACCCGGACATCGACTTCGCCGACACGCCGTTCTGGGTACAGCAGTCGGTGGCCGACTGGAAGCCGACGGTCACCACGGCCGACGGCCGGCAGGTGCCCTTGCCCCGGCGGGCCGGCGTCACCTCGATCGGCGCCGGCGGGATGAACTCGCACATCATCCTGGAGGAATACCCCGAACGTCCGGTACGCCGGGAGCCGTTCGGGGAGCAGCTGTTCGTGTTCTCGGCGATGAACGAAGCAGCGCTCGGGCGCTACCTGGCCGCCTTCCGCGCCTACCTCGGCGGGGCGCGGGAGACCGACCTGCCCGACATCGCGTTCACCCTGCGGGTGGGCAAGAACGAGCTGCCCCACCGCTGGGCGTTCGTAGCAGCGGACAAACGGTCGGCGCTGGCCACCGTGGACGGCTACCTCGCCGGCCGGCGGGACCTGCCCGCGCACGAGCTCGCCACGGCCTGGGTCGCCGGCAGGAGCGTCGACTGGGAGCGGTTGCCGGCAGAGCGCCGGGTGTCGCTGCCCCCGTACCCGTTCGAGAAGGTGCGCTGCTGGGTCGAGCCGACCGACGGCGCGCCGACCGTGCTGGCCCCGCTGGCGTTGCGGGAGCGGCTGCACCCGTTCCTGGGGCGCAACGAGTCCGATGTCCGCGGCCTGCGCTACGGCGTGGACGTCCGCCTCGCCGACCTGCTCGACTACGGCTACCGCCTGGACAAGGTGCCCGCCATCGCGCCGACCTTCGCCGTGGACCTCGCGCTGGCCACCGCGAAGGTCAGCGGGTTCGCCGGGCCGGCGTCCGTCCACGACCTCCGCGTGCTGCGGCCGATCGACTGGTCCGCGACCGAGCGGCTGGTCACGGAATTCGCCGACGGTCACGGCACCGTCCGGACCGAGGACGGGTCGGCGGCTGTGCAGTTCACCGTGCGGGCCGCCACGGCGCCCTCGGGCCGGATCGAGTTGGCCGGGCTGCGGCCGGTCCGCACGCGGGAGGAGTTCCTGGCCGAACTGGCCACCGGCGGGCTGGACTTCAATGCGGCGGCGTGCGCGGTCGACGGCGTGTTCCGCACCTCGGACGGCCGGACGGTGCTGAGCGTCGGCCGGCCCGCGTTCCAGCAGGACCACGTCCGGCGCAACGTCACCGTCGAGCCGTTCGTACTCGTCGTGATCGCGCAGGGTGTGCAGTGGGAGGCCAAGCGCACCGGGGTGCCGGACTGGCCCCGGGTCGCGCTCAACCACATCGCGGAGATCCACGCGCGGGCCGGGGCGGCGGTCACCCATGTGGTGTTCGGGAACGACCGGATCGAGCTGGTCGGGGAGACGGGTGAGGTGGTCGGCGAGCTGCGCGGGGTGCGGCGCGGCGTCGACGGCGCGGAGCCGGCCGTGCGCCCGGTGCCGCAGAC